>CAZBWA010000023.1:0-24082 GCA_964495555.1 uncultured Bifidobacteriaceae bacterium | reverse complement strand
GCGCCGGACATCGTCGCGGAGTCGGCATCGCAGCACTAGCGCGCACCGGCACCACCACAGGCTTGCGAGAGGCGGTTCGCCGCCCCATTGAGGAGTACGACCGATGGTCGAAAAGGAAGAGGCGACTACGCCTAAGAAGCGCACGAGACGTGCGGCAGTCCGTCCCTCGGGTCCGCCCGTGGACGCACCGGCGGAGGAGAAGCCCAAGCGCACCCGTAAGAAGGCCGCGCCGGCTCCCGATGCCGCCGAGGAGGCGGAGCGTCGGCCACCGTCGGTGATCTTCCAGGCCGCCGCTGCGGCCGCAGCGGCCGCCTCGGCGGAGACAGCGGAGGAGACCGCCGAGCAGAAGCGACGTCGTCGTGGGGGTCGGGGCCGTAAGCGCCGCACCGACGACGAGGGTGCGACCGAGGCTGTCGAGACCGAGTCGGAGGAGTCCGAGGACTCCGCCGATGGCGATGACGACGGAGACGGATCCCCGAGTGGTCGCCGCCGCCGGCGTCGCCGGCGCCGCGGGAGCGACGGGGATTCCGAGCCGTCCCCGGACGATCCGCCGAACACCGTCGTCAAGGTCCGCGAGCCCCGGCGCAAGTCGGAGGAGTCCCTGCGCGGCTCCACGCGGCTCGAGGCGAAGAAGCAGCGGCGCCGTGAGGGCCGTGAGGCCGGGCGTCGCCGTGCCCCGATCCTGACTGAGTCCGAGTTCCTCGCACGGCGAGAGTCGGTGGACCGCGTGATGGTGGTCCGCCAGAACCCCGAGCGGATCCAGATCGCGGTGCTCGAGGACGGCGTGCTCGTCGAGCACTACGTCACGCGCGGTTCGCAGTCCTCGATGGTGGGCAACGTCTACCTCGGACGGGTGCAGAACGTGCTGCCGAGTATGGAGGCGGCGTTCGTCGACATCGGTCGCGGACGCAATGCCGTGCTCTACGCGGGCGAGGTCAATTGGGACGCGGCCGGTCTCGAGGGTCAGCCCAAGCGGATCGAGTTCGCCCTCAAGTCCGGCGATCCGGTCATGGTGCAGGTCACCAAGGATCCGGTCGGTCAGAAGGGCGCACGACTCACCAGTCAGATCTCCCTGCCCGGACGCTTCCTGGTCTACGTACCCGATGGGTCGATGACCGGCATCAGTCGCAAACTCCCCGACACCGAGCGGTCGCGACTCAAGAGCATCCTCAAGCGCGTCATGCCCGAGGATGCCGGCGTCATCGTGCGCACCGCAGCCGAGGGCGCTGCCGAGGACGCACTCGAGGCCGACGTCGAGCGTCTGCAGGCACTGTGGACGGACATCACGGATGCGGCCAAGAAGGCCTCACCACCGGAGCTGCTCTACAGCGAGCCCGATCTGTCCATCAAGGTCGTCCGTGACATCTTCAATGAGGACGTCTCGAGGTTGGTCGTCTCGGGTGACGGCGCCTGGACCACCATCGATGCCTACATCAGCGCCGTGGCGCCCGATCTGCACGAGCGACTCGAGCACTGGGTGCAGGACAAGGACGTGTTCGCCGAGTACCGCATCGACGAGCAACTGCTCAAGGCGCTCGACCGCAAGGTGTGGCTGCCCTCCGGTGGCTCCCTCGTCATCGACCGCACCGAGGCGATGACCGTCATCGACGTCAACACGGGGAAGTTCACCGGCCAGGGCGGGAACCTCGAGCAGACCGTGACCAAGAACAACCTCGAGGCCGCAGAGGAGATCGTGCGCCAGCTGCGGTTGCGCGACATCGGCGGCATCATCGTCGTCGACTTCATCGACATGGTGCTCGAGAGCAACCGCGATCTCGTGTTGCGACGCCTCGTGGAGTGCCTGGGCCGGGACCGCACCAAGCACCAGGTGGCGGAGGTGACCTCCCTGGGTCTCGTGCAGATGACGCGCAAGCGCATCGGCTCGGGGCTCCTGGAGTCCTTCTCCGAGGCCTGCGACCACTGCAATGGCCGCGGCGTCCGGGTCTCCCTGGACCACCACGACCACAGTCCGCGGGGGCGCAAACCGGCCGGGGTCATCGACCCCGCCGAGGTGGCCGCCCGGGCGCTGTCCAAGTCGGCCGAGGAGGGGGGCGACACCCCGACCGAGGTCGAGGCGGAGCCCGTCGTGGAGCCCGCCTCCTAAGGGGGCGATGTGACAGCGCCCCTCGTGCTGCCGTAGTCTTTCCCCTCGCGCCCCGTGCGGGGCTCCCCGGAACTCTGGAGTGGATCGTGTACGCCATCGTTCGTGCAGGTGGACGGCAGGAGAAGGTCGCCGTTGGCGACCTCGTCGTGATGGACCGCGTCGTCGGTGAGCCCGGCGGCTCGGTGTCCCTGGATGCCCTCCTCGTCGTGGACGGAGCGAACGTCACGTCCGATGCGGCGGCGCTGTCCAAGGTGAAGGTCACGGCCGAGATCGTCGACCACCGTCGCGGCCCCAAGATCGACATCCTCAAGTACAAGAACAAGACCGGCTACCGCAAGCGCATGGGCCATCGTCAGGAATTGACGGCCGTGCGCGTCACCGGCATCAGCACGGGTAAGTAGGAGAAGCCATGGCTCATAAGAAAGGTGCATCGAGCACCCGAAACGGACGCGACAGCAACGCCCAGCGTCTGGGCGTGAAGCGCTTCGCCGGTCAGGAAGTGAACGCGGGCGAGATCATCGTGCGTCAGCGTGGGACCCACTTCCACCCGGGCACCAACGTGGGTCGTGGCGGGGATGACACCCTCTTCGCCCTCGCCGCCGGAACTGTCGAGTTCGGCACCCACCGCGGACGCCGCGTCGTGAACATCGTGGCGGTCTCCTAGGAGACGCGTCGATCATGCGAGGGCGGGTCCGCTGACCCGCCCTTTTGCATGTGGAGGACAGGGAGGTAATGCGATGACCACGTTCGTCGATCGCGTCCTCATCCATGCCAAGGCCGGCAACGGCGGCAACGGCTGCGCATCCGTCCACCGAGAGAAGTTCAAGCCGCTCGGTGGTCCCGACGGCGGTAACGGCGGCCGCGGCGGTGACGTCGTGGCCGTGGTCGATCCGCAGGTCACCACGTTGCTGGAGTTCCACCGGTCGCCGCACCGCTCCGGTGGCAATGGGCGTCCCGGTCAGGGCGACCATCGCAATGGCGCCGAGGGTGACGACGTCGTGCTCCGCGTCCCCTCGGGCACCCAGGTGACCACGGTCTCCGGTGAGGTTCTCGCCGACCTCGTGGGCGCCGGTGCGCAGTACGTCATCGCGCAGGGGGGTCGCGGGGGGCTGGGCAATGCCGCGCTCGCTTCCCAGCGCCGCAAGGCGCCGGGCTTCGCCCTGCTCGGCGAGCCGGGGGAGCAGCGCGAGGTCATTCTCGAACTCAAGACCGTCGCCGACGTCGCCCTCGTCGGATACCCGAGTGCCGGCAAGTCGAGTCTGATCGCCGCGATGTCGGCGGCACGACCGAAGATCGCGGACTACCCCTTCACCACTCTCGTGCCCAACCTCGGTGTGGTCACGGCGGGCGATGTCGTCTACACGATCGCCGATGTCCCCGGTCTCATTCCCGGGGCGAGCCAGGGCAAGGGCCTCGGCCTGGAGTTCCTGCGCCATGTGGAGCGGTGCCTGGTGCTGGCGCACGTCATCGACTGCGCCACCCTGGAGCCCGGTCGCGATCCCGTCGCGGATCTCGACGTCATCGAGGCCGAGCTCGCCGCGTACGGCGGGCTGCAGGATCGCCCACGCGTGGTGGTGCTCAACAAGATCGATGTGCCCGACGGCCGCACGATGGCTGAACTGGTCACCCCGGCGCTCATCGAGCGCGGCTACCCGGTGTTCGCGGTGTCCGCGGCGACCCACGAGGGTCTGCGTCCCCTGTCCTTCGCCCTCGCCGAGCGGGTGCAGCTGACGCGCTCGGAGACCATCGAGCCGAGCGTCCCGCGCATCGTCATCCGTCCCGTCGACGACCAGGGGTTCACCGTCACCCGCGAGGGGGAGGCCTTCCGGGTGCGCGGTGCCCGGCCCGAACGCTGGGTGCGGCAGACCGACTTCAGCAACGACGAGGCCGTGGGATATCTCGGTGACCGCCTGGCGCGCCTCGGAGTCGAGGAGGAACTCGTCCGCAACGGTGCGCAGCCGGGCAGCGAGGTCCGCGTCGGTCCGGACGACAATGCGGTGGTGTTCGATTGGTATCCGACGATCGGCGCGGTCCCGACGCAGGGTCCGCGGGGGACCGATGCACGACTCGACGTTCGTGCGCGTGACCTCGTCGACGAAGGGGATGACGATGACCTCGGGTGAGGAATTGCGCGCCGCGATCGCGCAGGCCCCGCGTCTCGTGGTCAAGGTGGGCTCGTCCTCGCTCACCCAGGACGGGGAGTTGGATCCCGCGCGCCTCAGAGCCCTCGTCGATGTCGTCGCGCAGCGCCGTGCGCGGGGCACGAGCGTCATCCTGGTGTCGAGTGGTGCGATCGCCACGGGAATGCCGTCCCTTGGTTTGCGTACGCGACCTCGCGATCTCGCGACCCAGCAGGCCGCGGCCAGCGTGGGTCAGGGCCTGCTCATCGCGCACTACACGGCCGCGTTCGCCGAACACGGCTTCACCGTGGGTCAGGTGTTGCTGACCTCGGACGACGTCACCCGTCGCAATCACTACCGCAATGCGCAACGGACGTTCTCCCGTCTCCTTGAACTGGGCATCGTGCCGATCGTCAACGAGAACGACACGGTCGCCACCGATGAGATCCGCGTCGGCGACAACGATCGCCTCGCCGCGCTCGTCGCACACGTGGTTCAGGCGGACGCGGTGATCCTCCTGTCCGATGTCGCCGGCCTCTACGACGGCCCACCGGAGCGCGGGGACGCGCGGCTCATCGAGGAGGTCGTCTCCCCGGCGGATCTGGAGTCCGTTGCGATCGGTGGGGTGGGTGCTGCGGGGGTCGGTCTCGGGGGCATGACCTCGAAAGTTCAGGCGGCGCGCATCGCGGCTTCCGCGGGCATACCTACTCTGGTGGCCGCGACATCCGACGCCGAGGCTGCCCTCGGATCGGCGCACGTCGGCACCCTCTTCCATCCCACGGGGTCCCGCACATCGACCCGATTGCTGTGGTTGGCGCATGCCACCACTCCCACGGGTTCGGTGGTCCTCGACGCGGGTGCAGTGGAAGCGGTCGTGGAACGCCGGTTGTCCCTGTTGCCGGCGGGTATCACTGGGGTCAACGGGACGTTCTTCGCCGGCGATCCGGTGGACCTGGTGGATCAAAACGGGGACACCGTCGCCCGGGGTCTGATCAACTTTGACTCGAGTGAGTTGCCTTCGCTTCTGGGGCGATCCACTCGCGATCTGGCTCGCGAACGCGGACCGGAATACGAGCGGGAGGTCGTCCACCGTGACGACCTGGTGGTGATCCGCGGGTTGTAGGAGGTGGGCGTGAGTCAGGAGACCAGCCCGCTGCGTGTGCTTCCTCCGGCGCACGATCCTGAGCACATGTGGCATGTGACCCTCACCGTCGCCGGGAAGGCGCACGAAGCGGAGACGGTGCTGTCCTCCCTGCAGCGGCTGAGCGAGCGCCATCCGTTCCTGATGGACGCGCGCTATGCCACCGACCGCGCTGAGATCCGCTACTGGGAGGAGGCGGAGAACCTCGCGACCGCGATCGACCTGGCCTCCCGGGTCTGGCAGATGAACGCCGAGGCGGCGGGCCTGCCCGGATGGCATGTGGTGGGCGTCGAGGTGGTCGATCGGGCCACGATGCGCCACCGCGGTGAGCGTGACGCCGGCCTGCGCCTCGCGGGAGGACGGATCACCCCGCTGTAGCCCCGTAGGCTTCCCCCATGGACGACCGCGAGGAAGTGCTGGCCTGCGCCCGACGCGCGCGGGTCGCGAGCCGGGTGGTGCGCACCCTGAACCGCAACGCCAAGGACGCCGCGCTCCATGCCATGGCCGATGCGCTCGTGGCGAGCACCGATCGCATCGTCGCCGCAAACGCCGAGGACGTCGACCGCGCTCGGGGGAACGGCACATCCGACGCGATCATCGATCGCCTCACCCTCACGCCCGAACGCGTGCGGGCCATCGCGGACGCACTGCGCGAGGTGGCGGCCCTCCCGGATCCGGTCGGGGAGGTCGTGCGCGGGTACACCGTCCCCAACGGCCTGCAGATCCGTCAGGTGCGGGTACCCCTGGGTGTCGTGGGCATGATCTACGAGGCCCGGCCCAATGTGACGGTGGATGCCGCCGGCTTGTGCCTGAAGAGCGGGAACGCTGCGCTCCTGCGCGGTTCCTCATCCGCCGCCGCCAGCAACGCCGTGCTCACCGACGTGATGCGCGAGGCCCTGGTCGGCTGCGGCCTTCCCGCAGATGCGATTCAGCTCGTGCCCGGTGACTCGCACGAGTCCGTGAAGCACCTCATGACCGCGCGCGGCATGGTCGACGTCCTGATCCCGCGCGGCGGGGAGTCCCTCATCCGCAGCGTCGTGGAGAACTCCAGCGTGCCGGTCATCGAGACTGGGGTGGGCAACTGCCACGTGTACGTCGATCGTGACGCCGACCTCGACAAGGCCGTGGCCATCGTGCTGAACAGCAAGGCCCAGCGGGTGAGCGTCTGCAACGCCGCCGAGACCCTCCTGGTCCACGCGGCCATCGCCGACGCCTTCCTCCCGCGTCTCTTGGCCGCGCTGCGGGAGGCCGGAGTGACCATCCACGGAGATGACAGGTTCGCCCTCCACGCGACGTCCGCGGGGATCCCCTTCGCGGAGGTCACCGACGACGATTGGGCGGCCGAGTACTACTCCCTCGATCTGGCGGCCGGCATCGTCGACGACATCGATGCCGCCCTCGCGCACATCCAGCGCTGGTCTTCGGGTCATACCGAGGCGATCGTCACGGACAGCCAGTCCGCGGCCCAGTACTTCATCGCTAACGTCGACTCCGCAGCGGTCATGGTGAACGCGTCGACGCGTTTCACCGATGGAGGGGAGTTCGGGTTCGGTGCCGAGATCGGAATCAGCACCCAGAAGCTGCACGCCCGCGGCCCGATGGGTCTGACCGAATTGACCACCACCACGTTCATCGTCACGGGGGACGGCCACATCCGCACGTGAGGATAGGCTGGGGAGTCGAGGAGGCATCATGAACTGGGTCGACGCAGCGGTAGCCGCGAGCGAGGCGGGGGAGCACGGTGGGCAGGTCTCGCCCTACGTGTTCGGGCTCGTCACCTTCGGGATCCTCGGGCTCCTCCTGATCATCACGATGATGATCAAGGTCGATCGCTGATTCCTCGCCCATGCGTCATCGCATCGGGGTGATGGGGGGCACCTTCAACCCCATCCACCACGGTCACCTGGTGGCGGCGTCCGAGGTGGCCCATCGATTCGACCTCGGAAGGGTCATCTTCGCCCCGACCGGTGTCCCCTGGCATAAGGCCCAGGAGGGTGTGGCCTCCGCGGAGGACCGCTACCTGATGACGGTGATCGCCACGGCCTCCGATCCACGCTTCGAGGTGTCGCGCGTCGACATCGATCGCGAGGGTCCCACCTACACCGTGGACACCTTGCGTGATCTCCAGGCCGCGTTCTCCACGGCGCATGTCGGTGAGGATGCCGAGTGGTTCTTCATCACCGGCGCAGATGCCCTGGCGGACATCGTGGGGTGGCACGACCCGGACGGGATCCTGGCCCGCGCGCACCTGGTCGGGGTCACCCGGCCCGGCCACACGCTCAGCGATCCAGGGTTGCCGCAGGGTGCGGCGACCCTGGTGGAAGTGCCCGCCCTGGCGATCTCGAGCACCGATATCCGCCAGCGCGTCCACGAGGGTGCGCCCATCGACTACCTGGTCCCCGAGGGCGTGGCGCTCTGGATCGACAAGCACCACCTCTACCGATGACAGAAGGCGAGGCGCACGATGGCAGCGAGTGACGAGGCGGTGGCTCTGGCGATCGCCGCGGCAGAAGCGGCGGCCGACAAGTTGGCGACGGACATCGTGGTCCTCGACGTGAGCGGTCAGTTGGTCATCACCGATGCGTTCGTGTTGTGCTCGGCGGCCAATGAGCGTCAGGTCCGGGCCATCGTCGATGCGGTCGAGGAGCGCCTGCACCATCTCGGTGCCAAGCCCCTACGCCGCGAGGGGGAGCAGGAGAGTCGGTGGGTGCTCCTGGACTACGGCGACATCGTCGTCCACGTGCAACTCGCCGAGGAGCGCATCCACTACGCGATCGAGCGGTTGTGGAAGGACTGTCCGTCCGTGCCGCTGCCCCCGTCAGTCACCTCGGGCCGCTGATGGCATCCCATCGGCGCATCGTCCTGTGGCGCCACGGCCGCACGTCCTGGAATGCCGAGCAGAGATTTCAGGGACAGACCGACGTCCCGCTCGATGACGTGGGCATGGAACAGGCGCGCATGGCGGCGCAGTTCCTGCAACATCTGCAGCCCAGCCGCATCATCGCCTCGGACCTCCAGCGCGCATCCGTCACCGCCCAGATGCTGGCCGATCTCGTCGACCTGGACGTGCTGCCGCATGCCGACCTTCGCGAAACCTTCGCGGGCACGTGGGAGGGGCTGGTCCGGGCCGACCTGGTCCGCGATCACGGCGAGGACTTCGCGAAGTGGGCGTGGGACTCCCATGTGCGCCCCGGCGGTGGAGAGTCACGCGTGGAAGTGGCCGAACGCATGGTGCGCACGATCCTGCGTGAGCTGGACGAGGTCCCGGAGGGTGGAACATTGATCGTCGCCACGCACGGCGGAGCCGCGCGTGCCGCGATTGCGTCGCTTCTCGGGCTCCCCACCGACCACTGGTCCTGCCTCGGCGTGTTGAGCAACTGCGCGTGGTCGGTGCTGCGCGAGGACTCGTCGGGATGGCGACTCCAGGAGTACAACGCAGGTTCCTTGCCGCAACCGGCCTTGGCCGACGACCGCTAATCGCCGCTCAGGTATGCTGCCGTGTCCCACCGGGGCTGTAGCGCAGTTGGTAGCGCACCTCCATGGCATGGAGGGGGTCAGGGGTTCGAATCCCCTCAGCTCCACCGGTCGTTCACGGCACAGTCAGGATCGTCATCCCCGATCCCGCGAGAGCGTTATCACCGTCGACGGTGGCCCATGTGATCGCTACGCGGGATCCGTCGAGGAGTACGGGAGTCAGCAGATTCACGGAGGGTCCCGATCCCGGGGGCGTGATGGGATCGGTGCCGACGACGGCGTTCGTGGCCGGATCGATGCTGAGTAGCCCTGATCGCGCGACCACGGACAATCGGCCCCCGGGTCCCATGATCGCGGCGGTCGCGCCCACCAGCGTTTTCCCACCGATGGCGATCCGGCTTACCTGCGCGCCCGTCCTCGGATCGAGGACGGAGATCTGCCCGACCTCCGGCATGACGGCATAGACCGCGGAACCGTCGGGTGCGACAGCGAGACTCATGGGGGAGTCGACTCCATCGATGCCGCCGTCACCCTTCTGGATCAGCGTGGAATCGCCGATCACGCGTCGGGCTCCGATATCGATGACGGTGACGTAGGCCGAAGCCCCGACATACGCGAGGCTCCCGTCAGGGCTGAACACGGGGGCCCCTCCTCCCGCCACGTTGCCCAGGGTCTTCACAACACGCCCGGTAGCGGTACTCATCAGAATCACACCGGTTTCGTCGCACGAGATGAGCAGCATCGTGCTGTCCGGGGTCACCGCCATGCCAACGGGCTGCTCCTTCCTGCAGCCCGTGAGTGGGTAGCGGCCCTTGACCGTGGTGGACCGCAGATCGATCTTGGCGACGTAGCCCTTGTCGATGACGTAGACGAACGCTGACGTTCCCTTGGGGCCGATGGTGACGGCATCGGCTTGACCTCCGACCGGCACTTTCGCGATCAACGCGCCGGAACGTCCATCCATGATGCGCGCGGCTTTCTCTTGCCAGCTCGTTGTCACCACGCGTCGACCGTCGGGGGTGACGGCCAGCCCCATGGGCCCGGGGCCGATGGGGACAGTGCGGGTAACTGTGGCGGTGTTGCCATCGATGATGGACAACGTCCCCGGTCCCCGTCCTGTGGCGGCATCGGCCGCGACGAAAGCCGCCGTGCCGCTCGACGCGACCATTGCCGGGTAGCCCTGGAGGGTCACGCTCGCGCTCGCGGTGGCCAGAGGTGGTGCGTCTGCGGCCAGGGCGGTGGGGGAGAGGAAGCATCCGAGCGCGGCCGCGCATGCGATCACGCGTGAGAGTCGTGCCATGGGTGTCATTCTCCCCCTGGACCTCCTGCTGGACGCAGCTCTGGGTCGCACCTATGTGGATTTGCGACGGAGGATCTCGCCGATCTCGTCGAGTGCCCGCTGCTGCTGTGCGGCGAGGGACTGGAGTTGTTGGTAGCGGTCCTCGAGGGAGTCCGCACGTGCGGCCCGGCGTCGCATCGGGGAGAGGAACAGGTTCGCCAAGTAGCCGGTCAGGGTCCCGAAGATGCCCACGCCCACGATGATGATGAACGTCCCCATGATTCGACCGGGATCCGTGATGGGGTATTCGTCTCCGTAGCCGACGGTTGCCATCGTCACGATCACGTACCAGAGGGCGTCGGATGCCGTGGTGATGTTGGCTCCGGGGACGTTCTGTTCGAGACGGAGCATCTCCAGGCTCCCGAACTCGAGGACGAGCATGCCGATGAGCAGCAGCATGAGCAGGGCGGTCTCCGCCCGCTCGCGCACCAGGGCCTGTCCGACTCCCTTCATCCCGTAGGTCTTGAGCAGTCGGTAGACGCGGATCAGGCGGAAGAGTCGCAGGATGTTGGTCTGCTCGAAGGGCAGCGCGGAGATGAGGTCCGCCCACCCTGCGCCGCGTCCCATGTACTCCTTCTTGGAGGGTGCCTTGATGAAGCGCGCGATGAAGTCGATGAGGAAGATGAGGGTCAGCACGAGGTTCATCACCATGATGACTTCGCTGAGGTCCTCATCGCGGACGAGGAGGAGAAGTCCCAGGTTCACGATCGACAGGATCGACAGGGCCGCCATGAAGATCTCGTAACCGAGGTTGCCTCCGCTGCCCGCTTCCTCGGCTAGTTCTTGCTCGTCCGTCACACCTCCATCATGTCCGTGACGGGGGTTGGGAGGGGTCATCCACGCCGGTCAGGCATGCGGTTCGCTCTCGATCGCCGGCGCGCGACGCGTGGCGAGCCAGGACCCGAGGAGGATCAGAGGAAGAGCGGCCACCATGCCGAGGGTCAGCGGCTCGGACAGCACCACGATCCCCAGGATGACCGCGACGACCGGATTGATGTACGTGATCAGAGTCGTGCGCGAGGGTCCCACTTCGGCGATGAGTCGGAAGAAGACTATGAAGGCCAACGCCGAGCAGATCGCGCCGAGGATCAGCACGGATATCCATGCGCGGGGCGGAATCGGCTCGCTGGGCCAGGTCAGGGCGGCGATCGGGGCGAAGATGATCGTGTTCACGAGCATCGCCGCGGCGATGACCGCGAGGCTGGGCAGTTCGCCCAGCTTCCGGTCCACCAGGATCGGACCGAGTGCGTAACCCAGCACGACGATGGCCATCGCCGCCAGCACCGGCAGGTCCCCGCCGGTGAGATCGAAACCGACGAGGATCCCGACGCCCATGAATCCGATCACCAGCCCGACGACGCGGCTTCCTGTCAGTCGATCGTCGAGGCCGACGAATCGCGCGAGGAGCGCAGTGACCAGGGGCACGAGAGCGATGAGCAGTGCGGCGAGGGAGCTGGTGATCCTCTCCTCCGCCCAGTTCAGTGCGGTCCACGTGAAGGCCATCTCGACGAGGGCGAATGCGATCACCCAACGCCAGTGGCCGCGCAGCGAGCGCCATTGGCCACGGGCCAGGACGATCGGCAGGAGGATGATCGCGGCGAGGGCCACGCGGAGGAAGACGAGCGCCCCCGGCGAGAAGGTCTCCACCGCGATCTTGATGAACAGGTAGGGGATTCCCCAGATGACGCCCAACGCGATGAGCAGGAACCAGCCTCGGGGGGTCACCCGCGCACGTTAGTGCACTGTGCGGTCGCGCCAGATGTACGTCCCGAGGAGGACGAGGAGCGCTCCGAACACGGTGAGTCCGATGCGCAGGAAGATGTCCTCGCCGAGCGGACCTCCATCGAGGCCGATGATGGCCAGCAGCCAGATCGTGACCCCGGCCACACCGATGTGGTAGTTGACCCAGACGAAGGCGATCGCGACGGTCGAGCCGATCAGGGCGAAGATGATGAAGAAGGTGGGCCCGGTCCCGAGGATCCATCCGGGTACCCCGATGATCACGACACCGAGAGCCGTCCCCGCGAGACGCTGCACCACGCGGGAGACCGTTCCATCCCGATCGGGTCTCGTCATCCAGGCCACGGCTACGGGGAGCCAGTACGCGTGGGGGATCGACACGAGCTCGGAAATCGCCGTGGCCACCGTCATCACCACCGCCAAGCGCACCCCGTGTCGAAGAAATGCCTGTTGGGTCGTTCGCAACACCGTGGGGCGCGCATGGTGGACCTCATCCAGGGCCGCTAGCGATCCGCGGTGGCGGACGACGCCGACGAGGACGCAGACGACCGTCTGGATCAGGCCACCCAGGCCCAGCAGGGCCGCCTCCTTCGGCGCGGTGTCGATCGAAAGCGGAGCCCCTGCGTAGGCCGCGAACACCACGAGAGAGAGCAACCCGGCGACGGCGGCCCGCGGTCCGAGGTAACCGACAGCTCCGCAGATAAACGCGACGGGCACGGTGATGGCAATCGTGAGCAGCGGGGAGGCCGAGACGGCCACGCCCACGAGCAGCGCCACCATCAACCACACCGTCGTCCACAACATCGTGCGCCAGCGACGGCCGAAGGGGAGTCCGGACTCGGCGACGGCGACGAGCACCGCTCCCAGGGACAGAGGGAGGATGTCGTCGGTGTTCCCGGTGAGCGCGAAAACGAGGAAGATCGCGGCCGTCACCAGCGAGCCACGTGCGGCATCAGCCCACTCGGCTCGACTGAAGTCGAACTCCATCATGAGCCGCACGAATGCGGACCCTTTCTTTGCCACGCTGCATTCTCCCGCGTTCCGGTCACCCGAGACTGGTGAATCACCGTGATCACCTAGACTCGGGGGTCCGCCGACAGCCAGCCGGAGTGGAGCGCCCCCGCGCTCACCGTGAGAGGAGCGCGTGATGGCCGATCGTGTCGAATCCGTCGTCAACCTGTGCAAGCGCCGGGGATTCGTCTTCCCCTCATCCGAGATCTACGGGGGCACACGCTCCGCCTGGGACTACGGCCCCAACGGTGTCGAACTCAAGGAGAACGTGCGCCGCCAGTGGTGGCAGCACATGGTCCGCGGCCGCGACGACGTGGTCGGCATCGACTCCTCCATCATCCTGGCCCCGCAGGTGTGGGTCGCCTCCGGTCACGTCGACGCCTTCGTCGACCCGCTGACCGAGTGCAAGAAGTGCCACAAGCGGTGGCGGGCCGACCAATTGCTCGAGTCCTACGCCGAGAAGCACGGCCATGAAGCTGCGAACGGTCTCGCTGACATCACCTGCACGAACTGCGGCACTAAGGGTGACTTCACCGAGCCCAAGGACTTCAACGGCATGCTGCGCACCACGGTCGGGCCCGTGGAGGATGCCGGTGCGGTGCACTACCTGCGTCCCGAGACGGCCCAGGGAATCTTCGTCAACTACCTCAACGTCATGAATGCGGCCCGCAAGAAGCCGCCCTTCGGAATCGGTCAGACCGGCAAGAGCTTTCGCAATGAGATCACTCCGGGCAACTTCATCTTCCGCACCCGGGAATTCGAGCAGATGGAGATGGAGTTCTTCGTCAAGCCCGGTACGGATGAGGAGTGGCACGAGTACTGGCTGAAGAACCGCTGGGACTGGTACGTGGACCTGGGGATCACTCCGGAGAATCTCCGATTCTTCGAGCATCCCCAGGAGAAGCTCAGTCACTACTCCAAGCGCACCGTCGACATCGAATACCGGTTCCGCTTCGCCGGTAGCGAGTGGGCCGAGCTCGAGGGCATCGCCAACCGCACCGACTTCGACCTCACCACCCACGGGGAACACTCCGGAACGGACCTGTCCTTCTTCGATCAGGACACCAATGAGCGGTGGACCCCCTACGTCATCGAACCGGCGGCCGGGCTCACCCGGGCCGTCCTCGCCTTCCTCCTCGATTCCTATGACGAGGACCAGGCACCCAACGCCAAGGGCGGGGTGGACACCCGCACCGTGCTGCGTCTGGATCCACGCCTGGCGCCGGTGAAGGCGGCCGTCCTCCCCCTCTCGCGCAACGCCGACCTGTCGCCGAAGGCACGCGATCTCGCACAGGAGTTGCGCAAGCGCTGGAACGTGGACTTCGACGACGCAGGTGCGATCGGCCGTCGCTACCGCCGTCAGGACGAGATCGGCACGCCTTTCTGCATCACCGTGGACTTCGAGACACTCGAGGACTCGGCCGTGACGGTGCGTGAAAGGGACTCCATGCAGCAGGAGCGAATCGGCATGGATGCGCTCACGGGTTGGTTGGCCGATCGCCTCCCCGCCTGCTAGTACTCCTCGGGTCGATCAAGCGGACACGGCGCTGTCACCGGGCTTCCGCAGCAGGCGCATTCCGCGTCGAGCAGATAGCCGGCGAGTTCGTAATCGTCGAAGACTGCCCGGATGACCAGGATGTTGCATCCGCACACCACGCATGCGTTCGTGGGGATGCCCCGTTGATCGATGGTCGAGGCGGCGGCGCCTGATTCAGGAGCCATCGGCGGCGCGCTTGAGGGTCTGACCCGCGGAGATCCGCACGACCGTGCGGGCGGCGATCTGAAGTTCCTCGCCGGTACGCGGGTTGCGACCGGTTCGGGCGGCGCGCTGGGCGACATCCAGGGTGAGGAATCCGGGGATGGTCACCTTTTCGCCGCGGGAGACGGCGCCGGTGATCGCTTCCTGCACCGCCTTGAGGGCGGCATCGACGGTGCTCGCGGGTAGTCCGGATGAGGCTGCTGCAGCGTGGATGAGTTCGGCTCTGTTCATGACACTCCTTAACGAAAATGAATGTCATTAACTTTAGCACGGTCCGGAGTCGCTCCGAGGCTTCACCCACCCGGCGGGGCGTATCCCTCGCTGAGCACGCGGGCGGCGTTGCGGGGGAGGAGCAGGCTGGCGAGGAGCCCGAGGACGACGAAGACGCCCGCCACGAGCGCCACGAGTTTGATCGCATGGGCGAATCCGGCCGAGGCTGCCTCGGTGATCACCTCGCCGCCCGGCTGGCTGGCCAGTGCCGGAATGGCCTGGCCTGCGGAGGAGGCCACGACGTCGGAGATCTGCTGCGCCTGCTCGGGCGGGATTCCCCGATCGGTGAGTTGGGTGGCGACGTTGCCCAGCCCCAGGATGAGCGTGGTGCCGATGATCGCGGTGCCAATGGCCGCGCCCACTTGGCGCGAGGTCGACTGCACTGCGCTGGCCTGTCCGGATTCGGCGACCGGGATCTCCGAGAGAATCACGCCGGTGAGCTGCGCGGTCGCGAAGCCGACGCCCATGCCGTAGATGAACAGCCAGGGTGCCATGCCCCATCCGGTAATCGTGGTGGAGAGCACGAACGCCAGGCCGAAGATGCCGATCGCCTCGAGGAGCATGCCCAACTGCAGTACGCGGACGGGACCCATGCGCTGGGACAGGGGCGCACCCATACCGGAGGCGACGAACGATCCGACAGCGAGTGCGAGCAGGATCACGCCGGTCTGCAGTGCGTCGTAGCCGCGCGTGGCCTGGAGGAACAGGGGGAGCGCGAAGAGCAGGCCGAACTCGCCGAGACTGACGATGAGTGCCACGGCGTTGCCCGCACCGAAGGTCTTGATCTTGAACAGGCGCAGGTCGAGGACCACGATCTTGCCGGCGCGTACGCGACGAGACTCCACGACGAGCAGGGCAACTAACAGGGCGACGCCCAGTAGACCGGAGACCAGCACGATCGAGAGCGAACCCTTCGGCCACACCGTGCTGCCGAGGACGAAGTCCTGGGTGGAGATCACCCAGCCATAGCGCTGCCCTTCGATGAGCGCGAAGACCACGCCGATGAGGCCGAACGTCACGAGCAGGGTTCCGGGCACGTCGAGACCTTTGCGCCCCAAGACGTCGCGGGTTTCCGGCACGACGCTGAGGACTCCCAGGATGACGATGATGCCGATCGGGACGTTGATGAGGAATGCCCAGTGCCACGAGGCGTAGGTGGTGAGCCAACCGCCGACGAGCGGCCCGAGGGCCGCCATGCCGCCGATCGTGCCGCCCCAGACCGCGAAGGCGACGGCGCGTGACTTGCCGGTGAAGACCGCATTGATGATCGACAGCGAGCTGGGCAGGATCATCGCGCCGCCGATGCCCTGGAGCAGGCGGGCGCCCACGAGTTCGGCAGCTCCATCGGAGGCAGCGACGAGCGCGCTGGCCGCGGTGAAGAGGACCACGCCCAGGATGAACAGGCGCTTGCGTCCAAAGCGATCGGCGAGCCGGCCGAAGAGGATCAGCAGCGATGCGAAGGCCAGGGCGTAGGAGGCATTGACCCATTCGGCATCCGTCGTGGTCAGTCCGAGGTCCGTGATCATCGTCGGGATCGCGACGTTGACCACCGTGGCGTCGAGGATGATCATCGAGACGCCGAGCGCGAGGAAGATGAGCGCGATCCAACGCCGTTTCCCGGTCAGGGTCACTGCTTCCTGAGTCATGCCTGTCCCTTCGTCGGGACGGAGTCTGCCCTACGGCGGAGGCAATGGGACAATGAAATGTGAGTGTCGCGACCGTCGGCGGTGTCCTCCGCGTGGGTTCCACCGTCATCGATCCGCCCGTCGTGCTCGCGCCCATGGCGGGCATCACCAATCGCGCGTTCCGACGCCTGTGCCGGGAGCAGGGTGCGGGTCTTTACGTCTCGGAGATGGTGACGTCTCGGGCGCTCGTGGAGCGCAACGCCACGACGATGGACATGGTCACGTTCGCCGAGGACGAGAATCCACGGTCCGTCCAGCTATATGGCGTGGACCCACACGTCATGGCCGCGGCCACGCGCATCATCGTGAGCGAGGGCCGTGCCGACCACGTCGATCTGAACTTCGGCTGCCCCGTCCCCAAGGTGACGCGCAAGGGTGGTGGAAGCGCCCTTCCCTGGAAGCGTGACCTCTTCGCGGAGATCCTCCATCGGGTCGTCGAGTCTGCCGATGGCCGTGTCCCCGTGTCGATCAAGATGCGCATGGGCATCGACGACGATCACCTGACGTACCTGGACGCAGGTCGCACTGCGGCACGTGCGGGTGTCGCGTGGGTGTCGTTGCATGGTCGCACCGCAGCACAGATGTACTCCGGACGTGCGGATTGGTCGGCCATCGCACGACTCAAGGAGGAACTGCCCGACACGCCCGTCCTCGGCAATGGGGACATCTGGACCGCGCAGGACGCGCTGGCCATGGTGGAGCAGACCGGTTGCGATGGCGTGGTCATCGGTCGCGGATGCCTAGGTCGTCCCTGGCTCTTCGGTCAACTCGTCGCCGCGTTCCGTGGTGCGCCGATCCCCGAGGATCCGGATCTGGCGACGGTGCTCGCGACGCTGCGCCGTCACGCCGAACTCCTGTGCGCCGACTACGGGGAGATGAAGGGTTGTCGTGACATGCGCAAGCACATGGCCTGGTATCTCAAAGGCTTCAGCGTCCGGCAGCCCGTGCGTCAAGCCCTGGGCACGGTCAGCACCCTGGCCGAACTCGACGATTTGATCATCCGGATCGACCCGCATCAGCGTTTCAACGCCGAGGTGGGGGCAGGGCCGCGGGGGCGCACGTCGGGCGGGCGCCCACCCTCCTTGCCGGAGGGGTGGCTGGACTCCCCGGACCTCGATGTCGACCAGGCCTGCGTCCTCGCGGAGGCGGAGCTCTCGGTTTCCGGCGGCTGAGCCCGGTGTGGTGCCACTGATCTCAATGGGACAAATGTGAACATTGGGGCGTGGCTGCCCCTCCCGTCGTCCTCGCGCGCCCGACGGTGCTCGCCCGACCCCGGGTCGGCGTACGCGGACTGGGCACCTGGGTGGGAACCCTGCTGGCCTCGGCCCTCCTTCTGATCCCCGTCGGTGCCGCCCTCCAGGTCGTCCTCACCGCCCAGGTCGACGATCGTTCCCCCACCCAGGCCCTCGTGGTGCTCAACCCGGCCCGCACCTGGGGTGACCCGGACGAGGCGCGCACCGCGCGGTTGGACCAGGCGGCCTCCCTCTACCGGTCGGGTGTGGCTCCCGTGGTGGTGATCGCCGGACCCGAGCGCGTCGAGCGCATGTCGCGTGAGTACCTGATGGGGGCTGGCATCCCCGACCGGGACATCGTCACCTTCCCCACCGGCTCGGATACCGTCGGTGCGCTCGGTGTCGTGGCCACCGTGCTGCATGACCTCGGCTGGTCGAGTGCGACCATCGTTACCGACCCGGCACACGCGGCGCGTGCCCAAGCAACGGCGAACGCCTACGGCATCGATGCGCATATGTCCCCGGCCCAGGAGCAGGTGGCGCTGACCTCCGACGGCGTCGGTCGCGAGGTCGTCGCCCTCCTACGTCACTACGCCTGGACCCGATGGTCGCTCCCGGAGATCCTCGCCTGAGTGCGCATTAGTCTCGGCGCATGATCCCCGGCTACGACGACGCTGATGTCGAGCGGTTCGTCACCGAGCCGATCAAAGAGACCGTCCGCAGCGGATTCGCGCGCGATCGTGCGCGCGTCTTGCATTCCTCCGCGCTGCGCAGGCTCGCTGCCAAGACGCAGGTGCTCGCAGCCGGATACGCGGATTTCCCACGCACCCGCCTCACGCACACTTTGGAGGTTGCGCAGGTGGCGCGCGAACTCGGTGACGCTCTGGGCTGCGATCCCGACCTGGTGGATATCGCAGGCCTGGCCCATGACCTCGGCCATCCGCCCTTCGGCCACAACGGTGAAGAGGAACTCAATCGGCTTAGTGCGTCCATCGGCGGTTTCGAGGGCAATGCCCAGACGCTGCGAGTCCTCACCCGCCTCGAGGCCAAGGTGGTCGATCCGGCCACGGGCGTCAGCGTCGGTTTGAACCTGACGCGCGCGAGTCTCGACGCCGCGTGCAAGTACCCGTGGGCGCGACGTGACGGCGATCCGAAGTTCGGCTACTACGCCGACGATGCGGACATCTTCACCTGGATGCGCAGGGGTGCACCGGGGGAGCGGACGTGCCTGGAGGAGCAGGTGATGGATTGGTCCGACGACGTCGCGTACTCCGTGCACGACGTCGAGGACGCGATTCATGTGGGACTGATCCGCCCCGAGGCCTTGACGAGTCCCACCGAGCAGGACGCGCTCGTGCGTATCGCCCATGAGCGCTACGCCCCGGATGCCGATCCCGCGCAGCTCCTCGGTGCGCTGCGCCGACTCATTGCGTTGGAATACTGGCCACGCACCTTCGACGGATCCATGCACTCTCTCGTGGCGCTGAAGAAGTTCACCAGCTACCTGATCGGGCGTTTCTGCGTCTCGGCCCAGATCTCCACGCAGATGGAGTATCCGAACGCACCTCTGACCCGCTACGCCGCACAGCTCGTTGTGCCCGAGGAAGTGCGCGATGAGGTGGCGGTGATGAAGGCCATGGCCGTCCGGTTCGTGATGGGCCGCGAGGGAGCCGATGCGGAATACGCCCGGCAGCGGGAGGTGATCGCCGAGGTGGTGCATGCGCTGACTCTCGACGAGGGCCGCTCGCTCGAGCCGTGGCTTCGCCCCATGTACGACGCGGCGACGACCGATGCCGAGCGCTTCCGGGTGGTCATCGACCAGGTGGCCAGCCTCACCGACACCAGCATCCTGGCCTGGCGGTCCCGGCTGGTGTAGTGCTACGTATGTGCTACGTTCGTAGCATGACCTCGATCGCAGTGCGGGACCTGAGGAATGACACGGCCGGCGTGCTCGAACGTGTGCGCCGTGGTGAGGACGTGGTGATCACCGTCCGAGGCGTTCCTGCGGCCCGACTGGTTCCCGTGGCGCACGACTCCGCCCCCGTCCCCACTGTTTCCGGTGCGGACTTCTTCGCCCGACTCGCCACCGTCCAGGCTGACCCGGGACTGCTCTCCGATCTCGAGCGATCGGGTTCGGACGCGACGGACACCGTCGGTCCGGCATGACACCTCGACGGGTGCTCATCGACACGAGTGTGCTGGTGGCGCGCGAGGTCGAGCGCCCGTTGCGTCAGGATCCTTCGCAGTGGCAGGTCCATATATGTGTGGTCACGTTGGCCGAGATCAAAGCGGGCGTCCTGCTCGCTCGCGACGTTGACCAGCGCGTGCGACGGCTCACGACCCTGGAGTCGTTGGACGACGTGCCGAGCTTGCCCATCGACGAGGAAGTCGCTGCCGAGTGGGCTGTGCTCCGGGCGTCGGTCGCCGAGCGCGGTCGACGGGTGAATATCAATGACTTGTGGATCGCCGCAACGGCACTTCGATTCGATATGCCCGTGGTCACGCAGGACTCGGACTTCTTCCAGCTCTCGGGAGTCCGGGGACTGGAAGTCATCCAGATCTGACGGAGTGCACTGCCGCCACGAGTCGATCGATCTCGGCCTCGGTGTTGTAGGCGTGGGGTGACGCCCGCACGAGTCCCTCGATTCCCTGCGTCTCGAAGTCGACGCGCGCGTAGTCCGGCGTGGACAGGCTCACGTTGATGCCCGCCGCCCGGATGTGTGCGACGACATCCGCGGCAGGGACCCCATCGACGGTGAATGTCACGATGCCGCTTCGTCGCGACGGGTCACCTCCGCGATCGCGTACCCGCACATCCTGGGACGACGACAATCCGGCACGCGCGTATTCAGCGAGGTGGGAGATCCGCGCGCGCACGGCACCTATCCCGCAGGCGAGCGCGTAGTCCACCGCTGCGCCCATGCCGAGCAGGGCTGCATACGACTTCTCCCAGGACTCGAAGCGACGCGCACCGGCCTGAATCTGATATCCCCCGGATGTCCACGTGGCCGAATGCAGGTCCAGGGGAAACGGTTCGAGTTCGGTCAGTGCGCGATCCGAGGCGTAGAGGAAGCCGGTGCCCCGTGGCCCGCGCAGGAACTTGCGTCCGGTGGCCGAGAGGAAGTCCGCCCCGATATCCACGGCGTTCACGGGAAGTTGACCGATGGATTGGCAGGCGTCGAGTAGGTAGTAGGCGTCGGTCCCTGATTCACGGATGGCCGCACCGATGGCCGCTGCGTCGTTGATCAGGCCGTTCTGGGACGGGCAGTGGTTGATCACCACCAGGGCGGTTGGCTGGGCCAGCATCGCGCGCAGCGCGGCGACTTCGACCACGCCCTGATCGTCATCCGGGATGAACTCCAGCGAACACTTCCACGCGCGTGCCACCTGCAGGATCGGGATCACGTTCGATGCGTACTCGGCCGAGGACACCAGGATGCGCGAACCCTCACCCAGGCGACCGGAGAAGGCCAGGGCCGCGAAGGCGCGGTCCCAGGCTGCGGTCGCCGACTCCACTAAAGCGATCTGTTCTGGGCGGGCGCCGATCAGTGCGGCGACCGACGAGGACACGGCGGCCACGCGATCGCCGGCCTCCGCGTGGGCCTCGTAGCCACCGATCTCCTCCTCCCGTCGCAGGTGTGCGACCACGGTGTCCGTGACTACGGATGGGGGGAGTGCGGACCCGGCGTTGTTGAGGTGCACCACGCGTGTGCAGCCGGGGGTGTCGGCCCGAAGCCTGTCCACATCGAGGGTCATGGGTGCATCCAACCGCACCTACACTGACCACGTGGCTGGCCGGATCCGTGACGAGGACATCGCCGAAGTCCGCGACCGGGCCCGCATCGACGACGTCGTCCGTGAGTACGTCACGCTGAAGAACGCGGGTGGCGGCTCCCTGAAGGGCCTGTGTCCCTTCCATGACGAGCGCACGCCGAGCTTCCACGTGACCCCCAGTCGCGGGATGTGGTACTGCTTCGGGTGCAGCGAGGGCGGGGATGTCCTGAACTTCCTGCAGAAGATCGATCACCTGTCCTTCACCGAGGCAGTGGAGAAGTTGGCGGGGCGCACGGGGGTCCAGCTGCGCTACGTCGAGGGTGGTGCGGCGGTGTCCAAGTCCACCGGTCAGCGCACCCGTCTGGTCGAGGCGCATGCCATCGCCGCGGACTTCTTCCGCAGCCAACTCGGGTCGCCCGAGGCGCAGATCGGCCGGACGTTCCTCACCGAGCGCGGTTTCGATGCGGATGCCGCCGCCCACTTCGGCGTCGGTTTCGCGCCGAAGTCGTGGGATGCGCTCACCTCCCACCTGCGCTCCCGCGGTTTCAGCGAAGCCGAGATCCTCGCGGGGGGACTGGCCAGTCAGGGCAATCGAGGCATCTACGACCGCTTCCGCGGACGCCTCATCTGGCCGATCCGTGATCTCGGTGGGGATGTGGTCGGCTTCGGGGCACGGCGCCTCATGGAGGACGACGACGGCCCGAAGTACCTCAACACCCCGGAGACACCTCTCTATAAGAAGAGTCAGGTCCTCTACGGGGTGGACCTCGCGCGCCGGGACATCGCCAAGGAGCAGCAGGTGGTCCTCGTCGAGGGCTATACGGACGTCATGGCCTGTCACCTCGCCGGTGTCACGACCGCTGTGGCTACGTGTGGGACCGCCTTCGGCGCCGAACACATCAAGGTGCTGCGACGCCTCCTGATGGACAACGCCGCCATGCGGGGCTCGGTGGTGTTCACGTTCGACGGCGATGCCGCGGGCCAGAAGGCAGCCCTCAAGGCTTTCAACGAGGACCAGCGCTTCATGGCCCACACCTACGTCGCCGTGGCGAGGGACGGTCTCGACCCCTGCGACCTGCGGCTGGCCCAGGGCGATGCAGCCGTGCGGGCACTCGTCGAGGACAAGGTGCCCTTGTTCGAGTTCGCGATCAAGCAGACCATCGCCGCCTACGACCTCAACACAGCGGAGGGTCGGGTTGCCGCTCTGCGGGAAGCAGCCCCCATCATCAGCACCATCCGCGATGCTGCCTTGCGACCGGAGTACGCGCGCCGCCTCGCCGGCTGGCTGGGTATGGATGCTGCCGAGGTCACGCGCGTGATGGCGCGTCCGGGTTCCGTGCCCAGTGCGACAGCGGCGCCTCTGGCACCGGGTGACCCCACGCTCACCATCGAACGTCAGGCCTTGAAGTGTGCGCTGCAATACCCGGCGCAGATCCACGAGTGGTACGGCTCGGTCGAGGAGACCGCCTTCACCCATCCGCGGGCTGCGGCGGTGCACGCTGCCATCATGGCGGCCGGCGGTCCCGATACCGAACGCGATGGTCTCGCCTGGATCGACGCGGTGCTGGATGTGTGCCCCGACGACGAGGTGCGCGGAGTGGTGCGGGAGCTCGCGGTGGATCCCATTCCAGCGGATGAGGCGTCCATCGGCCGTTACGCCACGGGCATCATCGCCCGTCTCCTCGAGCGTGACTGCACGCGTCGCATCGAGGACTTACGTGGACGCATGCAACGCAGCGACGAGGACGCTACGCAGAGTCAGGAGTTGCTCGCCGAGATCGTGGCCCTCGAGGACTACCGGCGCAGCCTCCTCCGGCAGGCGATGGGGGATACCTGATGCGCCTACGTTCCCTGCGCGCGTCGGAGGAGGACCGGCAGGCTCTCGGGCTGCCTGAGGACGAGAAGGTGCTCGCCTTCGCATTCACCATCCATCGGCAGCCCGTCGCTGCCACTCGGACCGCTCTCTTTCTTCCGGGGCGAAGCATCCCGTGGCACCGTGTCGCGAAAGCCGAGTGGGCCGAGCCGTTCCTCGAGATCGTCGTGACCGCCGGTGCGCGGGGTGAGTTGATCCGGCTGGAGTTCGAGGACCCGGGAAGCCTTCCTCCGGTGATTCGCGAGCGTGTGACAGACAGCGTCATCGTGACTGAGCACCGTGACCTGCCGAATGGTCACGGGGCGACGTTCGCGGCGCGACGGCTTCCCGGGGATGAGATCTCGTGGACGGTGACCTTCGATTCGGGGGTCGATCCAACCGACCCGGTCAACCAGGCTCAGGCGACCGAGGTGCTCGGCGAACTGCGTTCCACCCTCGGGGTCTGACCGCCTGCCCGGTTGGTAGCCTTGCCCGGCCCAGCCGCAGTCCCCCATAGCTCAATTGGCAGAGCATTCGACTGTTAATCGAAGGGTTGATGGTTCGAGTCCATCTGGGGGAGC
>CAZBWA010000022.1:0-24910 GCA_964495555.1 uncultured Bifidobacteriaceae bacterium | reverse complement strand
CGATGATCAGGGTGCGCTCGAACTGACCCATGTTCTCGGTGTTGATTCGGAAGTACGCCTGGAGTGGGATCTCGACGTGCACACCCTTCGGCACGTAGATGAACGAGCCACCCGACCAGACCGCGGTGTTCAGCGCTGCGAACTTGTTATCCCCGACCGGGATCACACTGGCGAAGTGCTCACGGAAGAGTTCCGGGTATTCCTTCAAGCCGGTGTCGGTGTCGAGGAAGATGACGCCCTGCTCCTCGAGATCCTCACGGATCGCGTGGTAGACGACCTCGGACTCGTATTGAGCCGCGACTCCTGCGATCAGTCGGTTCTTCTCCGCTTCCGGAATTCCGAGCCTGTCGTAGGTGTTCCGGATGTCCTCAGGGAGTTCATCCCAACTCGCAGCCTGCTTCTCAGTGGAACGCACGAAGTACTTGATGTTGTCGAAGTCGATACCCGTGAGATCGGAACCCCACGCCGGCATCGGCTTCTTCTCGAACAACCGCAGGCCCTTGAGGCGCAGGTCCAGCATCCACTCGGGCTCGTCCTTCTTCGCGGAGATGTCACGAACGACCTCCTCGTTCAGACCACGACGAGCCTTGGCACCCGCATCATCGGTATCCCGCCAGCCGTACTCGTACTTGCTGAGGGCATCGATAGTCCGTGCCTGTTCCTCCGCTGCGGTGCTCATGCGGACACCTTCCCCTTCGTCGTTGCTGAGTTGGAAATCTGAGGACCCAGGAGGGCCGTGCACACACCATCGCCGTGGGCCAGGGTCGCCAGCCGAGTCACGTGGCGTCCGAGGGCGTCCGCAATGGCGTCCGACTCGGCATCGCACAACTCCGGGAACTCGCGGGCCGCATCCACAACCGGACAGTGGTGCTGGCACAACTGTTCCTGACCCGGCGTGAGCATGCTCGCCTCCGCGGCGAAGCCGGCACGGGTGAGACGCTCGATGACCTCGTCCACCGACTGCGCATCCGAACCCACCAGGACGCGTGCGCGTTGTTCGGCGAACTGCTGCACCGCCGCACGTCCCTGGGTCTCCGCGAGGAAGCGCAAGGCCGATATCGCCAGGTCGTCATAGGCCTGATCGCACGCAGCCCGACCACGCGCGGTCAGAGAGTAGACCTTGCTCGGTCGCCCGCGCCCGCGCCGGGAACGCGGACCGTAGGGAGCCTCGTCCGTCGCCTCGACCAGGCCACTGTCCACGAGGGCTGCCAGGGGCCGCCGAACTGCCGCGGACGTCGTGCCCAGGCGCCGTGCCACCGCCGCGGTCGTCCCGGGACCCGCCTCGAGGAGGCTGCGCGCCACGCGCTCTGCGGCGTCACCGGGGAATTTCACAACACCATTGTTGCGTAAATCATCTGGCGCGCAAATCGACCCCCGATACAGTGGAGGGACCATGACTGTCAGCGGCCGGTCCCTCTCGTGGGTCCGCCGGGTCTACATCGCCAATCTGGTCGCGCAGAGCGCGATCATCGTGACCGGGGCGATCGTGCGGATCACCGGATCGGGGCTGGGCTGCCCCACCTGGCCGGAGTGCGTCGAGGGCTCCTACATCCCCACCGCGACGCAGGCAGAGTCCTGGCACAAGTACGTGGAATTCGGGAACCGCCTCCTGACCTTCGTACTGGCCGCGCTGGCGATCGCGGCCGTGGTCGCAGCAATCATCGACGCCCGCAATCGACGGCGGACAGGGGCCGCGCCACGGCCCCTGCTGTTCGTGCTGGCCGTCGTACCCCTCGTCGGCACCATCGTGCAGGCCGTCCTCGGCGGGATCACCGTCCTCACCGGCTTGCACCCGACCACCGTTGCCGCCCACTTCCTGGTCTCCATGGGCTTGGTCGCCTCCTGCGTGGCGCTCGTGGTGCGCTCGGGCGAGCCCGGTGACCGACCCCTGGCCTGGACGGCCCCGCGTCCCGTCGTCCTGCTCACCTACGCGCTGGTCACCGTGGGCGCCGTCGTCGTGATCCTCGGTGTCATCGTGACGGGAAGCGGTCCCCATAGTGGCGATGCCGATACCGAGGCGCGCTTCAGCTTCGATCCGCGGACGGTGTCCTGGCTCCACGCGGACACCGTGCTCCTCTTCCTGGGTCTGCTGGCTGGCCTGCTCGTTGCCTCATCGCTGGTCGCGGGACTCACGACCCTGCGCAGGCGAGCGCTCATCGTCACCGCCATCGCCCTCACGCAGGGGGCGGTCGGATACCTGCAGTACTTCACCGGGTTGCCCGAGGTTCTCGTCATCATCCACGTCCTCGGGGCCGTGGTCACTTGGATCGCGCTGCTGTTCCTGCCACCTGCGCTACGAACGCGCGGTCTGTCACCCGCGCAGGAACGGATCCACGCCTACCAATAGGAAGAGGACGGCGAGGTACGTGATCGACCCGTGGAACAGCCGCATGGCCACCGCGTTCACGCGCTCCGAGCCGACGGCTGCACGCAGCCGGTAAGCCAGCACGAGGAAGCCAGCACCCAGAATCGTCGCGCCGATTCCGTAGACGATTCCCATGCCGGCGACCGGGATCAATGCCAGAGACGTGACCACCATCACCCAGCTATAGACGATGATCTGACGGGCAACCGTGGTGTCCGATGCGACGACGGGCAACATGGGGATCCCCGCGAGGCGGTACTCCTCGCGGTACTTCATCGCCAGCGGCCAGTAATGCGGCGGAGTCCACCAGAAGACAACGAGGAACAGCAGGACCGGCGTCCAGGACAGGGATTCGGTGATCGCCGACCAGGCGATCAAGACCGGCATGCATCCCGCAGCACCACCCCAGACGATGTTCTGGCTCGTCCGGCGCTTCAGCAGGATGGTGTAGCCGACGGCGTAGAGCGCGATGGCCACGAGGGCCAGCCCCGCGGAGAGTGCATTCGCGAAGAACAGGAGCACGCCCACGGCCACGAGCGTCAGCACGACGCCTTGCACGAGAGCTGCTCGGCGGGTGACTGACCCGAGGGCGATCGGGCGGTCATGTGTGCGCGACATCACAGCGTCGATGTCTCCGTCATAAGCGCTGTTGAACGTGTTCGCGGCACCTGCGGCGGCGGTTCCACCGACGAGGACGGCGACAGCCGTCACCATGTCCGGCAGCCCCTGGGCAGCCAGGAACATCGTGGGAATCGCTGTTGCCAGAAGCAATTCGATGATGCGCGGCTTCGTGAGAGCGACGTGCGCACGCAGGCGACCCCGAACTCCGATCGGGGGCGCGGGGAGAGCTCCGGAAACCGACACTCATGCAGAGTAGCGCGGGCCGATCAGACGCGATCGCGTCACTAGGCTTGCAGGGTGACGACCGCCTGCCCCTGGGATCACACCGACGAGCGCGCCGTGTCCTACCTCCGGGCGTTGGCCGCGGACGCCGTCCAGAAAGTGGGCAACGGGCACCCCGGCACGGCGATGAGCCTCGCCCCCGTCGCCTATCTCCTGTTCACCAAGGTGATGGTCTTCGATCCGACGGACCCCCGATGGCTCGGCCGCGATCGCTTCGTCCTCAGCGCGGGCCACTCGAGTCTCACGCTCTACCTGCAGCTCTTCCTGGCCGACATGGGTGTCACGCTCGACGACCTCCGGGCCTTTCGCACATGGGGCAGCGCCACCCCTGGACACCCCGAGTTCGGTCACACACCGGGGGTCGAGACCACCACGGGTCCCCTCGGGCAGGGTCTTGCCACGGCGGTGGGCATGGCGATGGGGGCCCGCTACGAGCGAGGCCTGTTCGATCCCGACGCGGCGCACAGCCCCTTCGATCACGATGTCTACGTCCTGGCATCCGACGGCGACCTGGAAGAGGGCATCAGCGGTGAGGCGAGTTCACTCGCCGGCACCCAGCGCCTCGGACGACTCACCGTCATCTGGGACGACAACAGGATCTCCATCGAGGGCGACACCGCTGTGGCGTTCACCGAGGACGTCGTCGCCCGCTATCGCGCCTATGGATGGGACACCCACGAGGTTGATCAACTGCCCTCGGGTGATGTGGACGTCCCAAGTCTGTGGTCGGCGCTTCAGGCCGCGCGCGCCGTCACCGACCGGCCCAGTTTCATCCGCCTACGCACCACCATCGCGTGGCCGGCACCCTCGGCATCCGGGACGGCCAAGGCGCACGGTTCCGCCCTCGGCGCCGACGAGGTCCGTGCGACGAAAATCACCCTCGGTCTCGACCCCGACGAGTCATTCGCCTTCGATCCGCACGTGCTGACTGAGGTACGTGCACGCCTCGAGAAGCGTCTACGTCCGGAGATCACCGCCTGGGGCGAGTCCTTCACCCAGTGGCGGACGCGCCACCCCGAGCGGGCCGCCCTCCTCGACCGACTCTCGGCTCACGAACTTCCCCAGGGCTTCGACGAGGCCCTACCGACCTTCGACCCGGGTACGTCCCTAGCGACGCGGAAGGCATCCGGCGACGTCCTCAATGCTCTCGCTCCACTGATGCCGGAGTTGTGGGGTGGGTCCGCCGATCTTGCCGAGTCCAACAACACCACCATCGAGGGCGCCGCCTCGTTCCTCCCGTCAGAAAGCACCGTCTCCGGGGCAGATCCCTATGGGCGCCTCGTCCACTTCGGGGTGCGCGAACACGCCATGGGTGCGGTGGTCAACGGCGCGGCCCTCGATGGACTACTCCGGCCCTACGCCGGGACCTTCCTGGTCTTCAGCGACTACATGCGCGGTGCCGTGCGGTTGGCAGCCCTCATGCAATGTGCTTCGACCTTCGTCTGGACCCATGACTCGATCGGCCTGGGAGAAGACGGTCCGACGCATCAACCCATCGAGCACCTGTGGAGCCTGCGCGCCATCCCCGGGTTCAGCGTGGTGCGGCCGGCCGATGCGAACGAGACCGCGGCCGCATGGGCGGCAATCCTGCGCAGACGCGGGCCTGCGGGACTCGTGCTGACTCGACAGAACGTTCCCACGACCACGGACGCCATCGCTGCTCGCAGCGGAGTCGCCCGCGGCGCCTATGTCGTCTCCGGTCCCGAACGATTCGACGCCATCATCATTGCCACCGGATCCGAGGTGGCCATCGCCACCGAAGCTGCCGCGGCGCTCGCGACGACGGGGATCGACGTACGGGTCGTGAGCATGCCCTGCGTCGAGTGGTTCGAGGACCAGGATGCCGCCTACCGCGACTCGGTCCTTCCTCCGGATGTCACGATTCGCGTCGCTGTGGAGGCCGGCGCGACCCAGGGATGGTGGAAGTACGTGGGCACGCGAGGGTCGGTCGTCGGTATCGATCACTTCGGGGCCAGCGCCGACCAAGCGACACTCTTCCGCGAGTTCGGGATAACCGCGGATCGAGTCGTTGCGCTGGTGCGCTCGAGTCTCGGGAACAGGTGACCTATGGGGCGAGCCCTGGACGAATTGACAGCCGCGGGAGTCTCCATCTGGCTGGATGATCTGGCGCGCACGCGCATCATCAGCGGCAACCTCACCCACATGATCGACACCGCATGCGTGCGCGGCGTGACGACGAATCCCACCATCTTCGAGAAGGCACTCGCGTCCGGCTCATCTGCCTATGGGGAGCAGATCGCGATGCTCGCCGCGGCCGACGTCTCCCCCGCTGACGCCGTCCGGACCCTGACGTCGGATGACGTTCGCGCCGCATGCGACCTCTTCCTCGACGTGTGGCGGGAGAGCGATGGCGTAGACGGGCGCGTGTCCCTCGAGGTGGATCCCCGTCTCGCCCATGACACGCAGGGGACGGTGACGGAGGCAGCCCTTCTCTGGGATCTCGTCGATCGGCCCAACGTGATGATCAAGATTCCAGCAACACGTGCAGGCCTCCCCGCCATCACGGCGACGCTTGCTCGCGGGATCAGTGTGAACGTGACGCTGATCTTCTCCGTTGATCGCTATCGCGACGTGATGACAGCCCACGCCGAGGGACTCGAGCAGGCGCGCGCGAACGGGCATTTCCTGCCCACGATCCACTCGGTCGCCAGCTTCTTCGTGAGTCGCGTCGATACCGAGGTCGACAGACGGCTCGAGATGTTGGCGACGCCCGCGGCCGACCGCATGCGCGGCACCGCAGCCATCGCGAATGCACAACTGGCCTGGGCGGCCTTCTGTGACTTCACCGCGTCTCCACGTTGGTCAGCCCTCGCCGACGAGGGAGCGCGCTCCCAACGTCCGCTGTGGGCCTCCACGGGCGTGAAGGATCCTGCCTACGACGACACTCGCTACGTCGTCGAGCTCGTCGCTGACGGTGTGGTCAACACCATGCCGGAGTCCACCCTGGCGGCAGTGGCGGATCACGGCGTGGTGCGCGGTGACACACTCGACGGGACCGAGGATCAGGCACGTGAAGTCTTCGTGGAGCTCGAGCGTCTCGGCATCGACATGACCGATGTATTCCGGGTTCTCGAGGACGAAGGCGTGGAGAAATTCGTCGCCTCCGGCAACGAACTCCTGGCTACGGTCGCGACTGCGCTACGCGACGCGCACTAGCCCGCGCTACTTGGCGCGAAGCTTGTCGAGCGCCTCCTGCAGGATGGCCGCTCCGTCCTTGTCGGAGCGCCGTTCCTTCACGTAGGCGAGATGGGTCTTGTAGGGCTCGATCTTGGGTGGCGCCGGGGGGTTCTCCTCGTCCGGCCCGGCAGGGAGGCCACACCGTGGGCAGTCCCATTCCTCGGGGATCTCCGCGTCGGTTGCGAAACTCGGGCGCGACTCGTGCCCGCGTGAGCACCAGAAGCTGATGAACATGCGTGGGGCCGCCTCACCGCGCTCGGCCTCACCCATCGGCCCCGCTCCCACGCGGCTGCCCCGAATCGCGCTTCCACCCGCCACAGTTGCTCCTTCTACGATCAGCCGGTACGAACGATGAGTCCCACAGCGACGATGCTCGCCGCCCAAATCAAGGCGATGCCGACAGTGAGTCGGTCCAGATTCCGCTCGGCCACCGAGGATCCGCCGATCGACGAACTCACGCCTCCCCCGAACAGGTCGGAGAGACCACCACCCTTACCGCGATGCAGCAGGATCAAGACCACGAGAAGGACACTGGTGATGACCAGGAGCACCGCGAGCACGATGGTCAAGACGGTCAGCATGGTTCCTCGGATTCCGCGTGTGGTCGGCGACCCTAGGCCGGGTGGAGCCGATACCGAACAATACCCACGAACTCGTCGGGATCGAGGCTGGCACCCCCGATGAGAGCGCCGTCGACGTCCGCCATGGCCATGATCCCAGCGATGTTGACCGCCTTCACCGAGCCGCCGTAGAGGACCCTGATCTGGTCCGCTATGCGACCGTGATCAGCCCGCAATGCCCCACGAATGGCACTGCACACCTCTTGGGCGTCCTCCGGGGTCGCCACCTCCCCGGTGCCGATCGCCCAGACGGGTTCGTATGCGATCACGCACCGCGAGACCTCGTCGGAGCTCAACCCGGACAGGGAGGCACGGAGTTGGGCGACGACGTAGTCGACAGCCTCTCCCGCCTGACGGATCTCCAGCCCCTCCCCCACGCAGACGATGGGCACCAGTTCGTATCGGAGGCCCGCGCGCACTTTCGCGTTCACGAGCGCATCGTCCTCATCGTGGAACTGGCGGCGCTCGCTGTGGCCGGCGAGGACGTACGTGCATCCCAGTTTCGCGAGCATCGAGCCCGAGATCTCCCCGGTGTAGGCACCGGAATCGTGGGTCGAGATGTCCTGCGCGCCGTAGGCGATGTCGTATCGGTCTCCCTCGATGAGGGTCTGCACGGACCGCAGGTCCGTGAAGGGTGGGAGGACCGCGACGTCGACCGCGTTGTAGTCCGCGTCGTTCAACGCGTAGGCGACCTTCTGGACCAGGGCGATGGCCTCGAAGTGATTCAGGTTCATCTTCCAGTTGCCGGCCATCAATGGCTTGCGCTCAGTCACGGTGTCTCCTCCAAGACGGCGAGTCCCGGCAGGGTACGCCCTTCCAGGAATTCCAGACTCGCCCCGCCACCCGTGCTGATGTGGCCGAATCGGTTCTCGTCGATTCCGAACGAACGGATCGCCGCTGCGGAGTCCCCTCCACCGATCACCGTAAGTCCCGGGCAAGCAGCCACGGCCTCGGCGATAGCACGAGTTCCTGCGGAGAAGGGCGCCATCTCGAAGACACCGACGGGGCCGTTCCACACGACCGTGCCTGCATCCGCGATCTGCGCGGCGAAGAGTTCGCGGGTGCGCGGCCCGATGTCGAGTCCCTCCCACCCATCTGGGATCGCATCCGCATCGACGATCTTGGTCTGGGCATCTGCGGAGAAGCCATCGGCCACGACGATGTCCACGGGGAGGATTACATCGACGCCACGCTCGGCCGCATCGGCAAGGAAGCCAGCGACCGTGGGGATCTGATCGACCTCGACGATCGAGTTCCCGACCGAATGGCCCTGGGCTGCGAGGAACGTGTAGGCCATGCCGCCACCGATGAGCAGGCGGTCCACGCGCGGGATGAGATTCCCGATGACGCCGAGCTTGTCGCTGACTTTCGCGCCGCCCAGGATCACGACGAAGGGTCGCGCAGGATCAGCGAGGATGCCGGAGAAGACGCCCGTCTCCCGAGCGACGAGTAGTCCTGCGGCATTCGGGAGGAGGCGTGCGATGTCGGTGACGCTGGCCTGCTCGCGGTGCACGACGCCGAAGCCGTCGGACACGAAAAGGTCGGCCCCGGCAGCCAGATCGCGGGCTAGGGAGTCCCGTTCCGCGGAGTCCTTGCTCGTCTCACGGGGATCGAATCGGATGTTCTCGACCAGCGCCACGCTCCCTGCGGGTCGGGGCGCGGCGACATCGGAGAGTGCGATCAGCGGCACCTCGATCCCGAGGAGTTCACCCAGTCGAGCTGCCACCGGCGCGAGGCTCAAGCCCGGCTGCGGCGTGCCCTTGGGACGCCCGAGGTGAGCGACCAGGAGTACGCGAGCTCCGTGTTCCCGCAGCCAGATGATGGTCGGCAGCGCCGCCCGGATGCGCCCGTCGTCGGTGATGGACGTGACGCCATCCACGGTGGCCAGGGGCACGTTGAAATCGACGCGGAGGAGGACCGTCCTGCCATCGACCTCGAGACTGTCGAGGGTGCGCATCCTTACAGCTTCGCGCCGACCAGGAGCACAAGATCGACAAGGCGGTTGCTGTAGCCCCATTCGTTGTCGTACCAGCCCAGGACCTTCGCCATGTTCCCGTTCGCATTCGTCAGTCCGGCGTCGAAGATGCAGGATGCGGGATCCGTCACGATGTCGGTCGAGACGATCGGGTCCTCGGTGTAGACCAGGATCCCCGCGAGCGGACCTTCCGCCGCTGCCTTCATGGCCGCGTTGATCTCCTCGCGTGTGGCTGGCGTGGCCAACTCCACGGTGAGGTCGGTGGCAGAACCCGTCGGGACCGGCACACGCATGGCATACCCGTCCAACTTGCCCTTCAGGTGCGGGAGTACCAGTCCGATGGCCTTGGCGGCTCCCGTGCTCGTCGGGATCATGTTGAGCGCGGCGGCACGCGCGCGGCGCAGGTCGCTGTGCGGGAAATCGAGGATGCGCTGGTCGTTCGTGTAGGCGTGGATGGTCGTCATCAGACCGCGCACGATGCCGAAGGTGTCATCGAGAACCTTGGCCATGGGCGCGAGGCAGTTGGTGGTGCAGGACGCATTGGAGATGATCACGTCCTTCGCAGGGTCGTACTGGGAGTCGTTGACACCCATGACGATCGTGATGTCCTCGCCCTTCGCGGGTGCGGAGATGATCACCTTCTTCGCTCCGCCTGTGATGTGCTTGCCGGCGTCCTCGGCGTTCGTGAAGATGCCCGTCGACTCGACCACGATGTCGGCACCGACGGAGGCCCAGGGAAGCGCGGCGGGATCACGCTCGGCGAAGACGGGAATCCGCTGCCCGTCCACCACGATGGCGCCCTCGGCCGCCTCGACCCGATGGCCGAAACGGCCCAGGATCGAGTCGTACTTCAGCAGATGCGCCAGGGTGGCGGTGTCCGTGAGGTCGTTGATCCCGACCACTTGGATGTCCGCACCGCTCGCGACGAGTGCCCGGAAGAAGTTCCTGCCGATACGTCCGAAACCGTTGATTCCGACCTTGGTGGTCACGTGCTCTCCTCGTGGATATTCCCGGTTCTCCGGGCGACGACAACGCTTACATCCTAGTGAGGCACGTTACGGGGATGTTGCGTGAGCCTCAGGCATCAGGGACGTCCAGGTGTGGTCCGAGGGCCGACTCCGTGTCCGGGATTCCCAGGTCGGATGCCCGCTTGTCCGCGAGTGCCAGCAGGCGTCGGATCCGTCCCGCGATCGCGTCCTTGGTCATCGGCGGATCGGCGAGCGCACCCAGGTCCTCCAGCGAGGCCTGCCGGTGCTCGATCCGCAACCGCCCGGCAGCCACCAGGTGTTCGGGCACGTCGTCTCCCAAGATCTCCAGGGCGCGTTGCACGCGCGCACCGGCCGCGACCGCAGCCCGCGCCGATCGACGCAGATTCGCATCGTCGAAGTTGGCGAGACGATTGGCGGTCGCGCGGACCTCGCGCCGCATGCGCCGTTCCTCCCAGGCGAGGACCGACTCGTGGGCACCCAGGCGGGTGAGGAGTGCCCCGATGGCATCGCCGTCACGGATGACCACCCGGTCCACGCCGCGCACCTCCCGGGACTTCGCAGCGATGCCCAGCCGGCGGGCGGCACCGACGAGCGCGAGCGCGGCCTCCGGGCCCGGGGCCGTCACCTCGAGGGAACTGGACCGACCCGGCTCCGTGAGCGAGCCATGGGCCAGGAAGGCGCCGCGCCATGCGGACTCGCAGTCACACAATCCACCCGCCACGATCGCGGGCGGGAGCCCGCGCACCGGACGTCCCGATCCGTCGACGATCCCGGTCTGCTTGGCCAGCGCCTCGCCGCCGGTGACGACGCGCACCAGGTAGCGCGTGCCCTTGCGGATACCACTCCCCTGCACCATGGTGATGTCGGATTCATGGCCGTAGACGTCGAAGATGTCCTTGCGAAGGCGACGCGCGGTGGCACCTGTATCGACATCGGCCTCGACGACGATCTTCCCGCTGACGATGTGCAGGCCACTCGCGAAGCGAAGAATCGTCGACACCTCGGCCTTCCGGCAGCACACCTTCGTGACGTCGACCCGGCTCAACTCGTCCTTGACGGAACCGGTCATTGCCATGGAATCTGCACTTCCTCGCCCTCGCGCACGTCACCGACCCCGTAAGCCTAGGACGCTGTTGAACGCGACCGCCAACCGCTGGGGGTCGTGCTGTCCAGGGGCCCAGGAACCGATCGCGACATCGGCCACGTGCAGCGAGGCGCCCATGACGTCCGCCGACTCTCGCAGTGACTCGATGTCCTCGACATGACGGGGATCTGCGATGACCCAATCGAAGCGGAGGTGGGGAAACCGGTCGGCGAGGACGTCGAGGTGCGCGTGCGCGGAGAAGTGGGAGGTCTCCCCCGATTGGGGGTCGAGATTGAGCACGAGGACCCGCGTCGCATCCGCGTGCTCGATCGCTTCGCGGAGTTGGGAGATCAGTAAATGGGGCATGACGGATGTGAACCACGACCCCGGCCCCACGATCACGACGTCCGCGGCGGTCACGGCTTCCACCGCCTCCGGACACGCCGAAGCGTCCGGCGGGATCAGCCCGAGGGATTCGACCCGCCCCGGGGTTCCCGCAACGGCAACCTGTCCCACGACGGTGGAGATGTCCTCGGGGGCACCCAACTCATGCCCACGGATCCGCGCCTCGATGCTGAGGGGCTCGACGGAGCACGGCAGCACCCGGCCCTGCGCTTCGAGGAGGGCACCGACCCAGTCGAGTCCCTCCACGGGACCGGAGGTGGTCTGCCACAGGGCGGTGATCAGCAGGTTCCCGAGGGCGTGCCCATCGAGAGGTCCCTCGCTCCGGAAGCGATGCTGGATCACGCGTTCCCAGGTGCGCCCCCACGTGTCGTCACCACAGAGCGCCGCCAGGGCCATACGCAGATCCCCGGGCGGGAGCCCTCCGAACTCCTCACGCAGTCGACCGCTGGAGCCACCGTCATCGGCCACCGTGACGATCGCGGTGATGCGATCGGTGACGCGACGCAGAGCCTGCAGGGTCGCGGCCAAACCATGGCCCCCGCCCAGGGCGACCATCGCGGGCGAATCCGCCGCCGACGTCGGGAATCGATTCCCGCGCGATGTCATTCGCGCCCAAGGTCGCGGTGGACGGGGACCGAATCGATGCCGACGGCATCGAGACGCTGGATAACCTCCTCGACCAGCGCGACGCTTCGATGCTTTCCCCCGGTGCACCCGATCGCTACGGTGCCGAATCTCTTGCCCTCGCGCAGGTAACCGTCACGGACCGTCCCGAGTAGGTCCACGACGTGCGTCAGGAACTCCTGGGCATTCACATCGCCGATGACCCGCTCGGAGACCGCCGCGTCCCGCCCACTGAGAGGACGGAGGTCCTCGTCCCAGAACGGATTAGGAAGGAAGCGCGCATCGAACACCATGTCGGCGTCGACCGGGATCCCGTACTTGAAGCCGAAGCTCATGACCGTGAGGCGCAGTAGCGGTGCATCGGAACCCGAGAAGGCGTCCTCGATACGTCGACGCAGGTCGTGGACGTTGAGATTGGTGGTGTCGATGACCAGGTCCGCCATCGCGCGCAGGTCACCGAGAACCTCGCGCTCGCGTTCCAGGCCGTCCAGGATTCGGGCTCCACGTTGCAGAGGATGGGGTCGACGCGAACTCTCGAAGCGGCGAACGAGTGCCTCGTCGCTGGCCTCCAGGAAGACCAGGCTCTTGGTGATGCCCTGCGCCGGCAGCTCGTCGAGCGCACTCCGGAACCGAGGAAAGAAGGATCCACCACGCGCGTCGACGACGACGGCCACCTTGTGGACGTCTGCCGACTTGCGCGCCAGATCCACGGCCGAAGCGAGCAGGCTCGGGGGGATGTTGTCGATGACGAACCAGCCCAGATCCTCGAGAGCCCTGGCTGCCGTGGTGCGTCCCGCGCCCGACATGCCCGTGACGATCGTCAACTCGATCGAATGCCCGTCCGCGGCATCAGCCATCGACGTCACCCCCCGACGTTAGCGCGTCCAGGATCGATGCAGCCAGGGTCGGACCGATACCTGGGACCTCGGCGATCTCGCTCACCGAAGCGTCGCGCATCACACCGACGGAACCGAAGTGCCGCAGGAGTGCCGCTCGTCGTGCAGGACCGAGCCCGTATACCGAGTCCAACGCGCTCTCTGTCACGCGGCTGCGTCGACGCTTGCGGTGGTAATTCACGGCCACGCGGTGGGCCTCATCTCGGATGCGCTGCAGAAGGTAGAGCGCCTCGCTCGTGCGGGAGAGGATGACCGGATCCGCAGAATCGGGACGCCACACCTCCTCCAGTCGCTTGGCGAGTCCGATCACGGGTATGTGGTCCATACCCACCTCGCGCAATGCCGCCTGAGCCGCACGCGCCTGAGCTCCCGCCCCGTCGATGACGAGGAGGGAGACCGGATAGCGCCCGTCCTCGCGGTCCGCGGCGGTCCGGAACCGCCGCGTAACGACCTCATGGATGGAGGCGAGGTCGTCGACGGCCTCGCCTCGGATTCGGTACGTGCGGTAGTCCGCATTCCTGGCGATCCCATCCTCGAACACCACCAGGGAAGCCACCGTGTCCGAACCCTGCAGGGTGGACACGTCGATGCACTCGATGCGCAGCGGTGGCCCCGGCAGGCCGAGGACCTCCTGCAGATCCGTGAGTGCCTGGGTGCGGATCGTGAGGTCGGAGCTGCGCTTGGCCTTGTGCCGCGCGAGTGTCTGGGCGGCATTCACATCGGCTGTGGCCAGGAGGGATGCCTTGTCCCCGCGGACGGGCCGACGCACGGTGACACGACTACCCCGGAGATCCGAGAGCCAGGCTTCCACGGTGGTCGCGTCCGAGGGGAGCGAGGAGACGAGCACTTCACGGGGGACCGCAGCGGACTGCGACGCGTCACCACCGCCGTACAGCCTCTGGAGCACCCTTTCGACGTAGCCCGCCATATCCAGGTCCTCGGTCCGCTCCAGCACGAAGCCCCGCTCACCGACCAGCCGTCCCGCACGCACGTGGAAGACCTGCACCCCGACGTACAGCGGTTCGTCCGCAAAGCCGATGACGTCGGCATCAGTGCCATCCGGGAGGACGACGGCGTTGCGCTCCAGGACGTGTTCGAGGGCTCCGAGTCGGTCGCGCCATTTCGCAGCCTCCTCGTACTCCTCGCGCTGGGCGGCAGCGGCCATCGCTGCTCGGGCTTCACGCACATACCGATCAGCGTCCCCGTTGAGAAATCGCTCGAGATCGCCGACAAGGCGGCGATAGTCCTCGTGCGAAATGCGCCCCACGCAGGGAGCGCTGCACCGACCGATGAATCCGAGGAGACAGGGTCGGCCCGCTCTCTCCGCGCGACGGAACACACCGTCCCGACAGGTGCGGACCGGAAAGATCTTCGTGATGTGCTCGAGGGTGTCCCGAATGGCCCAGGCATGTGCGTAGGGCCCGAAATAGTGAACGCCCTTGCGTTTGGCCTCGCGCACGATCGAGACGCGTGGCCACGTCTCCCCGACGGTGATGGCAAGGAAGGGATAGGACTTATCGTCTCGATACCGGACGTTGAACCGTGGATCAAACTCCTTTATCCACGAGTACTCGAGAGTCAGTGCCTCGACCTCGGTTGCTACCGATACCCAGTCCACGGACGATGCTGTGGTGAGCATCGCCTGCGTACGTGGATGCAATCCGCTGAAGTCCTGGAAGTACGAGTTGACACGCGCGCGGAGGTTCTTGGCCTTCCCCACGTAGACGACGCGGCCATCATGGTCGCGGAATCGGTAGACACCCGGTCCCGTGGGAACCGCCCCGGCATCGGGCCGGTAGTCCGACGGATCGGTCACCGACTACCCGAGGACGACGTAGTTGCCGTCGATCTGGACGTCCGCGCTCGCTAAACCGGTCGTAGCCGGACCCGAGATCACCGCCCCGTCCTCCGACGAGAAGATCGATTGGTGGCAGGCACACACGATCGTGTTGTCGACGACCTCGGAGACGAGACAGCCCTGGTGTGGACAGACCGCCGTATAGCCGAGGATCGCGCCCTCGGTCGGCTGCACGATCACCACCTTCGCATCCGGGACGACGACGCCTCCGCCTACGGGCACGTCCGCGATCGCTGCCAGTGCACCGGAGGGGCTCGCCTGGCCCGCATCAGGGGTGGCCAGGGGGCTTTCCGCGGGCTCACCGGTCATGCCCGTGCCACCCGAGGAGCAGGCGGCCACCACCCCGGCGGCGGCGAGGAGGCCACCAGTGGCTATGACGTCACGTCTCTGGATATCTGCCATGTCGTCATTCCATCATGCTCGCCGACGCGAGCGCGCCGCGACGGGCCGTCCCACCAGCGGTGCGAGAAATTGCCCCGTGTGGCTGCCGGCGACGTTGGCGATCTCCTCCGGGGTTCCCGTGGCTACCACCGTTCCCCCACCGGAACCACCCTCAGGCCCCATGTCGATGACCCAGTCGGCCGTCTTGATCACATCGAGGTTGTGCTCGATCACGATGACCGTGTTTCCGCGATCGACGAGGGAGTGCAACACGGTCAGCAACTTCCGGATGTCCTCGAAGTGGAGGCCGGTCGTCGGTTCGTCCAACACGTAGACGGTCTTCCCCGTCGCGCGCTTCTGCAACTCCGCCGCAAGCTTCACCCGCTGGGCTTCCCCTCCGGACAGCGTCGGGGCTGACTGACCCAGTCGCACGTATCCCAGTCCAACATCGACGAGTGTCCGTAGGTGTCGGGCAATGGGGGGGATCGCCTCGAAGAATCCCAGGGCTTCCTCGATCGGCATGTCGAGGACCTGCGCGATGGTCTTGCCCTTGTAGTGGACCTCCAGGGTCTCCCGGTTGTACCTCGCTCCATGGCAGACCTCGCAGGGCACGTACACGTCAGGCAAGAAGTTCATCTCGATCTTGATGGTGCCGTCGCCGGCGCACGCCTCACAGCGGCCACCCTTGACGTTGAACGAGAAACGACCCTGCTGGTATCCCCGGACCTTTGCCTCCGGTGTCTCAGCGAAGAGTTTGCGGACATGGTCGAAGACGCCGGTGTACGTGGCGGGATTCGACCGCGGTGTGCGTCCGATCGGACTCTGATCGACGTGCACAACCTTGTCCAGGTGCTCGATACCGGTCACCTTCGTGTGCTTGCCGGGAACCGCTCGGGCGCCGTTGAGTTCACGCGCGAGAACGGTGTACAGGATGTCGTTGACCAGAGTGGACTTCCCTGAGCCCGACACCCCTGTCACCGCGACCAGGTTGCCGAGCGGGAACTCGACCGTCACGTCACGGAGGTTGTGCTCTCGAGCGCCCTGAACTGTGATGGCACCACCCATCTGCGGTCGACGGGCTGTCGGGATGTCGATGCGGCGCGCCCCGGTCAGGTACTGCCCCGTCATCGAGTCCGGATTCTCGAGGAGCTCCGCCACGGGACCGCTGACGACGATCTGCCCGCCATGCTCACCGGCGCCGGGTCCGATGTCGACGACCCAGTCCGCGGTCCGGATCGTGTCCTCGTCGTGCTCGACGACGATCAACGTGTTTCCGAGATCTCGGAGTCGGACGAGGGTTTCGATGAGTCGGCGGTTATCCCGTTGGTGCAATCCAATGCTCGGTTCGTCCAGGACGTAGAGAACACCGACAAGACCCGAGCCGATTTGCGTGGCGAGACGGATGCGCTGCGCCTCTCCACCTGCCAAGGTCGCCGCGGCCCGGTCGAGCGAGAGGTAGTGCAGCCCCACGTCCACCAGGAATCGCAGGCGCTCGTTGACCTCTTTGAGGACACGTGATGCGATCGTCGACTCGCGGTCGCTGAGTTCCAGTCGGACGAGGAAATCCGCTGCCTCCCCGATCGGCATCGCTGCGATGTCGGCGATCGACCTGTCGGCAACCGTGACCGCCAGAGACAGGGGCTTGAGCCGGGTACCGGCACATGCCGGGCACGGAATCTCGCGCATGTAGCCCTCGAAGCGCTCACGTGCGGCATCGGAGTCGGTCTCCGAGTGCCGCCGCTTCACGTAGGGGACGACCCCCTCGTAGACGGTGTAGTAGGAGCGCTGCCGTCCGTACCTGTTCCGATAGCGGACGTGCACCTCGGTCGGGTGCCCCTCGAGTAGAGCCCGCCGTGCGCGCGCCGGCAACTTCCGCCATGGCGTGTCCATGTCGATGCCGAGCTCCTCGCTCACGGCAGCCACGAGCCGGGCGAAGTAGTCCGATACCTGGCCACGCGACCAGGGGGCGATGGCTCCCTCCGCGAGGCTCAGATCGGGGTCGGGGATCACCAACTCCGGGTCCACCTCCCGCGTGGTCCCCAGGCCCGTGCATTCCGGGCAAGCGCCGAACGGTGAGTTGAACGAGAACGAACGGGGCTCCAACTCCTCGAAGGACAGGCCGTCCCGCGGGCACGCCAAGTGTTCGGAGAACGTGACCTCGCGATCGGCGTCGGATGCATCCCGGTCGACGAAGTCGAGGATGACATAGCCGTGGCCGAGGCCGAGAGCCGTCTCGATCGAATCGGTGAGGCGCTGCCGTGACTCGGCGGTCACGCTCAGTCGATCGATCACCACCTCGATCGTGTGTTTCTCCTGCTTCTTCAAGGTGGGGACCTCGGTCAGCGCATGCACCACGCCGTCGATGCGTGCTCGGGAGAACCCCTGGGACTGGAGCTGGCGGAAGAGCTCCTGATACTCCCCTTTGCGTTCGCGCACGACTGGCGCGAGTACCTGGAATCGGGTCTTCGCGGGCAGGGCCAACACCTGATCGACGATCTGTTGGGGTGTCTGGCGTGCGATCTCATCACCGCAGACCGGGCAGTGCGGGTGGCCGATCCGCGCAAAGAGGAGGCGGAGGTAGTCGTACACCTCGGTGATCGTCCCGACGGTGGACCTGGGATTGCGAGACGTGGATTTCTGGTCGATGGACACGGCAGGCGACAGACCTTCGATGAAGTCGACGTCGGGCTTGTCCATCTGACCGAGGAACTGTCGGGCATAGGCAGACAGGCTCTCCACATAACGGCGCTGGCCTTCCGCGAAGATCGTGTCGAAGGCCAGGGACGACTTCCCAGAGCCGGAGAGGCCCGTGAAGACGATCAGTGCGTCTCGGGGCAGGTCCAGGGAGACGTCCTTGAGATTGTGCTCCCGGGCACCGCGCACGATGAGACGATCCGTCACCCTGGTGCTCCCCTATCGCTAGCCTGCCGTCGTGTACTCCGGCCGGGTCAGCGTAGGCGGTCCCGCGGACGTGCACGAGTTGAGTTCGGTGATCGTCAGCAAACTTGCCGTGGGTCCCATGAGCAACAACGTCTACCTCCTCCGATGCCGCCGGACCGGGAAGCAGCTGCTCATCGACGCGGCGGCCGAGCCGGAACGGATCATGGCCCTCATCGGTCCCGACGGACTCTCGGGAATCGTGACCACTCATCGGCACGCGGACCACTGGGGTGCACTCGCCGAGGTCGTACACGACACCGGGGCACCGACGTACGCGGGTGCGTTCGATATGGACGCCATCCCCGTCCCCACCGAACACCCGCTCCAGCACGGCGATCGCATTTCATTCGGGGATGTGACCCTCGAGGCTCTTCACCTCCGCGGCCACACTCCCGGGTCCATTGCGTTGCTCTTCGACGATCCGGACGGACCGCCCCACCTCTTCACGGGCGACTGTCTCTTCCCGGGAGGAGTCGGGAAGACATGGTCCCCGGAGGACTTCGAGTCACTCCTCGCCGACGTGGAATCCCGGATCTTCGACCGCCTGCCCGACACCACGTGGGTGTACCCGGGACACGGGGACGACACCACCGTCGGGAACGAGCGTCCACACCTCGACGACTGGCGGCAACGACGATGGTGAAAGGGTGATCCCGTGAAGGAATCCCGCGAACTGGCCCTCCTACGACGCCGCGATGCACTGAAGAAGCGACGCCAACTCTGGATCGCAGGCCTGATCATCTGGGGGGTCGTCGTCGGCTGGGTGCTGTTCGGGGTCGTGAATTCGTTCACCGATGACGTCGACGTCCGACTCACGTGGCTACTGACGTGGTTGCTGCCGGTCGCGGTCTTCGGAGTCGGAACCCTGGTCGTCATCGGTCAGTTGCGGGCCAACCAGCGGGACCTGGAGCACGAGGCGCGTTAGCCCTACTCGGGGTGCTCCTTCGATGCCGTCATGCGCCCCGCGTGGGCGACGGCGGTCGGATCGCGCCGGACCTTCAGATACGAGGCGACTCCCGTGATCAGCAGCACACCGATGATCACGACGAGCGACACGTTGGTCGGGATCTTGGGAACAGTCTCCGGGAACACCTCGTGGAAGTACGTCAGCACGAGCTTCACGCCGATGAATACGAGGATCACCGAGAGGCCGGTCGACAGGTAGACGAGCTTGTCGAGGAGTCCGCGGAGCAGGAAGTACAGGGCGCGGAGCCCCAGGAGCGCGAAAGCGTTCGCCGTGAACACCAGGTAAGGCTCCTGGGTGACACCGAAGGTGGCGGGGATCGAATCGAGGGCGAACAGCAGGTCCGTCGCCCCGATGGCGATCATCACGAACAGCAAGGGGGTAGCAACGCGTACACCGTTCGCGGTGGTGAAGAGCTTGGTGCCGTCATAGGTGTCGGTGAAGGCGAAACGCTTGCGCACGATCCGGATGACCGGATTGTCCATCGGGTCCGGATCTTCGTTCCGATGGCGCATCAACTGGATTCCCGTCCAGATCAGAATGGCACCGAAGATGACGAAGGTGAAAGCGAAGGCCGCGAGGGCCGCCGCTCCGATGGCGATGAAGATCGCACGCATCACCAGGGCCAGCACCACGCCCACCAGCAACACGCGCTGGTGCAGGTTCGTGGGCACCGCGAACTGCGTCAGGATGATGATGAAGACGAAGAGGTTGTCCACGGACAGGGACTTCTCGACGAGATAGGCGGTGAAGTACTGGGTGCCGTAGTCACCCCCCTGCCACAGCCAGACCGCCACACCGAAGGCGATGGCGACGGCGATGTAGAAGATGGACCACCCCAGGGCCTCTGCGAACCGCACCTCGTGCGGTTTCCGCGACACGACGATGAAGTCCAGCAGAATCAGGACGATCAGACCGCCGATGGTGATGGCCCAGATACCGAGGTTCAAATCCACTCAAGCAGTATTGCGCATCGCGCCGAGAGCGCTAGTCGGAGCCGCGCGGGGTTCTCAGACTCGCGAACGCCGTGACCGCGAGGACCCCGACGATGACGAGAAGCGACATCCAGATCGGGATGACCGGCACGGGCAGCGATGTCGTCGAATGCAAGGCCTCCAGCAGCAACTTGACCCCGATGAATCCCAGGATGATGGCAAGGCCCTTGTTCAGATGGACCAGGCGGCCGAGCACCCCCTTCAGGAGGAAGAACAGCTGTCGGAGCCCCATCAGCGCGAAGGCGTTCGCGGTGAAGACGAGGTAGGGCTCCTGCGTGATGCCGAACACGGCCGGGATGGAATCGACGGCAAAAAGCAGGTCGGTGGTCCCGATCGCCAGCATCACGAGGGCCATCGGGGTCAGGACCCGGCGGCCTGCGATCGTCGCCGTGAGCGCGTTTCCGTGGTACTCGTTAGTCGTCGGGAAGCGGGTGGAGACCCAGGCCACCAGGGCATTGCCCTGCACGTCCTTCTCCTCCTCGGAGTCGTCGGCCGTCCAGACCTTCCAAGCGGTGAACAAGAGGAACGCAGCGAAGATATAGAAAATGAAACTGAATCTGCTTATCAGTTCGGCTCCGACCACGATCAGGATCCCGCGGAGGACGAGGGCGATCACGATGCCGACGAGCAGCACCCGGTGCTGATAGGCCGCAGGCACGGCGAAGGAACTCATGATCAACATGAAGACGAAGAGATTGTCGATGGAGAGCGAGTATTCGGTGAGGTAGCCGGCAACGAACTCTCCTGCGTAGACCACGCCGTACTTCCACCCGACGAAGACGGCGAACAGGGCTGCGCAGGCGACGTAGAAGGCCACCCATCGGCTCGCCTCCCGGGCCCCGAACTCCCGCGGCCGGCGTTCCACCAGGATCAGGTCCAGGAGGATGACGCCGACGAGCGTGGCCAGGGTGACACCCCAGACCAGTCCAGAAACGGCCACTACGCACCCCCCGCTTCCTGCATCCCGCGGAGTTCACGCTTGAGCTCCGACACCTCGTCTCGGATCCGAGCGGCCAATTCGAACTGGAGATTCCCTGCAGCCTCGTGCATCTGGCCGGTCAATTCCTCGATGAGCGACGCCAGGTCCTCCCCGGCGGCCGTCCTGGCACGTCGGGGACTTGTCCCCACCTCGGCGAGGACCTTCTGGGTGTCGGCGTCCTCACGAGCGAGGAGGTCGGTGATGTCCGCGATCCGCTTACGCAGGGGTTGCGGGTCGAGCCCCCGCTCCTCGTTGTACGCGACCTGCTTGGCTCGGCGCCGATTCGTCTCGTCGATGGCACGCCGCATGGACGGGGTCACCGAATCCGCGTACATATGGACCTCGCCGGACACGTTGCGTGCGGCGCGGCCGATCGTCTGGATGAGTGAGGTCTCCGAGCGCAGGAATCCCTCCTTGTCCGCATCGAGGATGGCCACGAGGGACACCTCGGGCAGATCCAGACCCTCGCGCAGGAGGTTGATGCCGACGAGGACGTCGAAGACCCCCATCCGCAGTTCGCGCAGAAGCTCCACGCGGCGCAGTGTGTCGACCTCCGAGTGGAGGTACTCGACCCGGACGCCGTTCTCACCGAGGTAATCGGTGAGGTCCTCCGCCATGCGCTTCGTGAGCGTCGTTACAAGGACTCGCTCCTGGCGCTCGACCCGCACTCGGATCTCGTTCATGAGGTCGTCGATCTGTCCGACGGTGGGCTTCACGATGACCAAGGGATCGATGAGGCCGGTCGGTCGGATCACCTGCTCCACGACATCGCCCTGCACGCGCTCCAACTCGAACGGTCCCGGGGTGGCGGAGAGGTAGACCGTCTGGCCGATTCGCTCTTCGAATTCGGCGAAGCGGAGGGGCCTGTTGTCCATCGCCGAGGGGAGACGGAATCCGTGCTCGACCAGGGTGCGCTTGCGACTCATGTCACCCTCGTACATGCCCCCGATCTGCGGCACGGTGACGTGGGACTCGTCGATCACCAGGAGGAAGTCCTCCGGGAAGTAGTCCAGGAGGCAGTGGGGTGCAGAACCGGGCTCGCGATCGTCGATGTGCCGGGAGTAGTTCTCGATACCGGAGCAAAAGCCGAGGTTACGCATCATGTCGATGTCATAAGCGGTTCTCATCTTCAGCCGCTGTGCCTCGAGCAGCTTGCCCTGACCTTCCAATTCCGCCACACGCCCGACCAACTCGTCCTCGATCGCTCGGATGGCGCGATCCATCCGTTCGGGGCCGGCGACATAGTGGCTCGCTGGGAAGATATAGACCTCGGGGTCATCCGAGAGGATCTCGCCGGTCAGAGGATGCAGGGTCATGACCCGTTCCACCTCGTCACCGAACATCTCGATCCTGACGGGATGCTCCTCGTAGACAGGGAATACCTCGACCGTGTCTCCCCGCACGCGGAACGTTCCCCGGGTGAACGCGATGTCGTTCCGGGTGTACTGGATGTCGACGAGGCGACGAAGGAGATTGTTGCGCTCGACGTGGTCACCTACAGAGACGCGCACCATCCGATCGACATACTCCTGTGGAGTACCTAAGCCGTAGATGGCGGACACGGTGGCCACGACGAGCACGTCCCGGCGAGTCAGCAGGGAATTCGTGGCCGAGTGGCGGAGCCGCTCGACTTCCTCGTTGATCGACGAGTCCTTCTCGATGAAGGTGTCCGTCTGCGGGACATACGCCTCAGGCTGGTAATAGTCGTAGTAGGAGACGAAGTACTCGATCGCGTTGTTGGGCAGGAGCTCGCGGAATTCCGTGGCCAGTTGCGCCGCGAGAGTCTTGTTCGGTGCCATCACGAGGGTCGGACGTTGAAGGCGTTCCACGAGCCATGCGGTCGTAGCCGACTTGCCCGTACCCGTCGCGCCGAGCAGAACGACATCCTTCTCCCCCGCCTCGATGCGCCTGGCGATCTCGTCGATCGCCTCGGGCTGATCGCCCGCCGGCGAGAACTCCGAGATGACCTGGAATGGCGCACCGATCCGGGGGATCTCGGCAAGCGGCCGGGTCACGGAGCGACCTCGGTCCAGATCCGCGTCACCTGGTCGCGGGTCGCGTCGAGCGGGCCGCTGTTGTCGACCACGTAGTCGGCGAGGGCACGTCGCTCATCCCGGGAGGCCTGGGCGGCCATGCGGCGTCGCACGTCGGCCTCCGTGAACGACGGAGTGGCTCGACGCACCTGCTCCTCCTCCGGGACGTCGACGACGACCACGATGTCCACGAGGTCCTGCTGTCCGGTCTCCACGAGCAAGGGCATGTCGTAGACGACCACGCGCGCACCATCCTCCTGCGCGCGAGAGACCCGCCGAGCCGCTTCCTCGCGGATCAACGGGTGCATGATCGCGTTCAACCGGCGGGTTCCTTCGGTTTCCGAAAAGGCCAACGATGCAAGCTCGCCACGGTCGAGGCTGCCGTCCCCCCGGAGGATGCGGGGTCCGAACTCGGCTACCAGGAGTCCCAGGGCCGGCCTTCCCGGCTCGACGAGTTCCCTGGCGATGCCGTCCGCGTCGATGATCACCGCACCGTGCTCAGCGAAGATCCGCGCCACCGTGCTCTTCCCAGAGCCAATGCCGCCCGTCACGCCGATCCGCAGCACGCGGCGAGCCTATGCGCCGAGCTCTGCGGAGAGGCAGGTGAGAGCGGTCAGTCCGCGGTGAGCTTGTCCCGGAGGGCCTGGAGGGCCTCATCCGAGGCGAGGGCCGCCTCGGGCTCCGAGGAGTCCGAGGTGTAGTTCGTGGCCTCGCCAGATTCCACCGCTGCCGCCTGGTCCGCTTCGCGTGCCTCGGCGACCTGCTTGCGATGGGCCTCCCACCGTGCATGGGCCTCCGCGTACTCCTGCTCCCAGGCCGTGCGCTGGCTCTCGAAGCCGGCCTTCCACTCACCGGTCCCCGGGTCGAAGCCCTCGGGACCGATGTAGTTACCCGCGTCGTCGAACGCCGGAGCCATGCCGTACAGGTAGGGGTCGAACTCCTCGCTCGCCACCGCGTCGGCCGAGTCATTGGCCTGCTTCAGCGACAGGGAGATGCGACGGCGCTCGAGGTCGATGTCGATGACCTTCACGTAGAGCTCATCGCCCACCTGAACGATCTGCTCGGGCATCTCGATGTGACGCTCAGCGAGCTCCGAGATGTGGACGAGACCCTCGATGCCCTCATCCACGCGCACGAAGGCGCCGAAGGGCACGAGCTTGGTGACCTTGCCCGCCACCACCTGGTTGATCTGGTGCGTACGAGCGAAGTGCTGCCAGGGATCCTCCTGGGTGGCCTTCAAGGACAGCGAGACGCGCTCGCGATCCATGTCGACGTCGAGGACTTCGACCGTAACCTCCTGACCGACCTCGACCACTTCGGACGGATGGTCGATGTGCTTCCAGGACAGTTCGGACACGTGCACGAGACCGTCGACCCCGCCAAGGTCCACGAAGGCACCGAAGTTCACGATCGAAGAGACGACGCCATTCCGGATCTGACCCTTTTGCAGGTTGTTCAGGAATGTGTGGCGCACCTCGGACTGGGTCTGCTCGAGCCATGCGCGGCGCGAGAGCACCACGTTGTTGCGGTTCTTATCCAGTTCGATGATCTTCGCCTCGAGGGTCTTACCCACATACGGCTGCAGGTCGCGAACGCGACGCATCTCGACGAGGGACGCGGGGAGGAAGCCACGCAGGCCGATGTCCAGGATGAGACCGCCCTTGACGACCTCGATGACGCTGCCCTCGACGACACCGTCCT
>CAZBWA010000021.1:12668-25274 GCA_964495555.1 uncultured Bifidobacteriaceae bacterium | reverse complement strand
CACCCTGATCACGAAGATTCTTGACGGTGGCCCACACGTTGACCATGGGCCAGGTCACGGGTCGCCACTCATCCTCACCGTCGGCATGTATGAGCGCAACGTCGGAGTCCGACGTGAGAAAACCCCCCGCATAGTGGCGATAGATCTCGCCCACTCCTTCCATGCCGAATCGATCAAGTTCAGCCGCACGCAAGGCACCCATCGAAGATGCTCCGAAAATGCGCACCCCACTGTCGAGGGCATACAGCACCTCCTTATGCCACACCGACAGGGTTTGACCGAACTCACCGTCGATGATGACCACCACCTCGGGCGCGTACTTCTCGCATGCGCTCAGCAGGTCGCCTTGGCACACGGGAGGTAGCACCACAGCTCCCGGCGCCAGTGCGCGTGCCTCGTGATGTGTGAGGCTGGGCCCGAGGAAGACCACGAGACCGTGACCTACAAGATCGCGGCCACCGTCGGCATCGGCGATAGTCATCGTGTGGGGTCCGGCCAGAGCGTGGCTTCGATACCCACCGACCCGCCCGAACCTCGCCATGCGGGCGCATGCTCGAAGTGGGATGGGTTCGTGGGTGGACGCACCCGGAAACTCCGCATTGCGACACTCCTCATGCTTCTCAGGTTCATCCGTGGGTTTCGAAGGCTGCAGCACCTGAGGCGGTGAGGCTAACCGAGGCACCAATGGACTCGCTCATTGTTCGTGTTCCACCCCACCGGCCCTTGCCGGGGCTTGCGCGCCGGATAGGCCCGAGCCTAGAGATCCTGGGAAGAGTAGGAGAAGACCCTCAAGGGTCGCTTCAACTCCCCCCTTCGATTTCCCTCACAGGAACAGCTGACCAAGCGGTGGGGCGTCGTTGACCTCGTGGTTAGGTGAGTGTGTGTGGTTCCGGGTCTGGAGTTCTAGACGGCCACGCCCGGATCTGTTACCGTCCACGTGTTCACACGCGTGAGCGCCACGAGCCGAGCAGGAGCCTGGTGCTCCTGGTGGCCGTCGTTGAGAGAGAGTCCATATGTCCCAGCAGCAGGCCGACGCGTTCATCGCCCGGGTTCAGGAAGATCCAGAGTTCGCAGAGCGGCTATCCGCACTCAAGGATGACCCCGCTGCGGCCCACGCCCTCGTCGTCGCGGAAGGTTTCGATGCGACACCAGATGAGATCCGCGAAGCAGTCCTGGAGACATTCGGCGCAGAGTTATCCGAAGATCAACTGGCGGCAATTGCCGGCGGCAATTTTGGTCCGGATTCGCCGGAGGCAGTAGGCATCTACTTCGGCGTGGCGGCGGCGGCGGCGGCGTTCTAGTTCACCTCAGTGCTCGCTCTGTGACCGAGCGGTGGGGCGTGGTTGATCGTTTGGTTGGGTGTGTGTGGTTTCGATCCTGAGCCCTAGACGGCCAGGCCCGGATCTGTTACGTTCCCCTTGTTTACACGCGTGAACGTAACAAGCCGAGCAGGGGTTTCGTCCCTCCGGGGTCCTTCGTTGAGAGAGAGTCCATATGTCCCAGCAGCAGGCCGACGCGTTCATCGCCCGAGTTCAGGAAGATCCAGAGTTCGCAGAGCGGCTGGCCGCACTCAAGGATGACCCCGCTGCGGTGCACGCCCTCGTCGTCGCGGAAGGTTTCGATGCGACGCCGGATGAGATCCGTGAGGCATTCTTGGAGGCGTTCGGCGCAAAGCTGTCCGAGGAGCAGCTAGCAGCGCTCGCGGGCGGGTTGAGTCAAGGCGAAGCGATCGGCATCGTGGTCGGAGGCGGAGTGGGCGGCGCCGCCTTGGCGTTTGGGGCGGCGTGGGTGGCGGCGTCGGCCGCGATGTAGTTCTAGTTCGCCCCAGTTCTAGTTCACCTCAGTGGTCGCACTGTGACCGAGCCGTGGGGCGTGGTTGATCGTTTTGTTGGGTGAGTGTGGCGTCGATTCTGGACCCTAGACGCCCGCACCCGGTTCTGTTACGTTCCCCGATGTGTTACAAGTGAACGCCCCAAGCCGAGTGGGATTTTCGTCCCTCCGGAGTCCTTCGTAGAGAGAGAGTCCCCATGTCCCGTCAGCAAGCTGAGGCGTTCATCGCCCGAGTTCAGGAAGATCCAGAGTTCGCAGAGCGGCTGACCGCACTCAAGGATGACCCCCCAGCGGCGCAGGCTCTCGTAGCCGCGGAAGGGTTCGATGCGACTCCGGACGAGATCCGCGAGGCATTCCTGGAGGCGTTCGGCGCAGAACTGTCCGAAGAACAGTTAGCGGCAATCGCCGGCGGCACGTCCACCGGCGTGATCGTTGCCTCCACGTTGCTTTCCGCGGGGGCCGCAACGGCGGCAGTGGCGGTGGCGGTCTAGATCGCTGAGGCATTCCTGGCAGTGATCGGCTCCCAGTTGTCCAACGAGCAGCTAGCAGCGATCGCGGGCGGGTTGAGTCCCGATGGCATCGCGGCTGTCACGACCGGAGCAATCATGGGGGCGGCAACTATCACGGCAGCGGCGGCGATCTAGTCCACCTCAGGCCGCACTCCTGTCACACGACGAGGAGTGGTGGATGGTTCGTTGAGTGAGTTCGTACGATTGTTCATCTGGAGCCGTGGACGGTGACGTCAGATTCTGTTACCTTCCATGAGTTTCTACCTGAAAGAGATGTAAGCCGAGTGGGCGTTAATTCCTGCCGGTGTCCTTCTTCGAGAGAGAGTCCATATGTCCATTCATCAGGCTGAGGCGTTTGTCGCCAGGGTGCAGGAAGATCCAGATTTCGCTGAGCGGCTGGCCGCGTTGAAGGATGACCCCACCGCGGTGCAAGCACTCGTGGCTGCGGAAGGTTTCGACGCGACACCGGAGGAGATCCGCGGTGTGCTCGTGGAGACGTTCGGCTCCGAGTTGTCCGAGGAGCAGTTGGCGGCCGTCGCCGGCGGTTTCGATGAAGGGACCTTCGTCGTCGTTGGTTCTATGGTCGGTGGGTCCGTGCTCGTCGCAGGAGCGCTCACCGCTGCGGCGGCCGTCTAGCTCATCTCACGGTGAGCTAGGGCTTCCTGCCACTTCACCCGACACCCTGTCCGTGGGTCTCTTCGCCTGTGGGCAGGGTGTCGTCGTTTCCACGTGCCCCCTGGAACATTCACTCGGAGCCGCCTCGGGGATTTGAACCCCGGACCTACGCATTACGAGTGCGTTGCTCTACCCCTGAGCTAAGGCGGCCTACTCCTGACGGAGCCGGCCTAGGCTACCCAGCCCGGTGCCGACCGAGACATCCGGTGGACCCATTCCCCTCGTGCAGGGGACGTTGTCGGTGCCCTCCTTTTCCGATTTGTGGGGGCAGACGACTTCTTCGGGCGTACATTGACGGCGCGTCCAGGGTGGGGACTTGAGTCCGCACCGAGGAGAGGCGGTGATGCGGTGTCGAATGGCGATCTGCTCACCGCGGAAACCGGGTTCTCCGGCCGCTCGCCGTCCCAGATCGCCTGGTCGCGGCTTCGCCGAGACAAGACTTTCATTGGCTCGTTGATCGTCCTCGCCTTAATCCTGTTGCTGGCGATCTTCGCCCCCTTCGTCACCAACCTGATCGGGGTCGATCCCTACTCCCTCGACAAGACTGTGATCGATCCGGCGGGCGGGAAGCCGGTCGGTCCGTGGGGAGGCGCAAGCCTCGAACATCCCCTCGGAGTCGAGTGGGGAACGGGACGCGACATCCTCGCGCGACTTCTGTACGGCCTTCGCATCTCGCTACTCATCGCGTTCTCCGCCACCATCCTCGTTGTCATCCTCGGAACGCTCTTCGGGATCATCTCCGGCTACGCGCGCGGCTGGATGGATGGCGTCCTCGGCCGCTTCATGGACCTGATCCTCGCGTTCCCCTTCCTCTTGATCATCCTGGCCCTCTCCGGATCCCTGACACAGCGCCTGACGGCGATGGGTGTGCCCGAGGGGAATGCATCACGCATCACGTATCTGATCCTCGTACTCGGTATCTTCGGATGGCCCTACCTCGCGCGCATCGTGCGCGGTGAGGTTCTCAGCCTGCGCGAACGCGAGTTCGTCGAGTCCGCAATATCACTCGGTGCGAGCACCCCGCGCATCCTCTTCCGCGAGATCCTGCCGAATCTGTGGGCGCCGATCCTGGTCTACGCGACGCTGTTGCTCCCGGTGTACGTCGGTGTGGAGGCAATCCTGTCCTTCCTTGGTGTCGGGGTGCTTCCTCCCGAACCATCCTTCGGCGCGATGCTGGCGGACTCGGTGCAGTACTTCACCCTGATCCCGTCGTACCTCTTCATTCCGGGGACGCTGCTCGTCATCGTGGTCATCGCGTTCAACCTGCTCGGTGACTCCGTGCGCGATGCCTTGGATCCGAAAGCGGTGGATCGATGATCCGCACACAGAACTTCCAGTTTGGTGCACATCGCGTGGCGGTGTGCCGGGAGATTCGGCGCCCATGGGCGCTTCACACACAGGAGTGGAGGTAGGAAGATGAACAAGTTCCGTCGTGGGGCGGCCATCGCAGCAAGTGCTGCGGCAGCCTCACTCGTACTTGCCGCCTGTGGCGGCTCCAGTAGTAGCGGTGGTGGTTCCGGGGGTGATGGCGAAGCCGGGGGAACGTTGACGATCCTCAGCTCCGCAGAGCAGTTCCTCACCCTGGATCCGCAGGTGGTCTACACGGGAGAGGATCTCGCCTTCCTCGGTGCCACGATCCAGCGCAGTCTCACCGCGTACCAGGTCGCGCCCGGCGACGCGGAAGGCACAACGCTCGTCCCCGACATGGCCACGGATACCGGCACCGCCGCCGACGGCGGTAAGACCTGGTCCTTCACGCTGCGTGATGGCATCACCTGGGAGGACGGCTCTCCGGTGACCTGCGCCGACGTCGCTTACGGCACGTCGCGTCAGTTCGACATCGGGCTTGCCGAAGGCGGTCCGGTGTACGCGGTGACCTACCTGGATATCCCCACAAACGAGGACGGCAGTTCGCAGTACCTCGGACCGGTGGACGGCACCGGCCAGGAGCTCTTCGACAAGGCGGTGACGTGTTCGGATGACAACAAGACCATCACGTTCAAGCTGAACCAGCCGGTCCCGGACTTCAACTACACGGTCACGTTGGGCTTCAGCCCGGTGCCCGCAGGGATGACGACGGGCGAGGAGTACGCCAACAAGCCGATGTCCAACGGCCCGTACAAGATCCAGGAGTACACGAAGGGCCCCGGCGGCAAGCTCGTGCTGGTTCGCAACGAGAGCTGGAACAAGGACAGCGACCCGTACCGACTCGCGCTCCCGGATTCCTGGGTCGTGAACTTCGGCATCGAGGAATCGGTCGGTGAGCAGCGCGTGATGCAGAGCTCGGGCGACGACGCCTACGCGATGGTGCAGGGCCTGACCACGGCATCATTGCCCGTGGTCTTCGAGGATCCGAAGTACGAGAGCAGGCGAATCGACGCCTTCGATGCGTACACCATCTATGCCGCGGTGAATACCGAGAAGGTGCCCGATGAGAAGGTCCGTCAAGCAATCGGTATCGCCCTGGACCGTGAGGCACTACTCCTCAATGCCGGAGGCACCTTCGGTGGTGACTACGCCGATGGTGCGGTCAAGCCGAACATCGGCATCGACTATGCACCCACGGGATTGTGGACGGACCTCCTCGGAGCGGAGATCCCACCCACGGGTGATCCGGAACTGGCCAAGAAACTCCTGGCCGAGGCCGGAGCATCCGATCTCACGATCACGCTCGACTACGCCCAGACCGAGGACAACGACAAGGCCGCGGCCATCTGGGTCGAGTCCCTCAGTCGTGCGGGGATCACGGTCAAGCCGAACCCGATCGAACGCGGTCAGTACTACGGCGTCGTATTCGACAACCCGAACGAGGTCATGCTCGGGGGCTGGGGTGCTGACTGGCCCAACGCCTCGACAGTGATCCCACCCCTGTTCGTGCAGGGATGGAACCTCTCCCGCGTGAACGACGAAGCCTTCGCGGAGAAGGTCAAGGTCGCCTCACAGGAGATCGATCGGCAGAAGCAGGCCGAGCTCTGGCATGAGTTGAGTAAGGAAGCTGCGAAGAAGATGTGGATTGTTCCCACTCGCTTCGGGCGCGACCAGCGCCTCGCGGGGACGAACGTCGGTCCCATTTTCAGTTGGTCGGCATACGGGTCCTACCCGTACCCGATCATGTACGCGGTTCAGTAATCACCTACTTCGGATGGAGGGCGGCCAGTCCGCCCTCCATCCGAAGCTTTCACGCGGATCGGGAGGGAGAGCTTCATGGGTGCGTACGTGCTTCGTCGCGTGCTCATCATGCTGCTGCTCCTTCTCCTTCTCACCTTCGTCGTCTTCGTGCTCTTCAGTCTCCTTCCCGCGGATGTTGCTCGGCTGACCTGCGGGAAGATCTGCACGGATCAGACCATCGCCCTCAATCGAATCCGACTCGGACTCGACAAGTCCGTGTTCGAGCAGTACTGGCTCTTCCTGTCCGGCATCTTCGTGGGGCGGACCTACGGGGTCGGCGAGGGTGCGATCGTCTGCGCGGCACCCTGTCTCGGCTGGTCCTTCACGAAATCCGAACCCGTACTCGAGTTGATCCTGGATCGGTTACCGACGACGATCTTCCTAGCCCTCGGAGCGTTCGTGATCTTCCTGATCGGAGGCGTGCTGCTCGGGATCTATAGCGCGCTGCGCCGCGGAGGATGGCAGGACAAGACCATCACGGGAATCTCGCTGGTCGGCTACTCACTCCCATCCTTCTTCTTCGGCCTCGTTGTCATCTACTTCGTGATCATCCGATGGCAGATACTGCCCTTCCCACAGTACGAACACCCGTGGGACGATCCGGTCCAGTTCCTCCAGACCATGATCCTTCCGTGGCTGGTCCTCGCGATCCTCTACGCCGCGTTCTACACGCGGCTCACGCGGAGTCAGATGCTCGAGACACTGGGTGACGACTACATCCGCACGGCGCGCGCGAAAGGCCTGCCCGAGCGTACGGTGATCGGAAAACACGCACTGCGCGCCGGACTCACCCCGATCGTCACGGCCGCTGGCCTCGACCTCGCCGGACTCCTCGGCGGCGCGATCATCCTCGAGGCGATCTTCAGCCTGCCCGGGTTGGGCAGTCTCGCCATCTCCTCGGTCACCAATCCCGACCAGGCGATCCTGGTGGGAGTCACCCTCATCACCGCAACCTTCGTGATCATCGCGAACCTGGTCGTCGATGTCCTCTACGCGTACATCGATCCACGGGTGAGGGCCGCATGACCGGAGCCTTCGTGAACGTCCGGGACCTCCATGTGGACTTCCCCACCGACGATGGTGTCGTGCATGCGGTCGCGGGCGTGAGCTTCGACGTCTCTCGCGGCGAGACCCTCGCCATCGTCGGGGAATCCGGATCGGGCAAGTCAGTCACCGCCCAGGCGATCATGGGTCTACTCAATCCGAATGTCGCCCAGGTATCGGGCCACGTCATGCTCGACGGAACAGACCTGCTCACCTGCGACGCCGACGAAGTGCGCACCATGCGCGGCTCGGTGATGGCGATGATCTTCCAGGATCCCCTCTCGAGCCTCCATCCGTTCTATCGGATCGGGGACCAACTCATCGAGGCCGTGCGCATCCACCAGAACGTGAGCACGGCGCAAGCGCGCGATCTGGCAATCGACGGACTGCGCCGGGTCGGAATCCCGGCACCGGAGAGGCGCATTGACGACTTCCCACATCAGCTCTCCGGCGGCATGCGTCAGCGGGTGATGATCGCGATGGCGCTTATCAACGGACCTGAGCTCTTGATTGCCGATGAACCGACAACCGCACTCGACGTGACGGTGCAGGCCCAGATCATCGAACTGTTGATGGAGCTTCAGCAGCAGACCGGCACAACGATGATTGTGATCACCCATGATCTCGGGGTGGTCGCAGAGATGGCCGATCACGTCTGCGTCATGTATGGCGGTCGCGTGGTGGAGTACGGCCAGACCGACGATGTCTACTACCGCGCAGCGATGCCCTACACCCAGGGGTTGCTGTCCTCCGTTCCACGACTCGACGAGGACCGCTCCGCGCACCTCGATCCGATTCCCGGGAACCCCCCATCCCTCATCCGACTCCCCACCGGGTGCGTGTTCCACCCACGCTGCCGCGAGCGAGCAGCGGTTCCCGACGATCTGTGTCGCGACCGTGAGCCTGCCCTGCTCCCCGTGACCTCCGGACACACAGCCCGCTGCCACCTGGTCTCCGGCGAGGCGGTGACGCAGTGACCGAGATCGTGCGCGTCACGGACCTCAAGGTCCACTTCCCCGTGAAGAGCCGCGGCGTGTTCCCCCGCACCATCGGGGAAGTCAAGGCGGTTGATGGTGTACATCTGCGGATCGATTCCGGTGAAACCCTGGGCCTCGTCGGCGAGAGTGGCTGCGGTAAGTCCACCACCGGTCGAGCGATCCTGCGTCTTGTGCCGATCACCTCCGGCCGGGTGGAGATCGAGGGGACCGACATCACCGACCTCTCCCGAGGTCAACTGCGACCCCTGCGACGCGAAGCGCAGATGATCTTCCAGGACCCCTTCAATGCACTCAATCCGCGACAGACAGTGGGCTCGATCATCGCGGCACCCTTCCGGATCCAGAAGGTCGATCCACCCGGTGGAATCCGTGCTGCCGTGCAGGAATTGATGGACCGCGTGGGTCTCAATCCCGAACATGTCAACCGATACCCGAATGAGTTCTCCGGCGGCCAGCGCCAACGCATCGGGATCGCCCGCGCCATCGCCCTGCGTCCGCGTCTCATCGTGTGTGACGAGCCCGTATCCGCCCTCGACGTCTCCATCCAGGCGCAGATTCTCAACCTCCTCGGAAGACTCCAGGAGGAGTTCCAACTCTCGTACCTCTTCATCGCCCACGATCTCGCCGTGGTGCGCCACATTGCGCAACGTGTCGCAGTGATGTACCTGGGCAGGATCGTCGAGACCGCTGCACGTGACGACCTCTATCAACATCCGCTCCACCCGTACACGGCCGCTCTAATGTCCGCGGTCCCCATCCCCGATCCACGCGCCCAGCGGGAGCGCCAAAGGATCGTCCTCGCGGGCGATCCGCCGAGCCCGCTCGACCCGCCTAGCGGATGTTCGTTCCACACCCGATGCGCCTTCGCACAAGATCGGTGCCGCACGGAGGTTCCGCGGCTGCGCGACATGGGTGGCGGCCACGATGTCGCCTGCCACTTCCCCCTGGTGACCTCCCCCGCGCTGACACCGTGATGCCGACGGGCAGATGGGTACTCCTCCATGAGCCCAATTTCCGACGTCTCGTCGCCGCGCGCTTCATCAGCAATATCGGAAACGGCATGCAGCCCATTGCCTTGGCATTCGGCATCCTGGCGATTCCGGGAGCCACCCCGACATCCCTGAGCATCGTGTTAGCGACCACCGCGGTCGCGGTCCTCGTGGTCCTCCCGTTCGGAGGCGCAGTCGCGGATCGCTACGGCGCGGCCCGTGTCGTGGGAGCCACCGACATTGTGCTGAGCGGATTGGTTCTCACCCAAGCGGCACTCTTCCTGACATCCACAGCATCGGTTCCGATCCTCGCGCTGCTCGCACTCGGCATCGGAGCCTTGAACGGCCTCTGGTACCCGGCATTCGCAGCGCTGACACCGGATGTGGTCGCCGAAGAGAAACTCCAGTCGGGTAACGCCCTGGTCTCGATGGCAACGAACGTCGGCTACATCTTTGGCGCCAGCGTGGGTGGCGCCATCGTCGCTGCAGTCGGCTCGGGTGCGGCCCTTCTCGTTGACGCCTGCAGCTTTCTGATCGCAGGGGCCCTGGTCTGGTCACTGCGGCACCTATCAATGCGTCGCGACTCTGGTCACTCCATGGTCGCCGACATAGTCCACGGCTGGGGCGTATTCATCTCGTTCCGCTGGGTCGTCGTGGTCGTGATCGGTTTCAGCTTCATCATCATGTCCTGGCATGGGTCCGAGCAGGTGCTCGGTCCGGTCCTCGCCGATGAGATCTATGGCGGTGCCCGCGGCTGGTCGATCGTGCTGGCGGGCCAAGCCGTCGGTCTCCTGCTGGGTGGACTCCTTGCCATGCGCCTCACGGTCCGGCGTCCCCTCCTCGTGGGAACCCTGGCAACTCTCGCCCTCCCTCTCTGGCAGCTGACGCTTGCCTTGGAGCTTCCGTTGGCGGTGGTGTCCATGGCCGCCTGCCTCGCAGGCATAGCACTGGAGTTGCTCTACGTCTTCTGGGTCACCGCCATGCAGACATATATTCCACGCGAATCCCTGTCCCGGGTGAGTTCCTACGACGCATTCGGATCGCTCATGCTCGGTCCTGTCGGCATCGCACTCGCCGGACCACTCGTCGCGGTCGTGGGAATCACGAACGTTCTTCTCATCGCAGCGGCCATCTCCGCGATCGCTATCGTTGCGCAGTTGCTGTCGCGCTCGGTCAGGAATTTGGGGGCATCCAGCTAGGCACGATCCTCTTGAGACTCGTCACGCTCCTATAAGGAGCTATCAAGTTTCCTACAGGTGAAAATCAGAAGATGCTGTCGCTGGCAAGCCAGACAGCGGCGATCAAGACCACGACCCCTCCGACGCGATAGACGGTGGCCATGGAGGGGCGCAGGTACCAGCGAACATCCCCCTCGGCGGGTGCACGGCCGAACATGCAGAGGAATCCGAGGATCAGACCCGGGATGAGCATGATCACGAAGGACGTGAGCGCGAAGTCGGGGGTGTCACCGAGCGCCATCCCGGCGGCAGCCGTGAGGATCAAGAACACGAAGAGGTTGAAGGCAAGCAGTGGCATGGCATCCGGAATGCTCTGCCATAGCCGGGAACTATTCGGCAGTTTCCAACTAAGGAACGCGAGCACCGTGGGGAGGAACCACACGAGTGCGCCCACCCACAGTTGCCACGAGGTACCGATGAACGCCGCTGAAATGAACAGGAATACGGCCAGTTTGAGCATCGCGGACAGCGCCTGCTGAGTGGTCCCCGGATCATCGAGATCCCCGACGACCGTCGCAAATCTCTCTGGGAACCAACGTGCTGCAGCCTCCTCGATGAGAACCTTGATGACGAGCATGATGGCGACGATCAATGCCAACTGACCCGAACTCTCCGCGACAGGGAAGAGCGATCCGCCCAGCGGTGGTAGCGAACTGGCGACGTTGTAGGTGGTGAAGGCACCCAGAAGCGGCACGATGATGATGTCTGCTCCACGCTCCCACCACTGCGCGAAGTTACGGGGCGCTGCTCGGCGAATCTCACGGAATGACGTCGCGATGAGCCCGGGACCGATGATGAGGAGGGCCACACCCATAAGGGTGCGCACACTCGACAGGTCGATAATTCCGCCCATCGCCACGACGACCAACGTGAACGCCAGGGTGCCGATCAACCCCGCGAACGCATCCAGGACTCCGATGACGATCAACGCGATGAGAAGCCCCAGTACCGGAGGTTGAGCGATGCCACCCGTGGTGACGGCGGACACCACTCCGAGGATTAGTGCAGCGATGGGAAGCAGCAAACTCAGACTGCCGAAGATCGCTCGCAACGGTGCAGCGTCACCCAGGATCCGAGCCAGCAGGGGGCTCTTCGTGCTGACCGCCTTGGGCCAGAGATAGGACGCCTCGTCGACGAAGGGGGTGAGTGGGAATCGGTGCAGCCAGGACCTGTCGCCGCGTGCCCGTCCCAACGCCGTGAACCGCGTACGCCACCCACGGTTGTGCTCGACATCATGCTCGTCGAGCAAAGATTCCGACCAATACAGGCCTTCGTTGATGCCCCCGCCGACGGGTGACGGGGCGCGTCCCGCGCCCGCAAGACCTGCGCCCGTGACCGAGAGCAGCGCGACTGCGGCGATAGTGGCGGACACCACGGCTGCCGGTTGATCCAGTGGGGCAACCCTCGGATACTGCGGCGCCTTGGGGTCGTCTGGGAGCTCGGGGATCACCAGCCCCGAGACATCGACTCCCGGGGTGACTCCGAGCAGTTCACCATTCGGGCCGATCTCCACCGCCGATCCGACTTCGACGAGTTGGCCAGCAGAGTCGGTGGCCTTCATGACGACGGTGTGGGATCCCTCGGCCAGGCCCCCCGGCAGGGTCGCTGACAGCGAGACCATCCCAGCGGCATCCACGGTGCCCTGGGCGAGCAATTGCGGGGTCGAGAACACCCAGAGTTCGGCGCGTGAGTCAGGCTGAAGGCCACCGCCCTGGGCTGAAACCTCCACGCCATCGCCCTGCGCGATGTCGAGGCTCAATGAAGGGCTACCCGCCGCTTCCTCCTCGATGAGCTGCTCTTCCTCGACGATCTCGGCCTCAACGAGTTCTGCCTCGGCTTCCACGCCCTCCTCTGCGGTGTCCTCATCGAGTGCGTCCTCATCGAGTGCGTCCTCGTCGACAAGATCGGGATCCGGATCTGCGTCAGGGTCGTCGGCGACATCTGCGTCCGGATCGTCTGCAAGGTCAGCATCGGGATCGTCCGCGAGATCCGCATCGACATCACCGGCGAGGTCGGCGTCCTCGGGTGATCCTGATGGGCTGGCGTCGGGCGACTCCAGCGGCTCCTCGGCCGGTTCCGGCGTCGACTCCTCGGGAGCCGGTTCAGGTGCTGCGGGCTCCGCGGGCGCAGGATCGCCGCTGCCGCCGTCGCCACC
>CAZBWA010000021.1:0-12568 GCA_964495555.1 uncultured Bifidobacteriaceae bacterium | reverse complement strand
CCGCCGCCGTCATCCTCGGCGCTGATGCCAAGGGCGACCGCGCTCGAGATCAGCGGCGCCCCGAGCCACAGACCTGAGGCGACGACAGTGCCTGCCACTGCAGCCGTGATCCGGCGCCTGCGCAACATAGGCGCACCCTACGTGTTGCCCGGATCACCCTCGGCGAACTCTGCTTAATTGGCTCGGTTTCCACATAACCTGAGGCGCGAGAGAGGGAGGGGCATGTCGCGTCAGTTGACGTCACCCGAGGAGTTTCAGGCGTACCTCGACGCACATGTGATCGTTGCGCCAGCAGGAGTGGAACTTCGCCGCGGCCCCCACGGACTCGGGCTGTTTGCCACCCGCCCCTTGAGAAAGGGAGACGAAGTGCTCCGGGCCGACGAGTTCCACATCCCGGATGACGGTCAGATCTACCGTGCTCGCATAAAGGTCGGTGAAACGGTCGAGGAGATCGAGGTCACCCCGATGCATTCGGTCCGGTATGAGGGTTTCCGCGCGATCGATCTACCCGGATGCCTGATGAATCACTCCTGCGACCCATCGACGCTCAGCATCGACGTCACGGATGGCGAGGGTGACACGACAGTGGGTTACGTCCAAGTGGCCACACGTGACCTTCTCCCCGGGGATGAGATCACCTGCGACTACGTCCTGTTCGACTGGGATGGTGATGGCCACCACTTCGAGTGCCATTGTGGCGCGTCGGCGTGTTATAGATACGTGGCAGGCTTCGTGAGCCTCCCCTCTGAGATCCAGGATCGATTAGCTGATCGGGTTCACTCCGACGTTCGACGTCGGTGGGAACTCATGCGGGGATGAGCGCTACCGGCACGGACTTGAAGGCAGGCGTGCGTGATTCCGGATCTTGGGCACGATCGACGAGAACATTCGCTTCCGGGTAGTACATCGCGACGTTGCCCGCGCGGATATCGACGATGGCAGCGTGCACGCGCATCGCTCCCGTGGCACTACGCACCTCGATGGAATCACCCTCGGTAACACCCAGGTGAGCGGCGTCGTCTGGGGACAGCATCACGACATCGCGGCGCATGTTGCCGCGATAGAGGTCCTCCTCGTCGTAGACCACGGAGTTGAACTGACCCTCGGATCGCACCGTCATGAGCAGGTACTGCCCGGGAGTCAGGTCACGCGGTGGGATCTCCGTGCGGTGGAACATCGCCTTACCCGAAGGGGTGGTGAAACGCGGCTCGTGAAAGACCCGGCCTGCGATCTGGAATTCACGCTTCGACGTGGTCATATCTGCGGCCTGCGCGTATCCGGGAACCGTGCGTGCGATCGATCTGCGCAGCGCATCGTGGGAGGTGATGTCATGCCAGTCGAAGCGCTCGGTGGGCAGGATCCGATGGGCCAGATCAGCCAGCACTGCGACTTCGGAACGCATCTCCCCCGACACCGCGGGATCCCCACCATCGGAGATGCGCACGTAGTTGAACATCGACTCCTGGGTGGTGGCCTGCTGCTCCTCGTCACGCGCGAGCACCGGCAGGATCACGGTGGTCTCCCCGCGGCCCCGGACGTGCCCCTGGTTCAACTTCGTGGTCAGGGACACCACCGTGCCGATACGCGCAAGGGCCTCCGTCGCCCAGGGGGAATCGGGGTTGCTGGCCCACAGGTTTCCACCGAGCATCACCGCGACGTCGATCTCGCCGTTGTGCGCCGCCGTCATCGACGCGAAGGTGTCCAGTCCCGGGGGGAGTGCGGGGTCGATGCCGTAGATGTTGGCCATCGCCTCGGCAAAGGCCGACTTCATGGCCGGTGACACACCCACGGAGCCGATGCCCTGGACGTTCGAATGGCCGCGGATGGGCATCAGCCCCGATCCGGGCCGCCCGAGGAATCCCCGGGCGAGGGCAATGTTGGCCAAGGCCCGCACGTTGTCCGTGCCGTAGGCGTGATGCGTGAGACCCATCGCCCACATGAAGATGGCCGACGGCGCGGCGGCGATCATGTCCACCGCCTCATCGATCTGCTCCCGCGGAACACCGCTCGACGCCACGAGGGAGTCCCATGAGGTCGACCCCACATGAGTACGCACGGACTCCCAGTTCTCCGTGGCCTCACCGATGAAGGTCTCGTCGATGGCGTCCCGGTCCATCAGGCCCTTCAGTAGAGCGATGCTCAGCGGAATGTCACCGCCGATATGCGGTTGCAAGTAGAGATCGCTGACATCCGAACCGGCGATGAAGCTCCGCGCATCCGACGGGAGACGGAAGCGTCGCAGTCCCAACTCGGACAACGGGTTGATCACGATGACCTTGCCACCACGGCGACGTAGCTTGATCAGCTGGGTGATGAGGCGCGGATGATTGCTGGCAGGGTTAGCGCCGGCGAGGACCACGAGATCCGTGTGCTCCAAGTCCTCCAGCGAGACCGATGCGGTTCCGCTGCCGTAGATCGACGTCAGCGCCACACCCGAGGCCTGATGGCAGTAGTAGGAGCAGTTGTTCACGTTGTTGGTTCCGAAGGCCCGCGCGATCAACTGCAGGAGGAATCCCGCCTCGTTACTCGACCGTCCACTGGAGTACCAGAAGGTGCGCGCGGGGGTGGTGCGCGCGAAGGCATCCGACGCGATGCCGAGCGCCTCCTCCCAGGTGAGGCGACGGAAATGCGTATCCCGGGGTCCGGCAGCGATCGGGAAGGTGAGCCTTCCCATCGCCTCCATCTGGGCGCTGCTGTGGTGCGCGAGGTCGGACAGGCTGAGCGTCGCGAGATCACGCTCGGTGATGACGCGGCCCATATCCGCCGCCTGCGCCTGCACCGACTTCTTGCATACCTCGGGGAAGTGACCAACCTCGTTGACCATGCCCCCTTCCTGGCCACCCATCCCCAGGGCGCAGGTCTTGCAGGCGTTCCTGCTGCGCAGGCGGCGGTAGAGGGCGAGGGTCCCGACGTCACGACCCCGCGCCAGTACGTACCGCATAGCGGCGAGACCTCCGGCGGCATCCACTCGGGGTTTGGCCACGTGGTCAGGCTAACGGCTGGAAACCCCGAAGCCGCAGGCTGTTGGTCACCACGAAGACGGAGGAGAACGCCATGGCGGCCCCAGCGATCATCGGATTGAGCAGGCCCGCCATCGCCAGCGGGATCGCGGCGATGTTGTAGGCGAATGCCCAGAACAGGTTGCCCTTGATGATGGCGAGGGTGCGACGCGACAGGCGGATTGCGTCGACCACGCCCATGAGCGAGGGACGCATGACGGTGATGTCGCTGGCCTCGCGGGCGAGGTCGGTGCCCGCACCCATGGCGATGCCCAGATCCGCCTGGGTGAGCGCGATCGCGTCATTCACCCCGTCGCCGACCATCGCGACCACCTTCCCGCGACTCTGGAGGTCCTCGACCACGACCACCTTGTCCTGGGGACTGGCATCGGCGATCACCTCGTCGATCCCCACCCGTGCGGCGACGGCCTCCCCCGTGGCGCGACGATCCCCGGTGAGCAGGATCGGGGTAAGACTCAGGTCGCGGAGTGCCTGAATCGCCCAAGCACTGTCTGCACGCGGTTGGTCACCGACCTCGAGGAAAGCGACAGCGACGCCGTCGATGGCCACTCCGACGACGGTGGCGTCGGTCTCGGGCGGAGACGGACACTCGATGCCCATCTCGCGCAGCCAGGTGGGGCGGCCGAGCACCACATCGGAGGAGTCGATGACTCCCCGCACTCCTCCACCCGGCTGGGAGGTGAAGTCGACAACGTCGATCTGCTCATCACTCAGGGATGCGATCGCGCGGGCGACGGGGTGCTCGGACAACGCCTCCAACGACGACGCGAGGAGGCGGATGCGCGTCTCGCCCACATCGCCCAGGACGTGAATGCGCTCGACGGTCATGCGCCCCTCAGTCACCGTGCCCGTCTTATCCACCACGACCGTGGTGATCTGCCGAGTCGCCTCGAGCACCTGCGGACCGCGGATCAGGATGCCGAGTTGCGCCCCGCGACCCGTTCCGACGAGCAGGGCGGTAGGTGTCGCCAGCCCCAACGCACAGGGACACGCGATGATCACGACGGCAACCGCGGCGGTGACTGCGACGTTCGCATCCGCACCTGCAATAAGCCAACCGATCAAGGTGAGGAGGGACAACGCGATCACGATCGGGACGAAGACGGCGCTGATCCGGTCGGCAAGCCGCTGGACGGGGGCCTTCTGCGCCTGCGCCTGCTGCAGGAGCTGGCCCATCTGAGCCACCTGCGTTGCCTCACCGACCGCGGTCAGGTCGACCTCGAGCGCTCCCGTCCCCACGATCCCGGCTCCCACGACAGGGTCACCCGGTCCCACCGCAATCGGGACCGACTCCCCGGTGAGGAAACTGACGTCGACGTCGGCGGTACCGGCAGCCACAAGTCCGTCCGCCGGGATCTTCTCCCCGGGACGTACCCGCACGCGGTCACCCACGCGCAGATCGGCGACGGGCACCGTCACCTCACCGGTGGCCGTGATCAGCGTGGCTTCACGCGCACCCAGGGTGGCGAGGTCCCGCAGCGCCTGCCCGCTGCGCTCCTTGGCTCGGACCTCCCAGTAGCGACCGAGGAGAAGGAAGGTGGTGACGGCACTCGCGACCTCGAAGTAGACCTCGGGCATCCCCGAGCTCCCCAAGAAGTGGAATGCCATCGTCATACCGATCACGCCGGCGCCGCCCCAGATGAGCGCGTATACCGACCAGAGGAACGCCGCAGTGATACCCAGCGATACGAGTGTGTCCATGGTGAGGGCGCCATGGCGCAGGTTGATCAATGTCGCCCGGTGGAAGGGCCACGCGCACCACGTCACCACGGGGATTGCCAGGACCAGCGACATCCACTGCCACCCAGGGAACTGGAGCGGCATCACCATGGCGACAGCGACGATGGGGACGGTCAGAATCACACTGATGATTAGCCGCAGCCGCAGCATGCGCGCATCGGAACTCAGTTCGACATCCCGCTTGTGCTCGCGCGCGGTGTAACCCGTCGCCTCCACGGTGGCGATGGCGTCGGCGATCGAGACGGTCGTCGGGAGGTTCACCGTGGCCCGCTCGGTGGCGAAATTCACCGTGGCATCGACGCCCGGCATGCGATTGAGTTTCCGCTCGATTCGCGAGGCACAGGTCGTACAGGTCATGCCCTCGATATCGAGTTCGACCGTGCGCAGGTCAGAGGGAGATGTCATAGCCGGCCTCGACGATCGCGGCGGCGAGTTGCCCCGTGGAGACCGAGTCGTCGGCGTCGACGGCAACATCGGAGATCCCGCCGGGGACCAGGGTCACGTGGACTCCCTGGACTCCGGGGACGGATGACAGTTCCTCGGTCACCGCACGGATGCAGTGATCGCAGGTCATACCCGTCACGTGGAGGATGCGAGTGGCCACCGTCAACTCCGCACCAATCGCGCGATCGCCTCGGTGGCCTCCTCGAGCTTGTCCGTCGCCGCATCCCCGCCCTCGGCGATCGCACCGGCGACGCAATGCCCGAGGTGATCCTGGAGCAGAAGGAGTGCGACCGACTGCAGAGCCTTGGTCGCCGCGGACACCTGGGTCAACACGTCGATGCAGTAGGTGTCCTCCTCCACCATGCGCTGGAGCCCGCGCACCTGCCCCTCGATACGGCGTAGTCGCCGCAGGACGTCGTCCTTATCCGTCGCGTATCCCGCCATACCCCCATGATACCCCCTGGGGGTATCTATTCACAGATGCGCGGGGTGGTCGGGAGCTCCCCGACGAGGAGGTAGGTGTCCACCGTCTCGTCCACGCAGGCCGAACCCGACAGGTAGGCGGTGTGGTTGTAGTCCTCCCAGATCACCAGCCCCGAACCCGGGATCCGGGAGTGCACCCGCTCAGCCCACTGCACCGGCGTGGCGGGATCGAACCGGGTTCCGACGATCAGTGGCAGCGTGCGCGGGGTGGTGAAGGGAGGCAGCGGCTCGGCACGGGCCGGCCAATCGCGACAGACCGGCAGCCCCCAGGCCAATGCCGGACCGAATGTGGGCGCACTCTGCGCCCACTCCCGGGCGAGCGCGCGCACCTCGTCGTCCGTGCCGGTGTAGGGCATGTCGGCGCAGGTCACCCCGTAGAACGCGTCGGTGGAGTTGTCCAGGTACTCGCCCTCGGGGGAACGGCTGCGACGCTCGTCGAGGAGGGCCAGGAGCGCCGTGCCATCGCCCTCGTTCACCGCCGACGTCAGCGCATCCCGGAGTCGCGGGTAGTCATCGCTCGGGAAATAGAGATAGGACAGCACGCCGAAGGTGCCGAGAGACTCGGTCAGCTCGCGACCGTCGGAGGTCGGAAGCGGCTTCGTGTCCAGGGCACGCAGGAAGTCTCGCAATTGCGTGGCCACCTGCGGTCCGTCTCCCGTGAACGGGCACTCCCCGGACTCAGCGCAGTCGGCGGCGAAATGCTCGAATGCCACCTCGAATGCGTCAGCCTGACCCTTGCTGACCTCTTCGTTCGCGAGGTCCGTGGGGAGCACGCCGTCGAGGACCATGCGACCCGTGGTCTCCGGGAACAACGACATGTACGCAAATCCCAATGCGGTGCCATACGACAAGCCGATGTAGTTCAACACGGGGTCCTGTGTCACCGCACGCGCGATATCGAGGTCACGTGCCGCATCGATGGTGCCCATGTGTTCGATCAGCGGTCCGCCGTTCTCCTCGCACTTGTCTGCGAGCTGCGCTATGCCGGCGAGTACGGCTGCCTCTTCCGCGGGATCATCCGGTGTTCCCTCGGACGCGGTGTACTCGTCGATCTCGTCATCGGTCAGGCATCGGATCGGGTCACTGAGACCCACGCCGCGCGGATCGACCCCGACGACGTCGTAGACCGAACGGATGGGCGAGGACACGATGTAATCGGCAGCCTTCGCGAAGTCGAATGCGCTTCCCCCCGGGCCACCGGGATTCACGAAGAGCGAACCGATCGACTCTCCTTCGGCGAGTACCCGCGTCATGGACAGCTCGATGGTGTCTCCACCGGGGTCGGAGTAGTCCAGCGGCACCCGGATCTTGGTGCACTCCGCACCACCACAGTCCCGCCACTCGGGGCGCTGCGCATAGAACGGGGCGAGCGCATCGGGGGTCGGGGCAGGTGCGGCCTCGGGGGTGCTCGGGGGGATGGGCTCAGGGGCGCTGGAGCAGCCGGCCAGCAGGGCCATCGCTGCGACAGCAATGGCTATGCGCATACGTCGTACCGTATCTGTGTGGGACATCCGCAGGACTTCACGGCGAAGGTGGATCGCGGGATTGCCCGCGGCCTGGAGGCGGTCGACGCCATCCGCCAGGCCCTGGACGCCATGCCCACGAGCTCGGGACGCGCCCTGCAGCGCCAAGCCCGGGCGGTCAATAAGGCCAGTGCCCGCACCGCGCGCCTTCACACGCTGCGCATCCGCCGCTCGCAGACGGCCGTGGTCGCCGGCACCTCCACGGCCGTTGTGGGGGTGGGGGCCGGCGCCCTCGACGTCCTCACCGCGGGAGCGCTGATCGGCACCCCCGTCGGCTGGCTCTTCGTAGCTGCCGTCGGCGGCGGCACCGCGGTGTGGGGGTATCGCAGCCGTCGCCGGATCGGGAATCCGCCCCCGGCTCCCCGGGTCGCAGCCGCCCTTCCACGCGGCGCGGTGGGTGGCGCCGTGGTCGAGCGCTACCTGCGCACCCGGTTGGACGTGATCACGACCGCGCGGCAGATCGATGGACTGCACCCGGACGCCGCCTACGAATTGCTCGCCGCGGACGCAGAGGCCGGTGCTGCACTTGACACCCTGGTGGACAGGCTTCGTGTCCTCGACCACCTGGCACGCAGCCCCTCCTCCGCAGCAGGTGCGGCACGTGAGTCGGCGGAGATCATCGCGGGTCGCCTCGCGCGCGGATGTGATTCCTACGACACACTCCTGTCGGCGGCGATGCGACTAATGGCGGCCCCCGATCTCACGCGGACCACGGATGCGATCCTGCAACCGGCCGTGGATGGCCTCATCGCCTACGCGCACGGCCTGAGCCGCGCCTCCCAGATCTGATCACGCGCTGGCGCGCACCCACGGATCCTTCAGCTCGACCATCAGCGATTCCAGGACCGCCTCGGCGCTCGTCCCCGCGGCGACCGATCGCCGCGCATGCTCGAGCGCTCCCAGCCGCCGCACGGAATCCGCAGCGGTTCCCGCCGATGCCAACTGCTCGATTCCAGGACGCAGCTCCTCGTTGATCAACACGATGTCCCCGCCCATCTGCACGACCAACACATCACGGAAGAGGCTCTGCAGATCGATCAGCGAACGATCGACCTCATCCTTGATCATGCGGGTCCGGCGTCGCTTCTGATCCTGAGTCAGGAGTTTCAGGTCGGCTTCGTAGGAGCGACGCAGGGAGCGTTCGAGCTTCGTGACGCCCTCGGCGTAGTAACGCCGTTTGAGAAGGTCGAGTTCCGCGGCATCGAGCGCATCCGCCCGAGTGTTCGCGGCTTCCTTGGATGCCTCGGCGATGTCCGCGGCCATCGCCACGCAGGACGACAGATCCCGAAGTTGGAACGGGATGCGCAGATCACGTTGCCGCCGGATGCGTGCGTCATCGTCGGTGGCCAGACCGCGGGCGCGACCGATGTGTCCCTGGGAGGCGCGGGCGGCGAGCGCAGCCAGGGAGGGGTCCACGCCGTAGGAGTCGACGAGCAACTGGGCGACATCGGACGTGCTCGGCGTACGCAGGGACACATGCCGGGTGCGCGAGGCGATGGTGGGCAGTACGTCGGCGACACTCGGGGCACACAGCACCCAGACGGTCTGCGGGGTCGGCTCCTCCAACGCCTTGAGCAGGGAGTTGCCGGAGTAGTCGTTGAGGCGATCGGCATCCTCGACCACGATGACGCGCCAGGGCGCCTCGGTCGGGAGCCGGGCACCGTGGTCCACGAGTTCGCGGGTGAGATCCACGGAGATCGTCGATCCCTCGGGGACGACCACCTCGACATCGGGATGTCCACCCACGGGGGCGAGCCGACACACGTTGCAGCGACCGCAGCCGTCCTCCGGGCACACCAATGCGGCCGCGAACTTGGTCGCCGCGCTTGATCGGCCCGATCCCGGCGGACCCGTGATCAACCACGCATGCGTCATCGCTGGGCCCGGTTCCCCGCGTTCGATCTTCCGCGCATCGGCGACGGCCGTGCGCAGCGCATCGATCACGGCTTCCTGACCGACGAGATCGGACCAGATGGTCTCACTCATGGCTGCACCGCTAGTCGCGCATCGGCGGCCTCGCGGATCTGTGCGGCCATCACACCGGGATCCTGCGTCGCGTCGATCACCACGTACCGAGAGAGATCCTCGGCCGCGAGGTCCAGGAAGGCCTGGCGGACCCGTCGGTGGTACTCGAGGGGCTGCGCCTCGAGACGATCGCGGGAATCGAGACGTGCTAGTCCCATCTCCGGATCGATGTCGAGGACCACGGTGAGATCCGGCAGGAGGGCATTCGTCGCCCAGAGGCTCAACTCGCGCACCGCGTCCACTCCGAGGTTGCGTCCTGCTCCCTGGTAGGCCACGGAGGAGTCGAGGTACCTATCGCAGACCACCACCGCACCGCGCTGCAGGGCAGGACGGATCACCCGTGCCACGTGCTCGCCACGCGACGCAGCGAAAAGCAGCGCCTCGGCTCGGTCATCGAGCCCGTCGTAGGCGGGGCTGAGCACGATCTCGCGGATCGCCTCTCCCGCGGGTGTCCCCCCGGGCTCGCGCGTGCGAACAACCTCGTACCCACGTGCGACGAGGTGGTCGGCGAGCCGCTGCTCCTGCGTGGATTTCCCGGCTCCCTCACCGCCCTCGAACGCGATGAACATCTCAGTTGTTCGCGGGGACGGGAATCGACTTCTTCTTCTTGGTGGCCTTCACGGCCTTACGGGGAGCGCGCTTGGCGACCTTGCGGGGTGCCGGGCCCTTCGCCCGACGCTCGGCAATGAGGTCGCTGGCACGTTCGACGCTCACTGTCATCGGATCGTCGACCACACGTAGCGATGCGTTGATCTCGCCGTCGGTGACATAGGCGCCGAATCGCCCTTCACGCACGACGATGGTCTTGCCCGTCGACGGATCGACTCCAACTTCACGCAATGGAGCGGCCGCCTGGCCGCGACCGCGCCGCTGCTTGGGCTGCGCAAGTAGGGCAAGGGCCTGGTCGAGGGTGACCTCGAAGATCTGCTCCTCGCTCTCCAGGGATCGTGACTCCTTGCCCTTGGAGAGGTAGGGGCCGTAGCGACCATTCTGGACGGTGATCTCCTCGCCGTCGGCCGGGTCGACGCCGATGACACGCGGGAGTGACAGCAACCGCAGTGCCTCCTCCAGCGTCACGGTGCTCGGCTTCATCGAGGCGAAGAGGGACGCCGTGCGCGGCTTGGCGCTCTTGGGCGAACCGTCGGGCAGGACCTCGCTGACGTAGGGGCCGTAGCGACCGGACTTCGCGACGACCGTGAGACCGGTGTCGGGGTCGGTACCCAACTCGCGATCGCCGCTGGGCTCGAGCAGGAGCTCCTCCGCCAACTGCGCAGTCAACTCATCCGGCGCAGTGCCCATCGGAACGTTGGCCCGCTCCTCACCGCGCTCGACGTACGCGCCGTAGCGACCGACGCGCAACACGGCATCCGTCCCCGGAATCGCGATCGTGGCGATTCCGCGGGCATCGATCGCGCCCAGATCCTCGGTGAGGTGCTTGATGCCACGGAAATCCGCATTGAGTGAATGGCCACCGTTCCAGAACGCATCCAACTGCGGGATGCGATCGATCTCGCCGGAGGCGATGAGGTCGAGGACGTCTTCCATGTTCGCGGTGAACTGGTAGTCCACGAGTTCGGAGAAGTGCTCCTCGAGCAGCCGGATGACGGCGAACGCGGTGAAGCTGGGGACGAGGGCTGAGCCCTTCTTCCAGACGTATCCGCGATCGAGGATGGTGGTCATGATCGAGGCGTACGTGGACGGACGCCCGATCCCCAGCTCCTCGAGCTTGGCCACGAGCGAGGCCTCGGTGTAGCGGGCGGGGGGCTTGGTGGTGTGCCCCGCGGGTCGCAACTCCTGCGCGGTGACGGTCTGTCCCTCGACGAGGCCGGGGAGCTCGCGCTCGTCGGAGTCCTCCTCGGTGATGTCCTTGAGGGCAGCGAGGAAACCGGGGAATGTGATGACCGTCCCCGTTGCGGTGAACTCCGCGTCGCGACCGTCGGTCGCGGTGGCTCCGAGTTTCACCGTGGTGGTCGCCACCTTCGCGTTCGTCATCTGTGAAGCAAGCGTGCGACGCCAGATCAGGTCGTACAGGGCGAACTCGTCTCCCACGAGTTCACCTGCCAACTCCCCCGGTGTCTTGAAGTGATCTCCGGCGGGGCGGATGGCCTCATGTGCCTCTTGGGCGTTCTTCGACTTGTTCGGCCACACCCGCGGACTGGACTCCAGGTAGTCCGATCCGTACAACTCGCGGATCTGGGCACGTGCCGCGTCGAGGGCCTGAGCGGACAGTTGCACCGAATCGGTGCGCATGTAGGTGATGTATCCGTTCTCGTACAGGCTCTGCGCCACGCGCATGGTGCGCTGCGCACCCCAGCGCAGTCGGCCGGACGCCTCCTGCTGCAGGGTCGAGGTCATGAACGGCGCCCTCGGCTTGCGCTGGCCCGGCCGCTGCACCACCGAGCGCACTGTGAAGGACTTCGATGTCAGGCCATCGACGAGCGAACGCGCCGCAGACTCGTCGAGACGCAGCACGTCGCTGCGCTTGAGCGAACCGTCGGAGTCGAAGTCCGAGCCACTGGCGATCGACGTGCCGTCGACCGCGGTGAGCGTCGCGGCGAACGGCCCGGGGAGGAAGTCACCCTCGATGTCCCAGTACCCCGACGCGGTGAAGGCGATGCGCTCGCGCTCCTTGTCCACGACCAGACGCACCGCGACGGACTGCACGCGCCCCGCGGACTTCGCCTCGCGGCCGATTTTCTTCCACAGCACCTCGGAGACGGGGTAGCCGTAGAGCCGGTCGACGACGCGCCGGGTCTCCTGCGCTTCGACAAGACGCATGTCGAGTTCCCGCGGATTGGCCACGGCATCACGGATCGCCTCGGGGGTGATCTCGTTGAAGACCATGCGCTTGACCGGGACCTTGGGCTTGAGCACTTCGAGCAGATGCCAGGAGATGGCCTCGCCCTCACGATCCTCGTCCGTGGCGAGCAGGAGCGCGTCGGCGTCCTTCAGGGCGGACTTGAGTTCCTTGATGGTCTGCTTCTTGGATTCGTGGACCACGTAGTGGGGCTGGAAGGCGTCATCGACGTTCACGGCGAGCTTGGCCCAGGGCTTCTTGCGGTCCTCGGCCGGCAGGTCGGATGCCCGGGCGGCCAGATCCCGCACGTGGCCGACGGAGGCCAGGACGGTGTAGCCATTGCCCAGGTAGCCCGCGATCTTCTTCGCCTTCGCCGGTGATTCGACGATCACCAATGTGCCCGACACTCGGTAGTCCCTCCTCGGCTGGTTGACGCGGCGGAGTCTGACGCTAGGCCACCGGCCTCTGTCAAACCGACGGCGGGTCGTCGGGACCCGTTCCCACGACCACCCCCGAAGGGGGTGAGAGAGCCGCCG
>CAZBWA010000020.1:16008-25440 GCA_964495555.1 uncultured Bifidobacteriaceae bacterium | reverse complement strand
AGGCGTCGTGCAGGGAGCGGGCGCGGATGTGGGTGGGGGGCGGCACCTCGAGCATCCCGCGGTGGACGATTTCATCGACGACCTCGGGTGTGGTGACGGCATTGAGGGTGTCGAACACGGCCTGCCCCCACGGCGACATCTTTTCGTGCTCGGTGCCCGGCAGGTAGCCCAGATCCTGGCCGCCCACGGCGTACAGCGGGCGGAAGACGATGAGCTTGCGGTGCTGGCGGCGTTCCATCACGGCTTCCAGTCCCGCGCACAGGGCGAGGGCGCTCTTGCCCGTACCCGCGCGACCGCCCAGGGAGATGATCCCGATGTCCGGGTCGAGCAGGAGGTCGAGGGCGACGCGCTGCTCGGCGCTGCGGCCGTGCAGCCCGAAGGCTTCGCGATCCCCCCGCACCAGGCGCACCTGCTTGTCCGCGGTGACCCGTCCCAGAGCGCTCCCCCGCTCCGACACCAGCACCAGCCCGCAGTGACACGGCAAGTCGCGCGCAGCCTCGAGATCGATGACGACGTCGTCGTAGAGCCGATCGATGTCGTCGGCCGGGATCTCCAGTTCCTGCATGCCCGTATAGCCGGTCTCGATCACGAACTCGGCGCGGTACTCCTCCGCGGCGAGGCCCATCGAGGAGGCCTTGACCCGCATCGGCAGGTCCTTGCTGACCAGCACCACCTCGGCGCCGGCATTCCCAAGATTGCGCGCCACGGCGAGGATGCGGGTGTCGTTGTCACCGAGGCGCAGTCCGTTGGGGAGCGCCTCCACATCCGTGTGATTGAGCTCGACGCGGACCGTTCCACCGGCATCACCGACGGACATCGGCTCATCGAGACGACCGTGCTGGATACGCAGGTCGTCGAGGAGTCGCAGCGCCTGGCGGGCGAAGTAGCCGAGCTCGGGGTGGCTGCGTTTGCCTTCGAGTTCGGTGACCACGACCACCGGGATCACCACGTCGTGCTCGTCGAACCGGAGCAGTGCCCGCGGGTCCGAGAGGAGGACGGAGGTGTCCAGGACGTAGGTGATGCGGGCGCTGCCGGGCTCGGGCACGTGACCTCCTGGCGGGTGCTGGTGATCCCACACGCTAGGTCCCACCCGTCACACGAAACCCCCGACACGCCGGGCCCGGGGGTGCCGCGGAGCGGCGTGTGACCTCGCGGGAAACGGCCGGTGACTACGCGCCGAAGCGGCGGTGACGATCGGCATAGGAGCGCAGCGCGCGCAGGAAGTCGACGTGCCGGAAGTCCGGCCAGTAGGCCTCGCAGAAGTAGAACTCCGAGTGCGCCGACTGCCACATCAGGAACCCGGAGAGCCGCTGCTCACCGGACGTGCGGATCACCAGATCCGGATCGGGTTGCCCCTTCGTGTACAGGTGCTCCGCGATGTGCTCGACGTCGAGGACTTGGGCGAGTTCATCCAGGGATGTCCCACGGGAGGCGTGCTCGGACAGGAGTGAGCGCACCGCGTCGACGACCTCGCGACGACCGCCGTACCCCACGGCGACGTTGACGAGGCTCCCCTGCACGCCCCGGGTGGACTCCTCCGCCTCCTTGAGCATCCGGGCGGTCTGGCCGGGCAGTAGATCGAGCGCTCCGACTGGGTGGAGGCGCCAGCGCCCTTGCTCGACGAGCCCGGCGACGGTGTCCTCGATGATCGTCATGAGGGCCTGCAACTCTGCCGCGGGACGCGCCAGGTTGTCGGTCGACAGCAGCCACAGGGTGACCACCTCGACGCCGACGTCGTCGCACCACCCGAGGAATTCCACGATCTTGGCCGCGCCGGCCCGGTGCCCGTCCGACGAGGACGATCCCTGGAGGCTGGCCCAACGTCGGTTGCCGTCGAGGATGACGCCCACGTGACGAGGGATGCGGTCGGGGGGGATCTGATCCTTGAGGGACTTCTCGTAGATCCCGTAGATCAGATTGCGCACACCCACGCGCGGAAGGCTACCCCCGCGTGGCGGTGTCCAGGAGCAGTGCGGCGAGTCTCGCAGCGTCCATGGTCGGGAGTTGGCACACCGAGTGACGGCACACCATGGCCCCTGAGTCACGTGCGTCACGGGAGTAACGCAGAACGGCACCGGGGGCCGGGGACATCCGCGCCACACGGACGAGGTCCACCGATTCTCGATCCACCGTGACCTCCGCGGGTCCATCCAGCACGGCGAGCATGGCCGCCAACCCCCATCCCGCGGCGCGCGGTGCCTGCGAGCCGTAGGCGGCCACGACTCCGAGTGACTGCTCCGCTCGTGCGCGGTGCTCCGACGATTCCACGATCGCCGCGTAGGTGACCAGGGCGTTGGCTACGGCGAACCACCCGGAGGGCTCCGCGTTGTCCGAGGCTTCGCGCGGACGACGAATGAGCGCGGGGGCATCGTCCGCGGTGTCGTAGAACCCACCGTCGTTGTCCGAGAAATGCTGCACCGCCACGTCGAGGAGGATCCCGGCGAATGTGAGCCACTCGTCGTCACCGGTGGCCCAGTAGAGGGCGAGGAAGCCCTCCGCGACGTCGCCGTAGTCGTCGAGAACTCCGAGGTTCGCACCGGCGTGACCGTCCCGCGACGTGCGCCACAGTCGATCCGTCATATCCATATGCACGGCGATGAGGAGGTCCGCCGCTCCCGCTGCCGCCTCGATCCACGCGGGCTCGTCGCATAACGCGCCCGCCTCCGCCAGCGCGGCGATCGCGAGACCGTTCCACGCTGCGACGACCTTGTCATCGCGCGCCGGGTGGATCCGCTGCTCCCGCGCGCTCCACAGCGCCTCGCGCACCCGGGCCAGCCGCGCCCCATCGTCGGGATCGGCGAGCAACTGCAGCACCGACATGCCGTGCTCGAAGGTCCCGCCCTCTGTCACGCAGAAGACGTCCGCTGCCCACCGACCGTCCTCCTCACCGAGGACCTCGACCAGCTGCGCCGGCGTCCACGCATAGAACTTGCCCTCGACTCCCTCACTGTCGGCATCGAGGGCCGAGGCGAATCCACCCTCCGGTGTACGCAGGTCCCGGATGAGGAACTCCGCTGTCTCGCGCACGACGCGTAGAGCGAATGCGGATCCGGTGAGTCGCCACCAGTGCAGGTACACGCGCAGCAACAACGCGTTGTCGTAGAGCATCTTCTCGAAGTGCGGAACCACCCAGTGATCGTCGACCGAGTACCGCGCAAACCCGCCCCCGAGTTGGTCGTACATGCCACCTCGCGCCATGCCCTCCATGGTCCGTTCGGCCATCGTCAGGGCTGATCGCCCGGCATCTCCTGACTCCCGAGCGGCGTAGCGCAGTAGGAACTCGAGCACCATCGACGGCGGGAACTTGGGAGCCGATCCGAAGCCGCCCCAGACGGCGTCGAAGGAAGCGGCCAACGCGTTCACGGGGATCGCCATCTCCTCCCATGTGGGAAGCCGGGAGCCCGACGCGGGTAGTGCCCGTGACGCGAGGGCGTCGACGATGCGTTGCCCGGTCGCCTCCACGTCCACCCGGCGCTCGGCCCATGCGCCCGCGATCGCCTGGAGGATCTGCGCGAACGAGGGCATCCCATGCTTCGGGTTCGGCGGGAAGTACGTACCGGTGTAGAACGGACGCTGCTCGTGGTCGAGGAAGACCGACATCGGCCAGCCACCATGACCGGTCATCGCGACGGTGGCCTCCATATAGATGGAGTCGATGTCCGGCCTCTCCTCACGATCCACCTTGATCGAGACGAAGTTCTCGTTGAGGTAGGCAGCGACACCGGCGTCCTCGAAGGACTCATGCGCCATCACATGGCACCAATGGCACGCGGCGTAGCCGATCGAGAGGAATACCGGCACATCCCGCTCCCGAGCCTCGGCGAAGGCTTCCGGGGACCACTGCCACCAGTCCACGGGGTTGTCGATGTGATCCAGGAGGTAGGGACTGGTGACGCGCTCACGCTCGTCCCGCATCCGCATGGGGCCTCCCTGTTCTCGTCGGGTGCTCGGGCCCGCTCGGGTCTAGCATTCCCGAGGCGCAACACACAATCGAAGGGGCCTGGAATCCGATGCTGTCGAGTCACTCCTGCTGCAATCCCACGCTCCTGTCGGACCATCTCGGGCCGACCATGTCCGGGACATCCGAGACCATCGCGCCCGCCCATCACGCGAAGAAGAAGCCGGAGGGCCCGAAGGCCGATCTCCTCGTCGTCGGCAACATCGTCACCAACAATCCCGATGCCCCGACGGCTGAGGCGATGGCAGTCTCCGGTGGCCGCATCATCGGTATCGGGACGCGCTCGGATGTCGAGGGCCTCGTCACCGCATCGACCACGACTCTCACCCCGGGGGGCGTCATCCTCCCGGGCCTCATCGATCCGCACATGCACGTCTGGACCTCACTGCTGACCTACCCCAACGTGGACCTAGGGCACGCGGTGTGCCCGACACTCGATGACGCGACCGCCGCGATCAAGGCCGCGGCCGCGAAGGCGCCGAGCGGACAGATCGTGGCGTTCAAGAACTTCGACCCGAGCCTCTACCCCGGGGAGCCGAATCTGACCCGGACGACGCTCGACCAACTCGCGCCGAACAACCCGGTCCTCGTCTGGAACGCCTCCGGGCACTTCCTCTACGTCAACAGTCTGATGTTCAAGGCGGCCGGGATCACCGACCAGACGCCGGATCCCCCCGGTGGCACTTTCGAACGCGCTGACGGAGTGATGACCGGTGTCGTGGGCGAGCCCCCCGCCATCCAGTTGGTCCTCAAGGGTCTTCCCAAGCCGAACATGACCGACGTCGCGACCTATATCCGCGAGATCCTCACCGCCTGCGCGGCGCAGGGAGTGACCTCGGTGCGCGAAGCGGCCACCGGCGCACTCGCGGGACCGAAAGAACTCGCCCTCCTCCACCAACTCAACACGCAGGCTCGCTTCCCGGTGCGCATGTCCACGGCGCAATTCGCGGTGCTCCCCGGCTACACCCCCGTGCAGGTCGCCGCGATGTGGAAGGCCGCGGGCGTCACACCGTTCAGCGGTGACGAGATGCTGCGTGCCGATGCCTGGAAGGTCGTCTCCGACGGCTCGAACCAGGGTCGCTCCGGCTACTTCCTCCAGCCCTACCTGGGCGAGGACAACGGCGGCAAGTCCGACTACACCCCGGAGACCCTGCGGGTCGCGCTCAAGGCCGGACTCGACGACGGCTGGCAGATCATGGTGCACACCAACGGCGATGCGGCGGTCGAGTTCGTCCTCGAGGCGATGGAGGAAATCCTGCCCGGCTACGGCACCAACGACCTTCGTCACCGGTTCGAGCACTGTTCGTTCACGACCGATGACCAGCTCACGCGCATGGCGGCACTGGGCATCTCTCCGAGCTTCCTGATGAACCACGTCTACTACTGGGGCGCGGCGTTCCGCGACACGATCCTGGGACCGAAGCGCGCCGGGCGACTCGACCGTGTCGCCTCGGCCTACAAGGCGGGCATGCGGCCCTCGCTGCACTCGGACTACAACGTCACCGAGGTGCACCCACTCCTGAGCGCCCGCACCGCGGTCCTGCGGCAGACCCAGGCCGACGGCCAGGTGCTCAATGCCGCCGAGTGCGTGACGCCGGATCAGGCGTTGGCCGCGATCACGACCCACGCGGCCTGGCAGATCCACGCCGACGACCGCGGCAGCCTCGAGGTCGGCAAGGCCGCCGACTTCGGGATCGCCGACGGGAACCCATGGGGCTCCGATCCGTCCGGCTGGGCGGATATCGCCTTCCAGGCGACCTACGTCGGCGGCGAGGTCGCCTGGCAGAAGTAGGACGCGCACGCGCTACCGTTCCCCCGTGCGCCGCCTCGTCGAGTTATCGCGCTTCGTCGTCGCGCTTCCCGCGATCGGCTCCATCGTTGGCGCCATCGTCCTCATGATCATCGGGATCATCGAGATCGGCCGCGCAATCGTCAAACTCTTCGACACCGCAGTCCCCCTCAAGGAGACGGTGGTCACGATCCTGACCGCGGTGGACACCCTGCTGCTCGCCACGGTCCTCCTGGTCATCGGGTACGGCCTCTACGAGTTGTTCGTCGACTCCAGCGTCCGTCTACCCGCCTGGCTGGAGATCCGGTCCCTCGACGACCTGAAGGCCAAGCTCATCGGCGTTGTCGTGGCGGTCATCGCCGTCGTGTTCCTCGGGTACCTGGTGGATGCCAAGGACGCCAATGACGTCATGCTGATCGGGATCGGCGCGGGAGTCGTGGTGGTCGGGTTGGCCGCATTCACTTTCGCCGCCAAGAAGGACGGCCCGAAGTCCCAGCGCGACTACACGAACCTGTAGCCATGTTCGACCCCGCACTGGCAGCCGCGGCCCACGGTCACATCACGCAGGTCGACACCGTCACCGATCTCTACCGGGCGCACTACGAAGCCCACACCACCGTGGCGGAGAGTTTCCAGGACTTCACCGTGGGACTCGGCGTCGCGGAGGCGTGCGACGGAGAGATCGTGGCGTTCGACGATCTCGTCTGGCGTGTGCCCGCGGATGGCTATCCCGTCACGGCGGAGCCGACATTGGGATTGCCCTTCGCCGTGGTGGCGCACGGAGGACTGCCGATCGACACACCGGTGCCTCCGGGCTTCACCATGGACGATGTCACGGCTCTCGTCACCGACGTGGTGACGGCAGGGGATCTGTCCCACCCCACCGAGCACCTTGTCGCCGCGCTACGGATCGACGGCGTGTTCACCGACGTGGTGCTGCGCAGCGAACACCGCCAGGAACCGCCGTACCCGCCGCTGCCGGACGTACTCAGTCACGAGGTGCGCTTCGAGTTCCCTTCGTGGGAGGGGACTCTGGTGGGCTTCCGCTTTCCGGATACCCAGGATGGGATCGTGATTCCGGGAATGCACGTGCATGGGATCTCCAGCGATCGCACCAGTGGCGGGCACTGCCACACGTTCACCGTGGCGCACGCCACCCTCACGGTCTGGCTCGATGACGTCGACGTCACGGTTCCGCACGAGGGCCTGGCCGCGCAGGTGCGCGCCCGGCTGGGTGAGACAGGGACCTGAGGTGTTCGAGGAGACCAAGCGGCTTTTGCAACGCGCCCAGGACACCAACTCCACCCTGGGGGAGCTCAGCGATCAGCGGGGGGACGCACCGCGCGTCGGCTACCGCATCCTGACCGCGGCGGTGGCACTCGCGTGCATCGGAGCCCTCGTCATCGCGGCAATCCTCGCCACGCGATGACGACCTACTTGTACGTCGAAACCTTGGTGACGGTGCCGTCTGCGGCGTAGGTGATCCATTCGCCGGTCTTCTTACCTGACCGGTAAGCGCCCGTGCGCATCGGCGCACCGTCCTTGTGGAACCACTCCCACTCGCCGTTGGGCTTGTCGTCCTTCATCTTGCCCAGAATCTTGGGATGTCCGTTGTCGTAGTACTCCCGTACCTGGCCACCGCGCTTGGGATAGGACGCATTGATCTCCGCGATGCGCACCTTCAGGATCTTCTGGAGGAGCGCCTGCGGGAAGGCGACGTCCCTATCGAAGTGGATCGTGCCCTTCGTCGTCGGGAAGCCTGCCAACTCCTTGACGAGTACTTCCTGCACGTGCGCCCCGGGGAAGAGGCTGTTGTGGTCGGAGAACCCGGAATAGCAGAGGACGTTGTCGTCGCCGATGAGGAAGGCAGGCATACCCCAGGCGATCTCCTCATGGGCCCCGGGCAGGGCGGCAGCGATCCGGGCCCGGGTCTCGGCGAGTGCCTCACGCTGGGAGGCCGGGAATTTGGCGAGCGCCTTGGCGATGGGGTCAGAGGGCACCCGCACAGGGTAGTCGTCCCCGGACGGAGTCCCCAATTCCGGCAATTGCGGAACCAATCACTTGTTGGGACCGCATGTGCGGAGTAATCTCGCATTCTGTGACGCATCTGCGTATTTCCGAGGCGGCCGAACTGCTGGGGGTCAGTGACGACACCGTGCGCCGCTGGATCGCCGATGGTCGCCTCGCGACGGGTTCCGACGCGGGTGGCCGGACCACCGTGGACGGACGGGCCCTCGCCGCTCTGATGGCCACGGGAACGGTCCGCGACCTGGACGGGACTCCGACCTCCGCGCGCAATCGATTCCCGGGCATCGTGATCCGCGTCGAGCGCGACGGAGTGATGGCCCTGGTCGAACTGCAGGCCGGGCCGCACCGGATCACGTCGCTCATGAGTCGCGAGGCTGCCGATGAACTGGGGCTGGAGCCTGGGGTGCGCGCTTCGGCGACGATCAAGGCGACGAACGTCATCATCGAGAGTCGTGACCACTAGCGATGCTTGCCCGTCTCCTTCCCCGGATCACGCTCACGTCGGCGATGATCGTCCTTGTCGCCGTACCCGCTCGCGCGGACAACCGACCCAATCCCTACGTGCAGAGCATCCCCGCGACGACGATCACGGTCTCGGCTGCGGCATCGCTCACCGATGTGTTCCCGGTGATCGCGAAGGCCTTCACCACCCGCTATCCGCAGATCACCGTCACGTTCAACTTCGCGTCCTCGAATTCCCTCGTCGAACAGATTCGCGCGGGGGCACCGGTGGACGTGCTCGCCACCGCGGATGAGGCGGTGATGTGGCGCGCGGTCGATGCCGGGCTCACGTCGAGACCCATCCTCTTCGCGCGAAACACCATGGCGATCGCTACGCCCCTGGGGAATCCCGCGGGGATCACGGGCCTGGCCGACCTCGCCGATCCCCGGGTCCTCGTCGCCGTCTGCGACCGGAAAGTTCCGTGCGGCACCCTCGCGACCGAGTTGTTCGCCAAGAACGGGGTCGCGGTCACTCCGGTGACGCGCGAGCTTGACGTGCGTTCCGTGCTCGGGAAGGTGATCGCAGATCAGGTCGACGCCGGAATCGTGTACGCGACAGACGTCCGGGCCTTCCCCGATGACGTCACCGGCATCGCGATCCCCGCAGCGGACAACGTCGCCACGAACTACCCCATCGCAACCGTGCAGGACTCGTCGAACGCTCGCGCGGCAAAGGCATTCGTCGACTACGTGCGCTACTCCTCCTCGGCGCAACGCATCCTGCGCGCCTGGGGCTTCGCAAAACCATGGTGACGACAAGGCGTCCGGCCTTCCTGCTCGTTCCCGGGCTCATCGCCATTGCCTTCCTGGTAGTCCCTTTGCTTGCGCTCATCACCGACGCACCGTGGTCGGCCTTCCCAGGGATCCTCGCCTCCCCTACGGCACTCGACGCCCTGCGGCTATCCCTCGTGACATCGGTCCTGGCCACGGTCGTCGCCACGCTCGTCGGAGCCCCACTCGCCTGGCTGCTGGCGCGTGGCTCACTGCCCGGCACCCGGCTCATCCGAGCACTGGTGATCGTGCCGCTGCTCCTTCCCCCCGTGGTCTCCGGCGTAGCCCTGCTCAGCGCGTTCGGACGCCGCGGTGTCGTCGGCGGTCTCATCTACGACGTCACGGGGTGGCAATTCCCGTTCAGCACCGCAGGCGTGGTGCTCGC
>CAZBWA010000020.1:0-15908 GCA_964495555.1 uncultured Bifidobacteriaceae bacterium | reverse complement strand
CGCGGCTACTACCTGCCGACCCGCACCGCCCGCACCGCCCGCTAGCGCCTACCCTGCCGACGTGGCTGCGACCTTCGAGGAACTCGTCGACCCCAGCTGGCTCCCGGCCCTCGCCCCCCATCAGGAGACGTTGGCCGCGATCGGGGAGTTCCTGCGCGCAGAGAGCGCGGCGCAGCGAGCCTGGGCACCGGCAGGCGCGAACATCCTGCGCGCCTTCACCCAACCCCTCGACGATGTACGGGTCCTGATCGTCGGCCAGGACCCGTACCCCACACCCGGTCACGCGGTGGGCCTGTCCTTCTCCGTGGCCCCGGAGGTGCGCCCGATTCCGCGCAGCCTGTCCAACATCTACCGCGAACTCACCGAGGACCTCGGCGTCGCGACGCCGTCCTCGGGCGACCTGAGCCCGTGGGCCCAGCGTGGCGTCCTGCTGCTCAACCGCGTGCTCACCGTGCAACTCGGCCAACCGGGGAGCCACCGCGGCAAGGGCTGGGAGCAGATCACCCAGGCCGCCATCACCGCCCTCGCCGACCGTGCCGATCAGCCGTTGGTCGCGATCCTCTGGGGGAAGGATGCGCAGACCGCGACCGAGTTCCTGCCCGATGTCCCCGTTATCACCAGCGCCCACCCCAGTCCGATGTCCGCGGATCGAGGGTTCTTCGGCTCGCGGCCTTTCAGCAGGAGCAACGAGCTGCTCGAGGAGATCGGTGGCGATCCGATCGATTGGTCCGTGCCCTAGGGGGAAGTGCTCGCCCCGATGTGATGCTGGCGCACGTAGCGGTGCACCCAGGAGTCGGCGACGAAGGACATGAACGGCACCGTTCCCGCCAGCAGCATCAGGACCGTCTTCCCCAGGTGAAGCCGGATCCGGAAGCACAGGTCCACGGCGGCGATCAGGTAGATGAAGTACAGCCACCCGTGCGCGATCCACAGGACGCTGTACAGGGTTGGCCGGTTGCCGTCTTCACTGAAGAACGACGTGAAGGAGTTGCCGTCACCCATCCACCCGATGATGAGGATGACCATCCAGACGAAACCGGTGGCAAGCACCACGCCGGTGATCCACGCCATGATGCGAAACCGCAGGAGCGCTCCAGGGATGCCCTTCATGACTGTGACGCTAGCGGCTTCACAGCTCGCGCGCGAACGGCGGTTCCGCCCCGGCACGCTGGCATGTGATCCCCGCCACGCGGATACCGAATTCGGCAGCCGCACTGACTTTGTCTAGATCGGTCAGCTCGGCGCGCGTCCACCCGTTCCGCACCCAATGCACGAGGAAGCCGCCACTGAAGGAGTCCCCCGCTCCGACCGTGTCCACCACCGTGACCGGCGGCACTGGGAGCACGTTCGAACCTCCTGTGCACACCACGCGGACCGCGTCGGCGGCATCGGTGAAGAGGACCGTGGCTCCTGTGCGCATGTGGATCTGCTCCGCGGCCGTCGCAGGGCGCTCACCGGGGAACATGAAGGCGAGATCATCGCCGCTGACCTTGATCACGTCGGCGCGTGTGAACACGGATGTCAGAGTGCGGTCGAATACCTCCGACGAGGTCATCACCGACGGTCGGCAGTTCGGATCGACCATGACGATCTGATCGTCGCGCGCTGCTGCGACGAGTGCGGCGGATGCCGACGCCAGCGGCTCGAGAACCAAGCCCAGGGTTCCCACGTGGAGGACCGACACATCCGCGCCCACGCATGCCAACGCCATCTCCGGAGTGATCGCGGCGGCCGAGGTCCCCTCGAGCATGAAGCGGTAGGTGGCCGCACCCGATGCATCGATTTGTGCGATGGCCAAGGTGCTGGGCTCCGGGACCTGGCGTCCCAAAGCAAGGGTGACTCCGTCACCGGTCAGCATGCGCAGGATCCGCTGTCCGAACGCATCCGTGGACACACCACCGAGGAAGGACGCGGATTCACCGAGTCGGGCGATCGTGCGAGCGGTGTTCAACGGCGCTCCTCCGACGACGGAGGTCACCTCACCCTGCGGATCGACGATGATGTCGATCAGGGCCTCGCCCATGACGGTGATCACGCCGGAAACCTACTCAGGGATTCTCATTCGGCGATACCTGGTGCGGTCGGGATTCGCGCCAGAGCCACCACCCATAGACCGCCAGGGCGAACGCACCGAACACCCACCACTGCCAGGCGTAGACGAAGTTCTGCAGCGGGAACGCCACATCTCCCACCTGCACCGTGGGCGGCAGGACGACCGGGGCAGGGGCATCCGCAGCGAGAAGGGACGGGTCCTGGTCCTGCAGCATCACGAATCCCTGGATGAGCGGGGTCCCCCACGCATCCCCGAGCGCCCCGGCATCCACGGTGACGATTGCCCCCACCTGGTTGGCACCCTCGTAGAACTCCTCATTGGGATGCAGCACACCTTCTATCTGCGTCGGGGAGGTGAGGATCGGGGGGCTGGTCACCCCGTCCGGGAGGAAACCCCGCGTGACGGCGACGCTGCGTCCGTCGTCGAGCACGAAACGGGTGACCGTCCAGGTGCCGCGCTGCCCCTCGTATTCACGATTGGGGAGGAGTACCTCATCCTCGGTGAAAGCACCCGACACCGTGACGGGACGTCCGATGTCCCGGTTGTCCCACGTTCCGTCATCACGAACGAGTTGGCCGATGTCGATCGGGTCGGCCGCGGCCGCGCGTTCTGCCGCAAGGATGTCCTCGGTTCGATCCCACTGCCAGGTTCCCAGGAAGACGCAGGCGCCCGCCGCAGCAACGGCGGCAAGAAGAGCCAACAGCCCCCGCGGTGTGAGTGCTGTGCGCAGCAGGGAACTACCCCTGCTCATCCTCGCCTCGCTTGACCGCTTCCTCGGTGAGTTCCTCGTCGTAGGCCTCGCGCTCGTCCTCGGGACCCTTCGGCAGGTTCGTGTCCACCTTCTTCAATTGGCGGTTCATGCTCTTCCACAGGACGAAGATGCCCACTCCGAGCAGGAGCACGAACAGACCCGTGATGGGACCGGCACCGTCGATGACCTGGGAAAGGTCGGAGTTCGGATCCATGTCAGCCTCGCAATCCTGAGAAGAGATCGTCTTCGTACACACCCTGCGACGTGCCCGGGCTCGAATCCACTGCGCTGAAGGCGAGTTCGAACTCCTCGGTCGGCCATACGCTCCGCTGGAGTTCCGGCGGGACCGCGAACCAGAACCCTTCGGGATCGATCTGGGTGGCATGCGCCAACAGAGCGGCATCACGTACGTGGAAGTAGTCCGCCGCATGAACCCGGGTTGTCACCTTCGGCCAGCGATCCTCGCGGTCACTCCAGTTGGTAATCCATTCGTCGAACGGGGACTCCAGACCCGCGTCGATCATCGCCTGATGGAGGGTCATGATCTTCTTCTTCGTGAACTGCTGGTTGTAGTAGACCTTGGCGACCTGGTGGACGTTCGGGTTGCGATCGAGATGCAGGGACGGATCCGCGGCCTCGCGGACCGCCGCCATGGTGACCTCGTGGGTGCGGATGTGATCGGGATGCGGGTAGCCGCCGTTCTCGTCGTACGTGGTCACCACGTGCGGCCGGAACTCCCGGATCACCTCCACCAGAGTGGGAACGGTGTCTTCGAGCGGAAGGTCGGCGAAGCAGCCCGCCGGGAGAGGCGGTTTCGGGTCGCCTTCGGGGAAGCCGGAATCCTCGAAACCCAGCCACACGTGCTGGATGCCGAGCACCTCGGCAGCGGCCTTCATCTCCTGCTGGCGCACGGTGGGCAGTCCGTGGAGGTCGACGAGTTCCTGGACCTTGGTGTTGAGCACGTCACCGCGCTCACCGCCGGTGCAGGTCACGACCATGACTTCCACGCCCTCGTCCACGTACTTGGCCGTGGTGGCGGCGCCTTTGCTGGCCTCGTCGTCGGGATGCGCGTGCACGGCCATCAGGCGGAGGGGGGTCACAGGATTAGTCTCCCATTCATGCCCAGCCCATTCCGCAGGGACCAACTCTCACCCGAGATGCAGGCCCGCTACGGGATGGATCGGCGGCCGATCGGGCGCTTCATCGTGGTCGGCCTGGTGATCATCGGATTCTTCGTGGGGGTCACCTTCGTCTGGCTGAATCTGACCGCCGATCGCGTGCAGTTCCGACTTCTCGCGTGGTCGGAAGTGTCTCCGGAACGCGTGGACGTGACCTTCGAGGTACGCGCCCCCGCGGACGTCGACACCCTCTGCATCGTGCGTGCCCAGGACTCCCAGCGCATCGATCTCGGCTACGCGGAGGTCCCGGTGCCGGCCGGCGAGGAATACCGTCTCGTGGAGTACCGCCTACGCACTGTGGCGCCCGCGTACGCAGCCGAGGTCCTCGAGTGCATCGCCGAGGGGGATCAACTCCGCGTGCCCGGCCCGCAGTTCCCCCCGGGTATCGCCCAGCCAGAGCAGCCCTGGACCGAGTGAAACTCGCGGTTCCCTGCATCCCTACGTATAGTCCTGGCCCGTGACTGACGTGACCTGGCTGACTCAGGAAGCCCACGACCGCCTCGTGGAGGAACTCGCCGACCGCGAGGGCCCACGTCGTTCCGAGATCACCAAGCGCATCCAAGCTGCGCGCGAGGAAGGCGACCTCAAGGAGAACGGTGGCTACCACGCGGCCAAAGAAGAGCAGGGCAAGAACGAGGCCCGTATCCGCCAGCTGAAGCACCTGATCGAGCACTCCCAGATCGGTGCACCCGAGTCCGCCGACGACGAGGTGGCCCACGGCAAGGTCGTCACGGTCCGCTTCACCGCGTTCGACGACGTAGAGACATTCCTGCTCGGCTCCCGCGAGGAGGCCGCGCACTCCTCACTCGAGGTCTATTCCCCCACATCTCCGCTGGGTTCAGCCGTCCTCGGCAAGCGGGTCGGAGAGTCCGCGAGTTACGAACTCGCGAACGGCAAGACCATGACGGTGGAGATCGTGTCCGTGGAGGCGTACGGCAGTTAGCGGCTGGCAGCGGTGCGGAACTTGCGCACAGCCAGAGGCGCAAAGATCGCGATCACCACGGCGCAGGAGATGATCGTGTATTCGACCGGGTGCTGCAGAGGCCAGAAATCAGGCTGATTCCCGATCGGGTTGCCGAAGAGTTCACGACAGGCGAGCACCAGGCTCGAGATCGGGTTGAAGGCGGCGAAGTACTGCAGCCAGGTCGGTAGCGCCGTGATCGGCACGAACGCGTTGGACAGGAACGTCAAGGGGAAGATCCAGATGAGTCCTGCCGTGCTCGCCGTCTCACTGTTGCGCACGGACAGTCCGACGAAGGCACCCACCCACGTGACGGTGTAGGCGAAGAGCAGCAGCAGTAGGTAGGCGAGGATCGCGTTCCAGATCCCGTCGTTGATCCGCCAACCGACGATGAGGCCCGTGATGCTCAAGACCGTCAGAGTGAGGATCTGTCGCAGCGCATTCGCGATCGTGTTGCCGATCAGCGCCGCCGGCTGGCTCATGGGAAGCGCGCGGTAGCGATCGATGATGCCGCGCTGCATCGCCTCGGCGAGCCCCACCGTGCTCGCGGCTGCCGCGAAAGCGACTGTCTGTCCGAAGATGCCCGGCATCAAGTATTGGCGATAGAGGCTGGCGTCCGGCGCTGAGGTGGGATCCGCACCAGGGATAGGGATCGCACCACCGAAGACATAGGCGAAGAGGATCACGAAGATCACGGGTTGGATCAGTTGGAAGAACAGCGCCTCAGGGATGCGGAAGCTCGCCAGGATCGTGGTGCGCGTGATGATGATGGAGTCGTGCACGGTCCAGCCCAGGGGCGGACGCTTCGCGTAGACGGCCTTCATCGGCGCACCGGTCCCCGCCTGCGGCCGCGACTCGGGGCCGGACGCACCTCATCCTCGGCCGAGTGGCCGGTGAGACTCAAGAAGACGTCGTCGAGCGTGGGGCGACGCAAGGCGATGTCATCGACATCGATGTTCTGGGCGTCGAGTGCGCGCACCGCCTCGATCAGAGTCGTCGACCCTCCGGTGATCGGGGCACTGATCAGGCCGTCCTGCGTCACGATCTCCCCCGTCGCGATAGAGGCCAACGCGGTGACAGCCTGACCGGTCTGGTCGGCTCGTCCGAGCCGGACTTCCAGACGATCGCCACCGATTTCATCCTTCAGAGCGCTCGAGGTCCCATGCGCGATGACCTTGCCGTGATCGAGTACGACGATGTCGTCGGCGAGCTGATCGGCCTCGTCCAGGTATTGGGTGGTCAGCAGAACGGTGGTCCCCTCGGCCAGTAGCCCCTTGATCACGTTCCAGAGTCCGATGCGGGAGCGCGGATCGAGCCCAGTGGTCGGCTCGTCGAGGAAGAGGATCCCCGGCTTGGCGATGAGACTGGCGGCGAGGTCGAGCCTGCGACGCATACCGCCGGAGTAGGTCTTGGCCGGTCGGTCCGCAGCGTCAACGAGGTCGAAGGTGGCCAGCAACTCATCGGTGCGGGTCGTCACGTACGACTTCTCCAGGTGGTAGAGCCCGCCGAACATCATCAGGTTCTCGCGACCCGTGAGAAATTCATCGACCGCCGCGTACTGCCCGGTCAGACCGATCGAGCGGCGGACGTCATCGGCCTGGGACTTCACATCGAATCCGTTCACCTTCGCCGTGCCAGCCGTGGCCTGGAGGAGGGTGGCGAGGATTCGCACCGTTGTGGTCTTGCCCGATCCATTCGGGCCGAGCAGACCTACCACCGTTCCGCGGGGAACGACGAGGTCGACTCCGTCGAGGGCTCGCACGTCGCCGAAGGTCTTCACCAGGCCATGGGCCTCGACGGCGAGCTCAGATGTCACAGGCGGCGAGGGTACGCCATGGGTGACTCCCGATGCTCAACCGCGCGGATGCCGGGCTGCCTGTTCGCCCTATTCACAGCCTCGCCAGGACGATCCTTGCTACGTTCTGAGGCATGCCGAGTCCAGGTGCCACGTCTGCCGAGAAGGAACGTGCGGCCCAGCGCTCGGGCGCCATGGAAGTGGAGATGTCGGACCTGTCGGCCAAGCAGCGTCCTAATGTCAGTGGTCCTGCATTCGAACCCTTCGAGATCGAAGGGCCCGAGCAGGCCGATACGGCCCGGCCCACGACCATGTCTCGGATCATGGGCGGTGCTACCGCGCTGAAGGACAAGGCGACCGGGTTCGCCACGGACACGACCAACTTCGTGAAGTCGAAGCTCGCCAACGAGGGAACCGAGACACCCATGCTGGACCCGAAGGCGAACGCGCCTGCCGAGCTCCAACAGGATGGCATCACCAGTCCCCTCGATGCTCGGGTCTCGAATATCAGGGCGAACATGGACATGGCGTCGAAAACGGGTTCGGCGGGTCGCGACATTCGCAGCGGGGGAATCGACGTTCAGAATGCTGCTAGTGGTGGCCTCGCAACAGTAGGTGGCGCACTCGTCGGCCACCTCACGGGGTTCAACCCGCAAACCGCTGCCGAAGGCGGTGGGGCCACCGCCGAGGCTGCCGGAAACATGATGATGGCGTCGGATGACAACGTCAAGGCCTCCTACAAGATGGCGCAGATTCGCAACCGCAATGCGGCACGTGAGGCGACTGCAGCCTCCGATGCGCTCGCCAAGGGGAAGGCCGACGGGGCGTCACCCGAGGAACTCTCCCGACTCAAGAAGGCGCGCCTGCGCGCGCTGCTCCGTCGGGTCCCCGCGAACAACAACTTGGCCGCTCATGGTGTCGTGGCCCGGAACATGCCGAACCAGGAGTTGACGGCCGAACAGACCGACATGGTCCACTCGGGTTCGGCACGCGCTCCCGAACAGGTGGGCCGACTGGCCCGGTTCGGGCAGTGGCTTCGTTCCTTCGGCAGCAAGGCGACGAAAGCGGGTGACATCACCCGTGGCGCTAACGCCACCACGTACATCGATCAGGGGGATGACGTGGCCGGGGCGGCAGCGGGGGCATCCGCCGTCGCCCACCAGGTAGCGGGAGCAACCCAGGTGGGTCGTCCCGTGGCTGCGGCGATCAAGGCGAAGGGTGCACTGATGTCGTACGGAGGTACGGCCGCCAGCGCCGTGGGTGACAAACTCGCGAAGAACGCCGACGACTCCGACCTCAAGGCGAGTATGGACTCCGGTGCATACAAGTCTGGAGCAGTGGACAAGGGTGTCTACCTCAAGGGCGCAGAGCGCAAGAAGCCCGAGGGCTGGCTCAACAAGGCCAAGACCTGGCTTTACGACAAGATCTTCGGAAGTTCAAAGCGCAAGAAGTAGTCACTCGACGCTGGTCAGCGTGAATCCGGCTGCAGCGAGTGCGGCGACAACCTCGGCCGCATGCTCGGGTCCCCGCGTCTCCACGTCCACAACGATCTCCACCTCATCCACAGCGAGACTCGGATCGAGCCGATTGTGATCGACATCGACAACGTTCGCCCGCATCCGCTGGATTTCGCTGAGGAGCCGAGCGAGGCTTCCCGGCCGATCGGGAGCTCGAACGACGAGCGTCAGGAATCGCTCGGCGGCGGCAAGGCCATGACGGAGGATCCGCATCAGCACGAGTGAATCCACGTTGCCGCCGGACAACGTGACGGCAACAGGGGGCTCATAGTTCCCGGGGTTCGACATGACCGCCGCGGTCGCAGCTGCCCCACCGGGTTCCACCAGCAGTTTCGATCGCTCGAGCAACATGACCACGGCTCGGGAGATCTCATCCTCGGTGACTGTCATGATCGGGACTCGGTGCTCGGCGATCACCGCGAAGGGCACATCACCCGGTCGCCCCACGGCGATCCCGTCGGCCATCGTGGCCATGTGCTCCAACCGAATGGGGTGGCCTGCGTCGAGTGAGGGGGGATACGCAGCGGCGGTCACCGCCTGCGCGCCGATGACGTGCGCACCAGGAGCGCGGGATGCCAAGGCCAGCGTGATGCCGGCGAGAAGGCCGCCACCCCCCGTGCACACCACGGCCGTGCGCAGGTTCGGCACTGCGGATGCCATCTCCAATCCCAGCGTTCCTTGGCCCGCGACGATGTGGTCACTGTCGTACGGGTGGACGAGGACCGCACCGGTCGCCTCGGCGAACTCCAGCGCGGCATCGACAGACTCGTCGATCGTCGACCCTGCGAACCGGACATCGGCCCCATAGTCACGGGTCGCCTGCACTTTCGGTATCGATGCCTCTTCGGGCATGAAGACCGTGACAGGCACTCCGAGAATCGAAGCAGCCAGCGCCACACCCTGCGCATGGTTTCCCGCACTCGCGGCGACGACACCACGAGCCTTCTGATCATCACTCAATTGCGCGATGAAGTTGTACGCACCACGAATCTTGAAAGACCCCGCGCGCTGCAGGTTTTCGGTGAACAAGTACACGGGTCCACCGACCAGATCCTCCAGCCAGCGCGCGCGGACCGGCGGAAGCACTCGCAGAGTTCCCGACAGCCTTCGCGCTGCGTCCTCGATGTCGTGGATCGTGACCGGCATGGGAGAAGCCTGTCAGGTCTCGTTATCGACCGGGTCGACGATCACGTGCGTCCTAGCCTGTGGCGTCGCCAGACCTCATGAGAAGAGCCCGCGAAACCACTGTCCGGCTGCCGACACACCACGGCGGATGGAGTTCCCGACTTTTCGGACTCCCCGTCCCACAGACTGTGCGCCACGCTTGACCGCACTCACGAGGCGCTTCCACCACGGCACGCGCTGACGGAAGAGCGACTTCATCGACTTCCGCTCCGGGCCCGCGGCACTTTCGTTCGCGGATCGGACAGCATCCCGCTGCTGCCTCACAGCGCCCTGACGTGCAAGGCCGGCCTGACGATCGGCGTCGGCTTTCTCCTGCTTCTCCAGGGGCTTGGCGAACATGGCCTGCATCGCCTTCCCGTCCGGATCTGCAGGACCGTCGTCCGCCGCGCGCGCCGCATCACGCTGTTGGCGCACAGCGGATTGACGTGCAAGACCCGCCGCGCGATTCTCCTCAGCCTTCTTCTTCTTGTGATGCTCCCGGTTGAACGCCTTGAGCGCACGAGCATTCGGTGCATCCTCGCGATGTCCGGCGAGGGCCTTCGTGACCATGTCCGACCCGGTTGCAATCGCCATTCCCTGGGCGGTGTCCTGCGCCTCGCCCTTCACAGCGTCCACGGTGGCGGCCTGCAGGTTCTCCATGGTGAGCTCCTTCGGACCGTCGTCCTCCTCGGGAGCGTTGAGACCGAGCTTCTCGGACACCTGGTCGGGGAGCATCCCCACCGCATCCTTCTTCAGGTCCTTGCCCGCATCACTCCCCATGAGCATGGTGCCGGCACCGCTGACGAGAGTGGATGCGGAGTCCACCAATTTCGATCCGAGTGACTTCTCTTCCGGGGTGTTGCTTCCCGTGAAGTCGATGGCGTGCTTGCGCACATCCAGGGCGCGCTGACCTGTAGTCAAATCCTTCTGGCGGTCGCGCTGATCCTGCGCTTGAGCTGCGGAATCCGCCACGTCGGAGATCACCGAACCAAAGCCCTGGAGGACTTTTCCTCCCCCCTCGAGACCGGCCTTGATGGCCACGCCACCGAGAACTGGCACGGTCACCGAACCTGCGGCGGATACCCCTTGCTTGATCGCACCGCCGGCGGTGATCGCCGCAGCCTTGGCGAGTTCGTTGTTGTCCGTGTACTTCTGGGCCGTATCAGCTGAGCCTTCCGCAACTTCACCGGCGAAGTGCACGGCATTGCCGAAGGTACGGGCCCCCTGGGCCGTGCGGCCACCGATGGTGGCCTCCATCTCCTCCTCAGTCACGTTGTCAGTGGAGTTCAAGCCACCGACGTAGTGCTTGTCACCGACCTTGCGGACAGTCTTGCCGAGGTTGCGATCGATGAGGTCCTTGTCCTCGGCCGCGCCCTCGTACACCGCTGTGCGAGAGTCTTCGAGGTGTTGCTTGATTTGGCGTTCCGATGTCGTGAGCCCGGTGTCCCTGGTGCGCTTTTGCTCTTCTCGTTCCGCCTTAGCGTCGGCGAGTTGCTTTCGCTCAGTCTTCGTCAACCCGGTCTTACGGGTTTCTTCCAGGTCGGCGATCTCGCGCTTGTGGTGAGCAAGATGCGCATGGTCTTGGTCCGATAAGCCGTAGGTGGTATCAGCCTTGATGCCTGCGATGGCGGATGTACGGCGTTCCCGCTCCTGCCGCTGGTCCCGGGTCAGCCCCGTATCGCGGAACGCCTTCATGTCAGCACTGCGGGCCTCGAGTGCCGTGATCTGAGCCTGCTCGCTATCGCTCAGATCGCGACCCTTCGCGCCGCTCTTGATCGTGTCCATCTGCTTGAGGAGACCCTCGTGCTCGGACTTCTCCTCATCAGTGAAGTGATAGCTCGAGTGGGACTTCGAGAAGACCTTGCTGCGTCGTGACCCCAGGTTCGCCTTGGCAGCCGCATCCAACTTGTCGATTTCGCCCTGATGTGCGGCGATGGCATCGTTCTGATTAGCCTCCGCCTTCTTCATGTAGCTGTCGACGTGCGACGTGTGGTCATCGAATTTCGATTGGTCACTGAAGTCGAGTCCCTTGAGGCCCATGATCTGCGCACCGAAGGAGTTGTTGTCCTTGCGGTACTGCGCACCCTTGCTCTCCAGGCCGGAGATCTGTGACTTCAGCTCCTGGCGACGGCTCAACTCCTCCGGGGTGTAGCCCTTCTCCATTCCTTTTCGGTCCTTGAGGCTCTGAGCGCCACGAGCATCAATGTCACCGATTTTGGAATTCAGATCTTGGACAAGTCCCTTCTCCTTGTCACTCAACTTCGTCGAGTTGAACAGCGGCCTACCATCGGAGTCAAACCCCGGGAGTTTGTTGGCCACCGACCGTGCGACGCGTGTGACGTCACCCTTGACGGAGCTCTCAGGCCGATCGCTCTCCGAGATGACATGTCCACTCTGCGCAAGGTCACCTGTGACTTCCTCACCGACGGTGTGCTTCATCTGCCACTCGTCGATCGAGTCAGCGCCGACCGCCGCGCCCTTGGCCCCCAGTCGAAGGTTGGCGGCCACGGCTTTAGCAGCGCTGCCCGCGACAATGCCACCGGTTCCGAGTGTGGCAACCTCTGCTTCACTGGCTCCGGCAGCTTTCTTCTTTCGAATCAGGTTGGCCAACTTGACGTTCAGCATGTGAGCGCGTGCCTCAGTCTCCATCTCCTTCGTGGGTGCAGAGAATGAAGATTCCGCGAGTGCCCGCTTCTGCTCCACGGTCATCGGAGCGCCAGAGTCCTCGGCGGATTTGATGGTTGCCGCCACCTGCTGCTTCTTCTCGTGCGTCGCAGATACGTGTTCGAGTCGGCGTTGCTCCGCCTCCTTCATGGTGGCCGGGTCACCGTGCACCATCTTGTTGGCTTGGACGTCGAGGCTCATCTGATCCATCGCGGCTTCATTGCGCGCTTGTGCATCGTGATACGCAGCCTGCCGCCCGGAGTCGGTACGCGCATTGGCCAAGGCTGCGATCTGCACTGCATTCGATCCAAGCTTGGCCGTCTCGGCAACATCGATCGGCGAGAACGTGTTGGCAACGGCCGCACTGATCTTGCCCATATGCGTATCCAGGGCGTCGGACCCCGTCCGAAGCTTCTCCCCGGCGGACATGAGTCCCTGGCTGATCGGCCCGTCGACGGGAGCATGGATCGCTCGTTCTCGCATCGCCTGTCCAGGACGCTTACCGTCGTTGCGAGGCGTGGTCACCGATGGGCGTCGGGCGTCGCCGCCATGCCCCGAACTCGGGGCCGACGGCATGCTCGAGGCAGGCCGGGCCTTCTCCGGGTCCACGGCGGGAGAGGACTCGGACTTCTGTCGCGCCTCCTCGAGGTCCGCGTCGAGAACCGGATCCGGCATGGGGCGAGCGTAGTTCTCGAAGCCCGCGTCTCAACGGGCTTTCGGCTTCCGATCAGGCAGCGTCGGGTGTCCCCGTCGACGAGGTGCCATCCTTCTGCGACGTCATCTTGTGGTTCATGATCGCGCCGATGATCAGGGAGATCAGGCCCATGCCGATCATCACCGTGACGAAGCCCGGAATCGAAATGGAGGCGTCAGCCCCCTGGTCGTTGGTGACCGCGAAGGTGAACTGCCATCCGGGGTTCCCGCTGCTGGTCGGATCGGCCGGGCAGGCCCAGCCATCGCATTGGACGGGGATCTGGATCGTCGTGAAGACCACGTAGGACATCAGCCAGATGATCGAGGCGAAGGTCCACGTGCGCGAGGGGCCGTAGTGGTGGATCAGGCCGTAGTCCAGTGCGAGCCAGGTCTTGGTCCACATAAGCATGACTCCGACCCCGATGACGATGAGGGCGCAGATCACGAACACCCACTCGAACAGGGGGCGCCCGAAGACGATCTCGTTGGGGTCGAGCACCTGCTGCCCCGAGACGTGCCCGATGAACTCCCGCACCGCCGCGAATCCCCCGACGAGGGCAGCGAACAAGGCGAAGGCGTAGTGCTGCGGGCGCATACCGCGCAGCAGGTTCAGGATCGGAGCCGCGCACGCGGCGAACAGGGCGGCTCGCTCGAGCACCCCGAGCTCGCTCGGCGGCATGCCATACCCCACCTGCTGGGCCACGGCGATCGTGACGACCGTGATGACCAGCAGGATCCCGCCGATGTTGAGCCAGCGGGCGATCCCCACGGCGCCGGAGGGCTCGAGGGAGGAATCGGGATCGGCCGCGGGCTGGCCCGAGGAACCGGGCATCCCGGGAAGTTGGGGGGGCTTCGGTGCCGAGGGCATCTTCGGTGCCGAGGGCATCTTCGGCATCTGCATCGCCCCGGCCGGGATCTCCGACGAGAGGGAACCTAGAAGCCCCACGGTGTCACCTCTATTCCTGTCTCAGTCGTCACTCTGGCAACAACGTGCACTTACACTGCTTCGACGTTCAATGCCGGTGATGGCCCGGTGAGCACGATCGTGCCCGCCCACAGGCACTCGCAGACGCTGCCCTCGGTCAACACCGGGAGTCCATCGATGAGCACGTTGCTCGGCGAGATCCACGGGTCGACCACGATTGGGATGCAGGGCGCAGGCACCGGGACGCCGAGGGCCGCGGCCGTGAGGGCGATCACCTCGGGGTTCAGGGGTGAGTGGCACAGTCCAAACGACGGAATATTGACCTCGGGGATGATGTCCAGGATCGTTCCGGCCGGCAGATCGTTGGCGAAGACCCCCATGGGCTCGACGATCAAGACCGACGGGAAGAAGCCCATGTCGCAGAACATGGGCGTGCCCAGAACGGCGATCGGACCTGGCATATCGGTCATGGTAGGGACTCGCCCCAACGGTGTCAGCCGGATCTGATCACTGTCGTCGGATGGGTGAATGTGTCCAATCTGACATTCCGAGCCAGGCCGCGGAAACAACGGATGGCTATTTGGCGAAACCGGTTGCTCCGCCCTAGGCACTGAGCCATGCTTGCGGCGGACGGGACGCACGGTGCGTGCCTGACACCCGAGGAGTATGGGACATGCCCACCTATCTATCCCCTGGCGTATACATCGAAGAGGTGCCCGCGGGCACCCGCCCCATCGAGGGCGTGGGAACGGCCATCGCCGGCTTCGTCGGCTTCGCGCCCACCGGGCCGATCAACGAACCGACGCTCGTCACCAACTGGATCCAGTATGTGGCGACTTTCGGCGACATGGTCGAGGAGTTCGCGCTGGGCAAGTCCGTCTACGGCTTCTTCAACAACGGCGGCGGTCGCGCGTACATCGTGCGGCTCCCCCTCCCCGGTGACGGCACGACGGCATCGCCCGGCCTGCCGGTTGGCCAACTCGCGCTCGCAGGCGGCGGCAAGGGTGGCGGCACGCCGGCCTTCCAGGTGCGCGCACTCGACGCCAACGCGGGCAACATCTCCGTGGACGTCGCGGCTGCGGCAGGAGCCGCGCCGGATTCCGGCACCTACGACGTGACCGTCTCCAGCGACTCGGGTGCCAAGGAGACGTTCACCGGCGTGACCGCGGGTCCCGGGACGAAGAACATCGCCGAGGTGATCAACACCGGCTCCCGCCTCGTGACCATCGAGGAACTCGATGTCGCCGCTGCAGATCTCGCTGCTGGGCTCAGCACCGGCACCGTCGCGCTGGCGATCCCAGCGGGCACCGTCGTCCCGACGGTCGCCACCGCGGATGTCGTGGGCGACGCCGCCAAGCGCACGGGCTTCGCGGCCTTCGAGGCGCTCGAGGAGATCACGATGGTGCTCGCCCCCGACCTCGTCGTGGCGCACCGCCAGGGTCTGATCGACACCGCGGGTGTCGTGGCTGTGCAGAACGCGATGGTGTCGCACTGCGAGTTGATGGGCAATCGCATGGCGATCCTGGATACCCCGGCCGGTCTCAATGCCCAGCAGGCGTCGGACTGGCGCGAGACCACGACGAACTTCGACTCGAAGTTCGCGGTCCTCTACTGGCCGTGGATCGAGGTGTTCGATGCCTCCGTCGGGCACAACACACTCTTCCCACCATCAGGACACGTGGCTGGCCTGTGGAGCCGCAACGACAACACCCGCGGTGTCTTCAAGGCTCCGGCGAACGACGTGCTCCAGGGGGCTGTCGGCCTGGAACTCAACGTGACCCGCGGCGAGATGGACATGCTCAATCCCGAGGGAGTCAACTCCATCAAGTCCTTCCCGGGCCGCGGTATCCGCGTCTGGGGTGCGCGCACCCTCTCCAGCGATGCGGAGTGGCGCTACATCAACGTTCGTCGCTACTTCAACTACCTGGAGGAGTCGATCCTGCAGGGAACACAGTGGTGCGTCTTCGAGCCGAACGACGAGCGACTGTGGGGCACGATCCGCCGCACCATCAACGCATTCCTCGTCAACGAGTGGCGTTCCGGTGCCCTGTTCGGCGCGAAGCCCGAGCAGGCATTCTTCGTCAAGTGCGATGGTCAGAACAACACCGCAGAGACGATTGACGCCGGCATGGTCATCATCGAAATCGGTGTGGCCCCGGTCAAGCCCGCAGAGTTCGTCATCTTCCGCCTGTCGCAGTTCTCCGGCG
>CAZBWA010000019.1:0-25526 GCA_964495555.1 uncultured Bifidobacteriaceae bacterium | reverse complement strand
TGGGGACGACCTGCTCACCCCAGCCCCAGTTAGTGGCATCGGGGCGGGCGTAGTAACCGACGAACTTGCTCGGGTAATCCTTCGGTGCGACCCCAGCGATGACCGGTCCGATATCCAGGGGATTCCCCGTGTCCGCGAGGGCCGCGGGGGCCGCTCCGGCCAAGGTTGCCACCACGAGGGCACCCGCGATCGCCGCACCCGTCACCCGTCGTGTCATGTCTCTCCTCGTATCCACATGCTCGTCGATGGATCCGCCACGCCGAGGCCTATCTTCGGGTGCGGGCCGACCTCCGTGCCCCCCAGTTAGCGAAATTGGGTGTTGGTGTTCCGCAGCCGAGACTTCCCCGCCCCTCGATGAACGTGCAGGGACGTGGTGCCGCACCCGGACATGCGCGCGGGAACGACGTTTCCTAGGCTCAAGGCCCGTCGCCCAGGAGGGTGACGACGAGGGGGTTGGAATGAGTGCCGACGGCACATCCGTACGCACCGGGATCTGGCGGATCTTGCTCCTGCCGTCGGGTCGCAAGGGCAAGTGGCTCACCCTGCTGTTCTGGGTGATCCTGCTGGGGCTGACCGCGGGCGCCGCAGCGCGCCTAGAGAGCGTGCAGTCGACCGACCCGGCCAATTCCCGTCCCACGGACACGCAGTCCGCGCTCGTCGCGCAGGCCCTGGAGGACTTCCCGGGTGGCGACGCGATCCCCGCGGTCATCGCCTATGAGCGCGTGGGCGGCCTTACCGAGGCCGACTTCGCGAAGATCGCCACCGACGCGGTCAACGGAGCGACCATCGTCGGCGCGCCGCCCCAGGCGGCCCAGCCGATCCCGAGTGCCGACGGCGAAGCGGCCATCATCGTCCTGCCCTTCGTCCCCGGTGACAACGACGATCTGACCGCGACCGTCGACGAGTTGCGCACGGCCGTGGGAGAGGCTCCCGCGGGGGATGACACCGGGCTGCGCATCGCCGTCACGGGCGCTGCGGGTGTGATCGCGGACCTGTCCCAGGTGTTCTCCGGTGTCAACACGAATCTTCTACTCGCAACCTCGATCGTCGTGGCGATCCTGCTGCTGATCACGTATCGAAGCCCGATCCTGTGGGCGATCCCCCTGTTCGCGGTCATCATCGGCGACTACCTGTCACGCGCCGGCATGACCTGGCTGGTGGAGATCTTCGGTGCGACCGTCGACGGACAGATCGCCGGCATCACGCTGGTGCTCGTCTTCGGTGTGGGCACCGACTACGCGCTCTTGCTCATCTCGCGCTATCGCGAGGAGCTCCGCAAGATGAGCGATCGTCACGAGGCGATGGCCCGCGCGATGCGGGGCGCCGGCGAAGCGATCCTGGCCAGCGCGGCCACCGTGGGAGCCGGCCTGCTGTGTCTGCTCGCCGCAACCGTCGGAACCACGCGCGGACTCGGCCCCGCAGGGTTCATTGGCGTGCTCTGCGCGCTCCTGGCCGCGATGACTCTCCTGCCCGCGCTCATGGTGATCCTCGGCCGCTGGGTGTTCTGGCCGTTCATCCCGCGCGAGGGCAGCACTCCTCCCGTTGGCAAGTCGGTGTGGGGTCGTGTCGGTCGCGGTGTCGCCCGGCGCCCGCGCACGGTCTGGATCGGCGGGATCCTCGTGCTCATCGCATTAACCGGTGGTCTGGTGAAGCTCGACCTGGGGCTGTCGCTCTCGGACAACTTCCGCGGCGAGGCTGCGAGCGTCGATGGTCAGAAGATCATCGCCGCGCACTTCCCCGAAGGCGAGGCCAACCGCACGATCGTCCTGGTGCGTCCGGGGACAGAGGCAGTGGCCACCGATGCCATCGATGGGATCACCAATGTCGCCGCCGTGGAACCAGGACCGCAGAACGAGACGTGGTCGCAACTCCTGGTGACCATCGACGCCGATCCCCAGGGTGACGTCGCTTATCAGGCCGTTCGTGACATGCGCGCCTCACTCGCCGAGCTCCCCGAGACCGAGGCTCTCGTCGGCGGGGACAGCGCGGACAACCTCGACTTCGACGTCGCGCAGACCGAGACCAGGAATCGCGTGGTGCCACTCGTGCTGGGCAGCGTGCTACTACTTCTCTGCATTTTCCTGCGCAGCATCGTTGCCCCGCTGTTGTTGCTCGGCACCACGGTGCTGAGTTTCGCCGCAGCCATGGGTCTTACGGCACTCGTGTCCAGCGAGATCCTTGGGTTCGAGCGCTTCGACGTGTCACTGCCCCTGTTGGCGTTCGTGTTCCTCGTCGCCCTCGGCGTCGACTACAACATCTTCCTCGCTGTACGCGCGCGCGAGGAGGCCGCGAAGTACGGGACGCGCATCGGCATGCTGCGCGCCCTCGCCGTGACCGGCGGCGTGATCACCAGCGCTGGCATCGTGCTCGCCGCGACATTCACCGTCCTGGGCGTGCTGCCCTTCGTGGCACTGGCACAGATCGGTCTCGCGGTGGCACTGGGCGTGCTCCTCGACACCCTGCTGGTGCGCACACTCGTGGTGCCGGGTCTCGTGGTCGACATCGGCAAACGGACATGGTGGCCCAGCACGTTGGCCAAGGACTCCATCCCGGAGCCGAAGCCGGGCAGCGCGGAGCTCGTCAACGCCCTGCCCCGCTAGCGCGCATCTACGCTCAGCCCGTGGGCGCGCGGGTGGACGTGGTCGTCGTGGGTGCCGGCGGCATGGGTGCCGCGACGGCATGGCAACTGGCTACACGTGGACGATCCGTCGTCCTGCTCGAGCAGTTCGAGCACCTGCACCGCTGGGGTTCCTCGCACGGCCAGACGCGCATCTTCCGATTCGCCTACCGCGATCCCCGCTACACCGACCTCGCCACCTACGCCCTTCCCCTGTGGCGTGAGTTGGAGTCGGATTCCGGTTGCGTGCTGCTCGAGCAGAACGGGCAACTCGACCATGGGATCGCGTCCGCGGTGGAGGAGGTCGTGGCTTCCCTGCGCTCCCATCACTACGCGGTGGAGGTGTTCACCCCCGAAGCCGCGCACGAGCGCTGGCCGGGCATGAACTTCGACACCATGGTCGCCTTCTCCCCCGATGGCGGGAGGGTGTTCGCCGACCGGACCGTCGATGCCGCCGTGACTTCGGCGGTGCGATTCGGCGCGGAGTTCCACGCTGCCACGCCCGTGGAGCGGATCGAGGTGCACAGTGATCGCGCGTTCGTGCATGCGGGGGGATCCACGTGGGAGGCAGGCTGCGTGGTGGTCGCCGCCGGTGCCTGGCTTCCCGGGCTGGCCGGTGCGCTCGTCCCCCTGCCTCCGCTGCAGGTCACGCACCAGCAGCCCGTCCATTTCACGATCCGCCCCGGATACTCCTTCCCCTCGTATATCCACCATCAGGACAGCGGCCAGGCGCTGGGCTTCGCCGCCTACGGCCTCGAGTCCCCCGGGGAGGGCGTGAAGTTGGGCCTTGAGGGCACCGTTCGAACGGTCGATCTGGCCACGCGCACCCTGGAGACGGATCCGGCCGTCACCCGCGAAGCGCAGAACTACGCCGAGCGCTGGCTTCCCGGCGCGGATCCCTCACAGGTCACAGCCGTGACCTGCCTGTTCACCGAGACAACGGACGGTCACTTCATCATCGATCGGGTCGGACCCGTGGTGGTGTGCTCACCATGCTCCGGTCACGGCTTCAAATTCGTGCCCGCGATCGGTGCGATCACGGCCGATCTCGCGATGGGCATCGACCACGGTCGCGATTACTGGCGTCTCCCCACCGCGTCCTAGGGTGGTCCCATGCGCCTCTGGAAGTTCGCCTCGGTCCTGTTCGCCGTCACTGCACTCATGGCTGCACCTGCGCACGCCGACACCACCGAGGTGGTGAAGGTGTATCACCAAGCAGTCACGCCGATCAGCGTCACGGGAAGCGGCGTCGGCACCGTGCGCACGTTCTTCGCGCCGATCGCCGTCAACGGGAAGGCCGCCGACGGCCAATACATCACCGGGACGTTGACCACACTCGCCGGGAACGTCACGGATGGACTCGAACTGCGCGGATCCAATCTCGTCTTCGTCTTCGGCGAGGAGGCCAACCAACTCGTCGTGGGTGGGATCTCGCTCTATCCCCCGGCGGGCTCGACACTGGCCGCGGGTCAACGCACGGTGCGGCCCGTGATCGGTGGCTCGGGGATCTACGACGGTGCGCGTGGACAGGTCGTGTCCGTGAACATGGGCGCGACCGGCTGGACCCACACCTTCCGCATCACGCTCCCCGGGTAATCGCGGCACACCGATAGAAATCGGATCTCAGGCACATCCCCGGGTCTACATTCGCGCTATCGGTGCATCGGCACCGGGAATGGAGCCACCATGTCGGAAGGTCCCTTGATCCCCCGCGCGTTCTCGGTCCCCATCTCGATGTTCGCGTTCTTCCTCATCTTCGCGACGGTCGGCGGCCTTGTCGAGTTGCTCTCGGAGGGTCCCGAGGGTGAACAGAGCTACGCGCTGTTCGCCGCATCGACCGCCACGGTCATTTACGGACTTGCCATGTCCTGGCTCGGACCACGCCTCCCCGCAAAGTGGTGGGGCGAGGCCATCCTCATCGGCGTCATCTTCTACTTGATCTGGCTTCTCATGAACGCCATCTCCGGAACCCTGGATGGCGAGGCGATCGGCAGTGGACTGCTCTACACGGCGATCGCCGCGCTGATCGGCGGGCTGTTCTTCCAGATCCTGGGGCGCAACGAGCGCTGACGTCCGGGTTGCGACCGGTGCGATTCGGTCTAGCGTCCTAATGTGCGCTGGATCTCGGCCGTAGTGCTGTGCTGCCTCGTTGCGGCCTGTGGGACCTCACAGGATGCCGCTCCTCCACCCGTCCCGTCATCGACAGCCGCCTCACCGACGCCGACCGAGTCGACACAGCCCAGACCCGCTCCCCCCTCCCCGGAGGAGTGCACCTCCGATGTGCGCGCCGGTATCGAGGACACCATCGGCTCCCAGCAGGCGTTCTTCGCGCAAGGAGACTTCGCCGGGGCGCGCATGTTCGCCTCCGGGGGATTCCAGTCCTCGGTTGGTGAGGCCGACTTCCAGGACATCATCGAGTCCCAGTACGCGTTCCTGCTCGACGACCCGACGGTGGAGTTCCTCGACTGCGCCCAGGTGGAGGAGTACGCGCAAATCCAGGTGCGCGTGACGGCCACAGACGTCTACGACCTGCAGTACCGACTCGTGCGCGAGCCAGCGGGCTGGCGGATCGATGGTGCAACGATCACGGACACGCGTGAGGCCGTCAGCACCTAGGGAGCGATGGACTCCTTCGATCGTGCACCATCGCGACTGACCCACAGACTCGCCCCGATTGCGATGGCGATCGTCACGATCACCACACCGAGGCTGATCGCGGTGGGGATCTTGACGAAAGCATGGCTCACGATCATCTTGATGCCGACCCAGATCAGCACGAGTGACAGCCCGAGCTTGAGGTACACGAAGCGGTGCATCAGGTCCGCGAGCAGGAAGTACATCGCCCGCAGACCCAGGATGGCGAGGGCGTTGCTGGCGAAGACCAGGAAGGGTTCCTGCGTCACCGCGAAGATGGCGGGGATGGAGTCGACCGCGAAGATGATGTCGGTGACCTCGACGAGCACGAGGACGGCCAGGAGGGGCGTCGCCATGAGGACACCATTGCGTCGAGTCAGGAACTTCTGACCCTCGTAAGTCTCAGTCGTCGGCACGAAGCGACGGAACAGCTTCAGTGTCTTGGACTTCGACGGGTCGATGTGCTCATTGCGCTGGACCAGCATCTTGATGCCGGTGAGGATCAGGAAGGCACCGAAGACGTAGAGGATCCAGGCGAAGGTGGCGATAAGCACGGAGCCCGCCGCGATGAAGATCGCGCGGAAGATGAGTGCCCCCACGACTCCGTAGAAGAGCACGCGGTGCTGGTACTCCCGCGGGACGGCGAAGTAGCTGAAGATCATGGCCCAGACGAAGACGTTGTCCACGGCCAGCGACTTCTCGATCACGTAACCGGCGAAGTACTGCATCCCGAACTCGGATCCGTAGTTCCACCAGATCGCGGCCCCCACACCAATGGCGACCACAACCCAGATCCCCGACCACACCGCCGCCTCGCGCACGCCGATGACATGCGCCTCGCGGTGCATGAAGAGATCCACGGCGAGCATCGCGAGGATGCCGATGATGAGGGCGACCCACACCCAGAGTGAGACGTCCACGTCAGCCGCCCAGCGTCACGAGGGCGCAGGCGGTCTCCAGGGTGGAGCGGGAGACCCCGAGCGACGTGCTGGAGGGATCGGCAGCTAGCGCCTCCTGGGCGGAGGTGAGCGCCTGATCGATCTCACTCACCCCGGGAGCATCAGGCGCGGATGCCACGACCCCATCGACGATCCCGAGCGCCTCATCGATCGCGTTGCGCGCGTCCTGCGCGGAGACACCGGGCACCCAGGCCGCCTGCGCCGCCGTGCAGGCGGCGGCGAGGTCGGTGGCGGCCTGGATGAGGCCGTCGGCGGCCTCGACGGCCTGACCCGCGGAGTCCAGGGCGTTCTGACCGGTCGAGATCGCGTCGTTCACCGACGAGCATGCGGAGAGGGCGAAAATCGAGCCGATTGCAACGAGCGAGAGCGAGCGCACGAGACCTCCTCATAGGAATACGAGGTCACGGTCTCCCATCACCGGACGAATCCGGCCGGCTCCCCGGGCCCAGGCTCGCACCTGCTCCGTATTGACGAGGACGCCGCGTAGAGGTACTCCCCACGACTTCCTCCACGGTAGGGCAGAGACCTCGCGTGGGCAAATCGGGCAGGTGACCCCACTGCGCATCCAGTGCCCGGGTCCGCCCACCCATCGTGGGCCATCCTCTGTCAGCCTCACATGCCATGGGCGTACGCCGGTGACCTGGACCCTGGTTCCCGCCTACGCGTACCTCGCCGTACTCACCGCAGCGCTGACCGTGATCGACATCCGGACGAAGACACTGCCCAATCCCCTGACGCTCAGCGGGTATCCGATCCTCATCGGGCTGCTGCTCATCCCGACCGTGGCCGACGATCGCTGGGATGACTTGGCCCGGGCGATCGTCGGGTCGATCATCACCCTCACGGTCTTCGTCGGACTCGCGCTGCTCACTCCGCAGGGACTCGGAATGGGAGACGCGAAACTCGCCGGGGTCCTCGCACTGCCTCTCGCCTATTCCACATGGTGGTCCCTGATCGTCGCCATGGTCGGAGCGTTCATCCTGTCCGCCATCGTCAGCGTCATCCTCCTCGCCCTTCGTCGCGTCGATCGCCAGAGTCAGGTGCCGTTCGGGCCCTATCTGGTGGCGGCGACGTGGCTCGTCATTGTCCTGCTCTGACCGGCTATTGGCGGCTGCCGCACTCCCATCGATCGTCTGCACGCCCTTCACTGGGCGAGGTGCCGAATTCGTCGACACCTCTCTCGGAAGGGAAGGCAATGAAGCAACGACTCCTCAACCATGCAGCAGTCCTGCGCGAGGATCGCGGTGCGACCGCGGTCGAGTACGGCCTGATCGTGGCCCTGATCGCGGCGGTCATCGTCGCCACTGTGGGACTGCTCGGAACTGAGATCAACGCCGCATTCCAGACGGTTCTCAACTCGTTCTGAGAATGACAATCGGGCACCGAGTCTCCGAGACGCGAGGAGCAGCAGCAGTGGAGTTCGCGATCCTGCTGCCACTGTTGCTGCTCCTCCTCTTCGGCTTGGTCGATTTCGGTCGCCTCTTCTTCGTCCAGATCGGTTTGAACTCCGCCAGCATCGAAGGGGCGCGGGCCAGCGCGCTCGGGCGCAGCGCCACCGACGTCACGTCGATCGCCCGTGCGTCCGCCCCGCAGGTGACGCAGATGGCCGGTCTCGCGGCGGGGAGCATCTCCGTGGCGCGCACGGCCTGCCCCACGCCCGGCAACGGCGCGACAACGGAGGTCACTACGTCGACTCTGTTCACCTGGATCACTCCCGTCGCCCTCTTCCCCTTCGCCCAGAACCGCACGGTGGCCGCGACGTCCCGCATGGTGTGCGTCGGATGAGAGCCCTTCGCGATGATCGCGGCGCCGTCTCCATCCTGGTCGCCCTGCTCATCTCCGCGGGCGTGATCGTGGGCCTGCTCGCCATGGTCATCGACGGGGGGCGCCTCTATACCGAGCGCCGCCTCGTGCAGAACGGCGCCGATGCGGCGGCCCTCGCGGTGGCGCGGGCCTGCGCCCTCGGCGATCCCGCGTGCTCCTCGCGCAGCGCCGCAGCGGCACTCGGTGGATCACTGGCCAATCTGAACGCGGGTCTCGACCAGGTCAGCGCCCTCGACGAGGCGTGCGGTTCCGGGAACCTCGGCGCCTGTAGGTCTCTGCAGCCGCACGCGTGGGAGTGCCAGACGGTGACCGGCAACCAGAACTACGTGCGCATGAGGACGGCCACACGCGAGTCCGACGGCACATCCATCGTCCCCGCAGTCTTCAGCCAGACCATGGGGTTCGACGGAAAGGGTCTGTGGGCCTGCTCGCAGGCCATCTGGGGTGCGGCTCGTGGAGCGAACGTCACCTTCCCCATCGCACTCTCGGCATGTGACTACGTCTCCAACGCGAGCACGACCATGCAGATCTTCTCCCCACCCAGTTACAAGCCGGGCCAAGGACCAACCTGCACGGTCACCGACAAGGACGGCGTGACCCGGACGCTGCAGGACATGGTCAAGGGTTTCTTCTACGTCCAACTCGATCCCACACGCCGCGACTGCCTGACACCTGTGCGGGTGAACATCGGCGACGTTCTACCACGGGCAGACAACATCGTGCAGTTGTGCGGCCCCGATTACGCGTCCGCCTTCCGCTCCTTCGTCGGGGTGATGACGCCACTGCCAATCTTCGATGCGATGCCCAGTGGCGGCGGTATCGGCACCACGACGATGCGGGTGGCCAGTTTCGTCGCATTCACACTGCGGGCCTACACCCTCGGCGGCGGCATCTCCTTCAGCGCGCCTCCTGGAGGGTGGCCACCTGGGTGCCGTGGGAGTAACCGTTGCCTCTACGGGGACTTCGGTAGCGCCGTCACCGGCGATACCGGCGTCGACCCCGGAACCCCCAACTTCGGACTGCAATCCATCCAACTCATCCCCTAGGAGCCGCATGCGCGCAACAGTCATCACCCTCATCACCGCGATAGCCCTCGGGGTGGTCGCCGCCCTCGGCGTGTTCGTCTACACCTCTGGCGCGGATGCCCGCGCCATGGCCGAGCAGCAGGCCGTGGACGTCGTGGTGACGACACAGGAGATCACCCCCGGCACGACCCTCGCGCAGGCCTGGGACGAGGGCTACCTGGAGACCACGCAGGTACCCGCATCGACGGCCCCTGCCGGATACCTCCCGGTCTCCGCCACCAGGTCGCAGGTCGCGCAGAGCCTGCTTCCGGCCGGCCAGATCGTTCTGGCCGGATCCTTCGGAGCGGAGGCGCCCGTCGCGGAAGCCATCTCCCTGCAGCCGGGCACGATGGCACTCAGTGTCGAACTCGGCGACCCCCAGCGTGTGGGCACGTTCCTACGCCCCGGCTCATCGATCGCGATCTTCAACACCACGATCAAGATCGACGGCGGCAGTCAGACCCGCCTTCTCATGTTCGGGGTGCCCGTACTCGCCGTCGGTAATGCAACCGCCGGTCAGCCGGCCGAGGACCAGGCAAGCGAGGCCCAAACGGCGCTCGTGACGATCGAGGTCACCCCCACGGAGGCCGAACGTGTGGTGCATGCGGCACAGACAGGTGCCCTCTACTTCGCACTGCTCGATGGCGACTCCGCAACCGCGATCACCCCGGGTGTCACCGACACCACTCTCTACACCGATACATCAATCAAGGAGCTGCCATGACAGTCGTCTTCGCCCCCACCATCCGCGATGCCGAACGCTTCCGCTTCACGTTGGCCACCGACATCACACCTGTGGCCTCGGTGACCGAGCTCGAGGATGCACTCGTCGCCCACCCCGAGGAGGACTTGGTCGTTGTCAGCTCGGACGTCGATTGGCGAGTCTTGCTCGACACCGTCGAGCGGTACCGGGTGTCTCGCCCCGATGTGGGGTTCGTGGTCCTGCGTCGCCGCATGGATGTCGCCTCCCTGACCCAGGCCATCCGCGCCGGCGTACGCGAGGTGGTCGACGCGGACGATGCGGCAGCGCTCGTCGAGGCGTGCGCCCGTTCGCACGAGGTGTCCGCGAGCCTCGCGAAGACGAGCCGAACCGCGCACACCGCCTCGGCGCGGGGACGACTCATCACCGTGTTCTCACCCAAGGGGGGCACCGGGAAGACCATGCTGGCCACCAATCTCGCCGTCGCCTTCGCCAAGCAGAAGTTCCGCACCTGCCTGATCGACCTCGATCTGCAGTTCGGCGACGTGGCGATCGCGTTACGCCTGGAACCCACGCGTACCACCTCGGACGCCCTCGGTCTGCGCGACGCCATCGATGAACACGCCCTGCAGTCCCTGCTCCTGCCCTATCGCCCGAACCTGAGCGTTCTGCCCGGGCCCACGCGCCCCGCGGACGCGGAGTTCATCTCCGCAGACCTGGTGTCCACACTCCTCGATGGCCTGCTGGCGATCCACGACGTGGTGATCGTCGATACGCCACCGGCCTTCAACGACACCGTGCTGCGGGCGCTGGATATGGCGGACGTCCACATCCTGGTGACGACTCCGGATCTCGCATCGCTCAAGAGTGTGCGGGTCGCGCTGGACACGCTCAATGCCCTCGGCTATCCGGCGTCGAAGCGCCAGGTGGTCCTCAATCGCGACGAGGCCAACATCGGGCTGACGCAGGGTGACATCCGCGAGATCCTCCACATGCCGATCACGGCACGCATCCCCGCCAACCGCGACGTGGTGGTCGCACTGAACCACGGCACCACGGTGGTCGAGACCAATCCGCGCAGTCCGGTCAGCCGGTCCATCACCGGTCTCGTGCAGGAGTTATCCACGATCCTCGGCGCACCGGCCGGCACGAGCGAGGAGGCCCATGAGGCGGTGACCGTCGGATGAGTCTGGCGACTCGGCTCGGCACCGCGACCCCGTCGCGCAAGGAGCGGCCCTCGGGATCGGTCGCGCGATCGCTCACCACGGCCGTGCACGAGCAGCTCCTGGAGACGCTCGGTACACAGCTCTACGGTGACGCCCTCGATCCCCGCACCCTGGAGGGCGCGGTGTTCGACGCGATCTCCGTGGTGATGGAGAGCAGCGATGAGCCGTTGACCGCCGTGGAGCGCGCGCGCATCGCTCAAGAGGTCACCGATGACATCCTCGGTCACGGCCCCCTGGAACCCCTCCTCCGCGATCCCGAGATCACCGAGATCATGGTGAACCGCCATGACGTCGTCTTCATCGAGAAGGGCGGCCTGCTGCACCGTACCGACCTGAGCTTCACCGATGAGGAGCACCTACGCCGCACCATCGACCGCATCGTCGCCGCCGTCGGTCGACGCGTCGACGAATCGAGCCCCATGGTGGATGCACGGCTTCCCGACGGGAGTCGTGTCAACGCGGTCATACCGCCGATCGCGATCGATGGCTGTTCACTCACCATTCGCAAGTTCTCCGTCGAGCCCTATACGGCTCGCGACCTGATCGCGATGGGGACCATCACCCCCGATGCGATGGACCTGCTGCAGGCGTGCGTGCAGGGACGCATGAGCGTGCTGATATCGGGGGGCACAGGCTCGGGAAAGACAACGACGTTGAACGTCCTCTCCGCCTTCATCCCCCCGGGTGAACGCATCGTGACGATCGAGGATGCCGCCGAGGTGCAGCTGCACCAGCCCCACGTCCTGCGACTCGAGGCCAGGCCCGCGAATATCGAAGGTCGGGGAGTCGTCACCATCCGCGACCTTGTGCGCAACGCGCTCCGTATGCGCCCCGATCGCATCGTGGTCGGCGAGGTGCGCGATGCCGCGGCCCTGGACATGCTGCAGGCGATGAATACCGGTCACGACGGATCGCTGACCACGGTGCACGCGAACAGCGCACGTGATGCGCTCTCCCGAATCGAGACCATGGTGATGATGGCCGATCTCGACCTCCCGGTGCGCGTCATCCGCGAGCAGATCGCGGGCGCCGTCCACGTCCTGGTGCATCAGGCCCGGCTTCGGGATGGATCGCGTCACATCACGAGCATCTCCGAGATCACCGGTCTCGATGGCGACACCATCGTCACGCAGGACCTCTTCACCTTCGACTACCGCGGCAACACACCCAACGGTCATCTCGGTCAACTGCTCCCGACGGGACTGCGGCCGACCTTCGCCCGCGAGCTCAGTGACCGCGGGGTGCCGCTGCCATGAGGGGTCGGAGCCTGCTGATCGCGCTACTCGTGCTGCCCGTGCTCATTGCACCCGCCCGTGCGGCCGAGGGACCCCCCGTCGACCGGGTGCTGCTGCTCGTCGATACCAGCGGGTCGATGGCAGGTGACCGACTTCGCGAGGCGCGGATGGCTATCCGCGACATCGTCACTGCCCTCGATCCCTCGATCCCGTTCGGGATCGGCACTTTCGCTGACGAGGCACGCATCGAGGTCCCTCCCACTACCGATCGCCAGGCAGTCCTCGATGCCGCGCGGACGCTGCGCGCCGGCGGGGATACCGCACTACGCGACGCGATCGCACAAGGCCTGGACGTTGAGGGCCTCACCAGGATCGTGGTCGTGAGTGACGGCGCCGATACGGCGAGTTCCTCCTCGACGTCCCGGGTGCTCGCAGCGATCGATGCCCAACGAATACCCATCGACGTCATCGCCGTCGACCCCTCACCACGCGAGCAGCGAGCACTCGAGACGTTCGCTGAGGCGAGCGGGGGGTCGGTGATCGCGGCACCGGAGACCTTCGCCCGCTCTCTCACCGCGGTCACCCTCGAAATGTCCGCTGCCGCACCCCCACCGTCCCCCGTGCCGACGCCGGTCGTCGAGGTGACCCCGACGCCCGCACCCGTTCCACCGCCGGCGACCCCCGCACCGGTGGTGGCCGGCTTCCTCGCGCTGGCGGCCCTGCTCGGTGTCGCAGCGGCCGGGTACGCCGGGTGGAACACCGTGGAGGCGATCCGGAATCGCGCGAAGGTCCGCCGCGTCCTCGAGCACTACTCGACCACGCGTGTCGGCTCCGATGACACATCGCGGGTGGGCATCGGCGCGCTGCTGCCCGACGAATGGGATCAGCGCATCCGCGCCGAACTGGAGGGTGCAGACATCCCGCTGGGCACCACCGCCTGGTTGATCCTGCAGTCGGCCGTGATGATCCTGTTCTTCGCCGTGATCCTGCTGCTTGGCCTTCCCCTCCCGCTCGCATTCGTCGGACTCCCCCTCGGCTGGTTGCTCACCGAGGTGTTCCTTCGCGCGCGGATCGATGCGAATCGACGACGTTTCGAGGGCGAGCTCGCGGACTTCCTGACACTCGTCGCCAGCGGACTGCGCTCGGGCCTGTCCCTAGCCCAGGCGGTGGCCAGCGGTGCGCATGGCGGGAGCGACGTACTCGCTCGGCAGATGCGGCGCGCGACAGCGGAGGTGGCGCTCGGTCTGGATCTCCCGGACGCACTCGACCACGTGGCGACGCGCATGGACAGCGACGACCTGCGCTGGGCCGTGCAGGCTCTGCGCATCCAGCGCGAGTCCGGGGGCTCCCTCTCGGGAATCCTCGACACGGCCGCGACGGCCGTGCGCCAACGTGCGCAGGTCCAGCGCGAGGTGCGCGCCCTCTCGGCGGAAGGTCGGCTCTCCGCGGTGATCCTGATGATCCTGCCCGTCGGCGTGTTCGCCTTCTTCTTCATCACCCGTCGCGAGTACATCGAGATCTTCTGGACCACCGCGCTCGGCTGGACACTCCTGGCCTTCCTCGTGGTCATCCTCGGAGTCGGAGCCGCATGGATGAGGAGGATCACGAACATCGATGTCTGACACCCTGCCCATTCCGATCCCACTCACCCTGGCCCTGCTCACATTGGTGAGCGTGATGGCCATGGCCTACGTCGTCGTGCGCGTACAGCAGCACCGTCGCACCATGCAGTCGGTGACGATGATCCTTGGCAGCTACGCGACTTCGGACCCGTTAGCGCCCTCCTTCGTCGACGTCGGTCGCCCCGGTCACCTCCTGGCGTCCATCGGACGACGCCTCACCACCGCGGAGCAGCGACGTCACCTCCAGATCCACCTGGACTACGCCGGACGTCCGGACTCCTCGGCGCTCGACGCCGCCCTACGCACGAAGGTCGCCCTCGCAGCCGGCGGCATGCTCGTGGGAGTGCTTGTCGGCGCACTGGCCGGAGGCTGGCTCTGGCTGGGGGCGCCCGTGCTGCTCCTCGCCGGGTTCTGGCTGCCCGACCTGTTGATCTACAACACCGGACTCCGGCGCACGACCCTGATCCAGCGCGAACTCCCCGACGCGATCGAATTGCTGAGTCTGTGCGTGCACTCCGGGATGGGTTTCCAGGCCGCGCTCGCCCAGGTGGCCACGTACCAGGACGGCCCCGTGGCGCAGGAGTTCGCCCGCGTCCTCCGCGAGATGCAGTTGGGCCAATCACGGCAGACGGCGCTGGAATCCCTCGGACGTCGCAGTCGTCAGGAGGACCTGTCGCGGTTCGTCACTGCGGTGCTGCAGGCAGATCGCCTCGGCATCGCGATCAGCGGGATCCTCACGGAGCAGGCCGCGGAGATGCGCGCCAAGCGACGCGATCGCGCCCGCGAGCGCGCACAGAAGGTGCCCGTGAAGATTCTGCTCCCGGTCATCGCCTGCTTCCTGCCCGGCATCTTCATCATCGTCCTGGGGCCTGCTGCGATCTCGCTGTCCCGGTTGATGGGGAATTTCGGGAATTGAGCTATGGCTGAGTCCCTCGCGAGCGGCGCACCCACCACAGCCCGATGACGGGCAGCACGAGCGGGATGAAGAGGTATCCGCGGCCGAAATCGGACCAGACGGTTGCCCGCGGGAAGTACTCCGGGCGCAGGAGACTGATCGTGCCGATCACGAGCACCCCCACGAGCTCGATCGTGATCGCGATCGTCGCCACCCGCGTCGACGTGCGGTTACCGCGTGCCAGGGCGATCGTCGCCACGATGTAGATGACCGCCGCAACAGCGGAGAGCAAGTACGCGACAGGCGCCTCGCTGAATCGGGTGGCGAGTTGGATCGCCGACCTTGCCGTGGCAGCGATCGCGAAGATCGCATAGATCACCACCAGGACGCGGCCGAAGCCGCGGTTCACCTCAGACACCGGCCCACACCTGCTGGATACGGATCACCAGAACGGGCATGACGAGGGCGACGACAAGCAGGATCGCCGATCCTGCCCGCGTCGTGTCCCCGCGCACCCACCACCAGGCACCCAGCGGAATGAGCGGACTGAGTACCAGGTAGCCGACGAATTCCAGTCGTGCGAAATCCCGATCGCTCACTGCCATCTGGATGATGCCGCCGACCGCGAACACGAGGAACAACGCTGTGAGGACGAGGAGGGAGGCGCGCAGGTACCTCGATATCGGACGATTGATGAGCAGGTGGACAGCGGACCAGACCGCGATAGCCAGGGACACCACGATGATGAGGGTCGCGAAGACACCGGTCATCGATCAGGCTTCTCCTGCTTGTCGTGTACCGCGTCTACGCCATCGGCGATCCCGGTGGCCGCTCCGGCAACCCCATGGACGAGGACGTCCGCCGCGGCACCCAGTCCCTTGACCAGGTCCTCGCCCACCGTCTCGGAGTCCTTCTCCGCCTTCGTCTTCTGTTCCTCGTCCATACGCACTCCCTTTCCAGGCTCAGGGACACAGCATGCCGCGTCGGAGGGGTCGTCCGGCCTCGCGCACCCCGCGACCCGCACGTACCCTGGAAAGGTGGATCGAGAGGCCCTCTTCGGGAACTGGAAGCGGCTCCCCCACCCCGTGCGGTGGATCGGCGTCGCCATCGTGGGCGGGTCCCTGATCATTTCGGGGATCGTGATGCTCGTCCTGCCTGGCCCCGGTATCGCATTCATCATCCTGGGACTCGCCGTCCTGGCCACCGAGTTCGTGTGGGCGGAGGTCCTGATGCACAAGGTCAAGAAAGGCAGCAAGGAGGCGTGGCGCCTCGTGCGCCGCAAGCCCCCCGAGGAGCCGTTCTAGGCGCGGGTGCGCAATGCCTCGCCGAGGCGTTCCAGGGCGGCACTCCGGCCGTCCTTCGGAAGTTTCACGCGGATGATGCACAAATCGTCGGAGGCAACCGCGTCGGCGAGTGCGGAGTCCAGTTGCGCGCGGGTGGTCACGTCGAAACCACGCCCCGTACCGAACGCCTCGACGAGTTTGTCCGCGGCGATCGGCGGGATGTCGTTGAACGGACCATCGAGGATGGGTCGTTGCGTCCCGTATCCGACGTTGTCCAGGACGACGATGATTGCGGGAATCCCATGGAAGGCGCATGTGGCAGCCTCGAGTGCCGTCATCGCGAACGCACCGTCACCGACGACCACCACAGGTCGACGTCCCGGATCGGCCTTGCCTACCCCGAGGGCACCCGGAACCGCGTAGCCCATGGTCGCGTAATAGGCGCTCGCGTGGGCATATGCAGGGACGCGCATGTCCACCGCCGAGAACAGGGCCTCACCGGGGTCGAGGAGGAGCGCGTGACGTTCGTCGAGGTGCACCTCGACACCGTGCACCACATCCGGGACGGTCACCGGTGCGTCGTCGGGGATGAACGGCTCATGCGTGGGGAGGGGCGTGTGATCGAGGTCGAGTGATTCTCCGGCGAGCGCATCCGCCAGCGCGGGGAGGAAGGCCCACAACGGGACCTCGCGGTAGGTCCGATAGCCGACGGTGACGTCCGTGTCCGAGGCGAGGATGTAGCGCTCATGGTCGATGTGCGCGGTGAAGGCGCCGAGTGTCAGGTCCGTTTGCAGCACGCCGAGGCTGAGCAGGACGTCAGCGTCCTCGACCCGGCGCACGATGCGCTCGGGACTCAGCGCCCCGAGGTACACGCCGAGACCGAGTTCGTGGCGCTCGGGGAAGACGCCGCGCCCGAGCGAGCTCGTGGCCACAGGAATACCTCCGGCGATCGCAGCCCGGTAGAGGGCATCGGCCACGTTGCGGCGATCCACCATGGCACCGGCGTGGATCACCGCGGTGCGCGCATCGCGGAGGTGTTCGAGGACGTCGTCGAGCGCGTGGCGCAGCGCATCCTGATCCACCGGGGGAAGGTGTGGATCGAGGCCCCCGTCGGGTGGTTCGATCACCTGCGCGACCATGTCGCGCGGGACTTCGAGATACCCCGGGCGCTGCTCGGCGAGCATGTGGGACAGGACGCGATCGATCTCGCCCGCGGCGGAATGGGCGGAGCTGAGGACGGCTTGGGCGCAGGTCAGGTCCTGGAACACCCGTAGTTGCGTGTCGAAGTCCTTCACCCGGTGGTGGAGCATCGGGTCCTTCTCCCGCTCAGCCACGCCCGGTGCACCGCTGACGACGAGGAGGGGGACCTGCTCGGCCCAGGCACCTGCCGTCGCGTTGGCGAGTTTGAGGCCGCCGACGCCATAGGTGCAGAAGACGACCCCGGCGCCTCGCACGCGGGCGTAGGCATCCGCGGCGAATCCGGCTCCCTGCTCATCGGCGGTGATGAGCACCGGGAACCCCTCGGCTTCGACGGCACCGACGAACTTCAACACGAAGTCCCCGACGATGCCGAAGCCCTCGGTGATTCCGAGTTCGCGGAGCCGGTGGACCAGGTGACGTGCGATCGTCAGATCGTCACCGTTGCTCATCCTTCTCCCTGCGTCGTCGTTCCTCGATCTCGCGCGCCTCGTCGAGTGTGGGAGCGCTTCCGCCCCACCGGGCGGGCAACCACGCAGCGCCGGGAACCTTCCCGGGATAGCGGTCGATGACGCGATCGAGTAGGGCCGTGAGTCTGCCATGCAACTCCGCGGTCAGGGCATCGGGATCCTGACCGGAGACGATCGGAATCGGTTCACCGACCTCGATGAGCACCGGTATTCCGCGGGAAAGGTTGCGCACGCCGTAGGAGAGGACGCGGTGGCTACCGAAAACGATCATGGGGATCAGCGGGACGTTCGCCGATCGCGCCATGCGCACCGCACCGTTCTTGATCTCCTTGATTTCGAAGGAGCGACTCATCGTCGCCTCGGGGAATACGCCGATCAATTCACCGGCCTTAGCGGCGCCGACGGCATCGCGGAACGCCGCGGTGCCCGAACTCCGATCGACCGGGATGTGTCGCATCCCGCGCATGAGCGGGCCAGCGATCGGGTGACGGAAGATCGACTCCTTCGCCATGAAGCGCACGAGGCGACGACCGCGCATGTCCGCGGGCACCCCGGCGAGAGCGAAGTCCAAGTAGCTGGTGTGGTTGATCGCGAGGATCGCACCGCCCTGCGCCGGGATGTTCTCGGCTCCCACGACCGTGATGCGCATGCCGAGGGTGCGGAAGACGCCCTTGAACGACCACACGATCCCCCGGTACAGGGGTTCAGCCATCGGCTCGGTCCCCGCGGCTGTTCCACGTCGCCAACGCCATCACCACACCCCACGGGCCGAAGGCCCAGATCGGCCAGTACGGCGGAGGCGCCCCGGGATTCGTCGCCCAGGTGATGGCCCAGATGACGTTGGTCAGGACGAGGACACCCACCCACACCCGCCACGCCTTCCGCATGTCGCGGCGCGCGCGATCGCGCTTCACCGTCGGCTCCTCGACGGGAGCGGGCATATGCGGCAGGTCCTCGGTGAGGACGGCGAGCTCCCCGAAAGTCTTCGCGTGCTGAGCCTCGTCCATGCGGTCGCGGAACTCGTCGTCGGTCAGGCGGCCCTCGGCAAAGGCCTCACGCAGACGGCTGATGACACGATCGCGGTCGGCATCGCCCGCGCGGATATCGGATGAACTCATGGATGGGAAGCGGGATTCTGTCCCTGCGGTGTATGCGCCTCGAGGAGTGCATGCACCTCACTCGCCCGATAGCGGCGGTGACCGCCCAGGGTCCGAATGCTCGTCAACTTGCCGGCCTTCGCCCATCGTGTGACGGTCTTCGGATCCACGCGGAAGAGTGCAGCGACCTCGGCCGGGGTCAGGAGCGGCTCTGACTCGGGTCCGGTAATCGACATGGCACCTCCCCGCGCATGCGAGCCCGCCCCACACCCTTCCACCCGGGGGCAGGCCAGGGCAAGACGAACGCCGCAATTGCCCACGAATAGGGCGTCCTGCGGCGGACCCAGGGGGTTCCCGACCTCCCTGGAGGGGTCGACCAACTCCCACGGCAGGGCTCACCTGTCGGGATCGCGGGCGGGCAGGTAATGTGTATCCCGCCGCTTAGGCGGCATGAACCGTTCAGAGACCACCGGGGTTCCCGGATGAGGGGGTCGAGCCATGGGGCGCGGCCGGGCCAAGGCCAAGCAGACGAAGGTTGCGCGTGCTCTGAAGTACGGCGGACCCCAGACCGACCTGGATCGTCTCCAGGCCGAGCTCTCCGGGCATCCGTCGGATCCGAGCCCGGAGCCGGACGAGGACGAGGTCGATCCCTACGACCCGTACGCCAAGTACCTCGACGAGGACGAGGAGTCCCAGGCGGGCTAGCCCGCGTACTCCCCCTCGAGCACCACGATCCCACCGGATCCGCCCTTCGCGGCGGCATCTCCCACGTCCCCGTCGCGACGGGCACGGACGGTGCCGCACTGCCACGCGGGAACCCCGCGCGCGGCCAACGTGTCGATCGCGCGCTCGGCCGACGTGGGATCGACGACGGCGATCATCCCGACGCCCATGTTGAAGGCGCGCTCCATCTCCGCACTCGACACCCCGCCGATGCGACCGATCGCCGAGAAGATCCCGGGGACCGCCCACGTGGCCCGATCGACGTCGACGGCGAGGGTCTCGGGAAGCACACGGGCGAGGTTGGCGGCGATCCCTCCGCCGGTCACGTGACTGAAGGCATGGACATCGCAGGACGCCGTGAGCGCGAGACAGTCCTGCGCGTAGATGCGCGTGGGTTCGAGCATCTCCTCCCCGACGCTGCGCGCGACCTCGGGCACGTGGCCATCCAGACCAGGTCCGCTCTCACCGAGGAGCACCATGCGGGCCAGGGAGTATCCGTTGGAGTGCAGTCCCGAGGATCCCATCGCGATCACGGCATCACCCGCGCGCACCCGCTCGGCACCGAGCATCGCGTCGGCGTCGACGATTCCGACTCCTGCTCCTGCGATGTCGTACTCATCCGGAGCCATCACTCCCGGATGCTCCGCGGTCTCGCCTCCGACCAGGGCACACCCCGCGCGGATGCACCCTTCGGCGATGCCTTCGACGATGCGTGCGATCCGCTCCGGATCAACGGACCCCGTGGCGATGTAGTCGGTCATGAAGAGTGGTTCGGCACCACACACGACGAGATCGTCGATCACCATGGCGACAAGGTCGATTCCGATCGTGTGGTGGATGTCCATGGCTCGTGCGACGGCGATCTTCGTGCCCACGCCATCCGTGGACGTGGCGAGGACGGGTCGGGCCATCGAGCGTGCGGAGGAGATGTCGAACAGCCCGGCGAATCCGCCGAAGGCGCCCAAAACCTCAGGTCGGCCGGTGCGTGCGATCGACGCGCGCATCAGGGCGACCGCGCGCTCGCCGGCCTCGACGTCGACGCCGGCCGCGGCGTAGTCGGTCATGGTCTGCTCAGCGCATCCGCAGCGCCACCACCGGCCTGCTCCACCACGCGCCGCTCGATGCCCTCGAGGAGGTTCTTGCCCAGTTGGTCCTCCTCCGGGAGGGGCACCGGGTACTCGCCGTCGAAGCACGCGCGGCAGAGGCGCGATGCGGGGATGGTGGTGGCCTCGACGAGTTCCTCGAGGCTCACGTAGGCCAGGGAGTCCGCACCGATGGACGTGCACACCTCGTCGACGGTCAGACCGTTGGCAATCAGCTCCGCGCGCGTGGCGAAGTCGATCCCGTAGAAGCATGGCCACTTCACCGGCGGACTCGAGATGCGCACGTGCACTTCCTTGGCCCCGGCCTCGCGCAGCATGCGCACGAGGGCACGCTGCGTGTTCCCGCGGACGATGGAGTCGTCGACGACCACGAGTCGCTGACCCGCGATGACCTCTTTGAGCGGATTGAGCTTCAGTCGGATGCCCAACTGACGGATGGTTTGCGAGGGCTGGATGAAGGTGCGTCCGACGTAGGCGTTCTTGACCAGACCCTCGGCGAACGGGATACCGGAGGCCTGCGCATAGCCGATGGCCGCATACCGTCCCGATTCCGGCACGGGGATCACGAGATCGGCCTCCACCGGATGGGATCGCGCCAAGCGCTTCCCGATCTCGACGCGGGTGGCCTGCACGGAGCGGCCGGCGATGCTCGTATCCGGTCGCGCGAGGTAGACGTACTCGAAGAGGCATCCCTTGGGTGCGGCCTCAGCGAAGCGATGCGAGCGCAGACCCTGGGCGTCGACGACGACGAGTTCTCCGGGCTCCACCTCACGGATGAAGGCCGCGCCCACGATGTCGAGTGCGGCCGTCTCGCTTGCGATCACCCAGCCGCGTTCGATGCGACCGAGTACGAGGGGGCGGATGCCCTGCGGATCGCGCGCGGCGTACAGGGATTCGTCGTCCATGAATACGAGGGAGAACGCCCCGCGCAGGTTCGGCAGCTCGATCAGCGCCGCCTGTTCGAGCGGGAGATCCGGGTGGGAGGCGAGGAGTCCGGAGATCACCTCGGTATCCGTGGTGGCGTGGAGTCCCGCGTTGATCGGCAGTTCCCCCGAGAGGTCCGCCCGCTGGCGGAGACGGGAGACGAGGTCCGCGGTGTTGGTGAGGTTGCCGTTGTGACCGAGGGCCAAGTGACCGGTCGCCGTGGTGCGGAACGTGGGCTGGGCGTTCTCCCAGACGCTCGCCCCGGTCGTCGAGTAGCGGGTGTGGCCGATTGCCACGTGACCGTGCAGCGACTCCAGGCTCGTCTCGGTGAACACCTGGGACACCAGTCCCATGTCCTTGTAGACCACGATGTGCGATCCGTCGCTGACCGCGATTCCGGCCGATTCCTGGCCACGATGCTGCAGGGCGTAGAGACCGAAGTAGGTCAGTTTTGCGACCTCGTCGCCGGGGGCCCAGACGCCGAAGACTCCGCAGGCATCCTGGGGGCCGCGTTCGCCGGGGAGGAGTTCGTGCGTGAGGCGACCGTCACCGCGTGGCACACGCCAACACTACGCGAGGGCTAGATCCGACCGCCGCCGCGCTCGCTCTCGGTCCCCGAGAGTTTCTGTGCCGCGTAGACGGGGAGGATGCTGATGAGGACGAGGGCTGCGGCCACGACGTTCACCACCGGCGCCTGGTTGGGGCGGAACAGGTTCTGATAGATCCAGATGGGCAGGGTCGTGATGCCCGGTCCGGCGGTGAAGGTCGTCACGATGATCTCGTCGAAGGACAGGCCGAAGGCGAGGACAGCGCCGGCTACGAGTGCCGAGCGCATCATCGGGAAGGTGACGCGACGGAAGGTGGTCCACCCGCGCGCACCGAGGTCGGCAGAAGCCTCCTCGAGGTTGGTCCCGAGGCGCCGGATGCGCGCGAGGGCGTTGTTGTAGACGATGACGATGCAGAAGGTGGCGTGCGCGACGACCAGGGTGAGGAAGGTCAGGCCGCCGAGGAAGCTGGTGAAGACGTTGTTGAGCGCGATACCGGTGACGATGCCGGGAAGTGAGATGGGGAGGATCACCAGCAGCGAGACGGATTCCCGCCCGAAGAAGGTGAAGCGCCCGAGGGCGAATGCGGTGAGGGTGCCCAGCACGAGCGCGAGGGCGGTGGCCAGGAGGCCCAACACGACGGACGTGAGGATCGCCTCGCGGACTCCCTCGTTGTCGACCGCCCTCCCCCACCATTCCGTGGTGTAACCACGGGGAGGCCAGGCCAGCGACCTATTCGTGCTGAACGAGTTGATCAGGATCACGCCGAGCGGGATATAGACGAACGAGAACGCGAGCACGGCGAAGGCGGTCAGGAGGACTTTCGAGGTCCGGGTCAGTTGCATCAGAGGTTGTCCAATGCTCCGGATCGCCGCACGGCGAAGAGGTACGCCAGGACGATCACCACCGGGATGGTCGACACGGCCGCCGCGAAGGGCAGGTTCGTCACATACGTCTGCTGGACCACGTTGCCGAGCATGATCAGTTTCCCGCCCACGATCTGCGCCGTGATGTAGTCACCGAGGCTCAGGGAGAAGGTGAAGATCGACCCCGCCACGATGGACGGGAAGATGATGGGGAACACGACGCTGCGGAAGGTGCGTCCGTTGCGAGCTCCGAGGTCGGCGGAGGCGTCCAGCATGGAATTCGGCACACGCGTCAGTCCGGCGTAGATCGGGAGCACCATGTACGGAAGCCACAAGTAACTCAACGTGATGACGATCCCAATGAAGCCGTAGCCGGGCCCACCGATGCCGAAGGGTTGGAGGAACCAGGCGATCACGCCGTCCTCCGGCTGCAACATCGCGCGCCAGGCATAGACCTTGACCAGGTACGACGCCCAGAGCGGGGTCAGAATCATCGCGATCATCACCGGCTGGTAGCGGGGGCGGACCACGCGAGCCATGAAGAAGGACAGGGGCACCGCGATCACCATGCAGATGAGCGTGGTCAGCAGGGCGATAGCGACGGTGCGGAACACCGTGCCGTAGTAGGCCGGATTGGTGAAGACCTCCTGGAAGTTGCGCATCGTGAAGGTGCGCTCGACCTGACTGGTGAAGTCGTTGACCTGCCAGAAGGCAGTGATGAAGAGTGCGAAGAGAGAACCGAGGTAGACCACGACCAGCCACGCCATCGGGGCACTGAGCAGGCCCGCAAGCTGGAGCTTCGGGTGTCTGTACCAGAAGCCCCGATGGGTGGCGGTCGTGGTCGTCACTCGTATCTACCGACTAGCTCCGGAGAGCTGTCCAGGCGGTACCCCACTCGCTGTAGGGGACGCACTCGACATCGGTGCGGCCATCCAGACAGGCGGTCGTCGGGGTGTTCCAGTAGTAGACGTCGGACCAGTAGTCCTCCTGATCGGCGTGGAAGATCGCGCAGTGATCTGCGTTCGCCGTCAGCGCGCACGCCTTGGAGTTCGCCGGTGCCTCACCGAAGTACTCAGCTGCCTGAGCGTTGACCTCCGGGGATGCGATCCAGTCGAGCCACTTGTAGGCGCAGTTGAGGTTCGGCGTGTCCTTCGCGATCATCCACGTGTCGGACCAGCCAGTGGCACCCTCCTTGGGCTTCACCGCGTTGACCTTGACACCTTCGGCCTGCAGCGCGTTCGCCACGACCTGCCACGTGGTGCTCGCCACGGTGGTGCCTTCGGTGAACGCCGCCATCTGCTTCAGGTAGTCATTCCAGTACTCGCCCACGACGCCCTTCTGCTGCTCGAGCAGGGCGATCGCCGCGGCGAACTGATCCTTGTCGAGGGCATAGGGGTAGGTGATGCCGAGTTCCGGCTTCGTCGCCATCAGGTAGACGGCAGCGTCCGCGATCGCGATCGGTGAGTCGTAGGCACTGACCTTGCCCGCGTACGGGGTGTCCGCCTCGAACACGACCGACCAGGAGTCCGGTGCCGGGCTGACCTGCTCCTCGTTGAACATGAGGAGATTGGCGCCGCGACCGTGCGGCATGCCGTAGGCCTGCCCGTTGACGGAGTTCCAGGGCTGGTTCTTCAGACCTTCGAACACGTCGGGGTAGTTGGTCAGCAGCTCGGTGTTCACCGGCTGCACGTTGTCGCCGTAGATGAGGCGCAGCGAGGCGTCGCCCGATGCGGACACGACGTCCCAGCCACCACCCTGCATCAGCTTGACGGCTTCGTCGGAGGTGCCGAACACCTTCACGTTGGCCTTGCACCCCGTCGCCTCCGCGAACGGCGTCACCCAGTCCACATCGGGGCTGGTGGTGCCGTTCTCGGCGTAGCCCGGCCACGCGAGGATGTTGAGGGCACCCTCTCCGTCACCGACCGGACCCTCGTAGACGGTGCCCTCGGGAGCAGCCGCTCCCCCGGACCCGCCCGAGTCACCACCGCAGGCGGCGACGAGCAGCGCTGACGCCGATGCGGCGGCAACGATTGTGAGCAGACGCTTCTTATGCATCTGCATCCTCCTCTTCCTCGATTCGACGAGCGCGGATGCGCTCATCGCCCATCCGATGACGAGGACACTTGGTACTCGTGATCGGAATTCCAGATCAGGGTCACGTCCTGACCCCGTAGTTCCTGTCGCTCTCCAGCCGCGATGTCCGCGTTCTGCTCGACGACCATCAATTGCCCACCGACGGTGAGGTCCACCAGGAAGCGGGTGCTCATGCCCACATACACGACCTCGCGGACGCGACCGGTGACCGCATGCTGACCGTCCGCCGGGGACGCAGTGCCGCGCACCAGATGGATCTTCTCCGGACGCACTGACCACACGCCCCCGCGTCCGAGTACGGCGCGCGCAGCTTCGTCGGCGAGCAGGTTCGACGTGCCGACGAAGCCTGCGACGAAGGCCGACGCCGGATGCTCGTAGATCTCCACGGGGGTGCCGACCTGCGCGATCCGACCCTCGTTGAACACGGCGATGCGATCGGACATGGTCA
>CAZBWA010000018.1:0-26833 GCA_964495555.1 uncultured Bifidobacteriaceae bacterium | reverse complement strand
CCGTCCGGGGTGTAGCGGACGCCCTCGAGCAGTTCCCCGTCGGTGATGCCCGTCGCGCAGAAGAAGATGTTCTCGCCGGTCACGAGGTCACCCGTGGTCAAAACCCGACCGAGGTCGTGGCCGGCGTCGAGGGCCTTGCGTCTCTCGTCGTCGTCGCGGGGCCAGAGTCGGCCCTGGATCGCGCCCCCCATGCAGGCCATCGCACAGGCGGCGATGATGCCCTCCGGCGTCCCGCCGATCCCCGCGAGGAGGTCGACGCCGGTGCCCGGGCGTGCGGCCATGATCGCACCGGCAACGTCGCCATCGCTGATGAACTTGATTCGCGCGCCCGCCTCGCGCACCTGGTGGACCAGATCCTCGTGCCGCTCGCGGTCGAGTATGCAGACGGTCAAGTCCGCGACCGTCTCTCCCTTCGCTGCAGCAATGCTCGCGAGGTTCCACTCGATCGGTGCCGTGATGTCGATGGCGTGGGCGCAGTCCGACCCGACGACGAGTTTCTCCATGTAGAAGACGGCCGAGGGATCAAACATGGCTCCCCGCTCGGCCACGGCGATCACCGAGATGGCGTTGGGCATCCCTTTCGCCGCCAGCGTCGTGCCATCGATCGGATCGACCGCCACGTCGGCATCGGCGCCCGTCCCATCCCCGACGTGTTCCCCATTGAAGAGCATGGGTGCGTCGTCCTTCTCGCCCTCACCGATCACGACGACACCGTTCATCGAGACGGTCCCGATCAGCATGCGCATGGCATTCACCGCCGCGCCGTCGGCACCGTTCTTGTCACCCCGGCCGACCCAGCGCGCCGCCGCCATTGCCGCCGCCTCGGTGACGCGCACCAATTCCAGTGCCAGGTTGCGATCCGGCACCTCGGGCGAGTGTGCGGTCATCTCAGCAGCGTAGTGCCGCCTGCACCCCCATCGGGCCTTCGAAGTGCCCGACCCCGGTTCGCGAGGGAGGATGTGTAGGTGAGCGAGCCACAACCCACCGGACGGCGCACCCGTCCGATGCGGCAGACCGTCGGGGACATGCTGCGGTCGATGTTCGTCGTGCTCGCCGTCGTGGCCGCGATCCTGATCGTCACGTGGCGCCCGAAGCCCGATCCGGTGCGCGTCGTCGACATCGCACCGGCCCTTGCCGCGGCCCAAGCGGCCGCCGACTTCACCATCGAGGTCCCGGCGGTGACGGACCTGCGTCCCACGAGTGCCCGATGGGAGCCGACGGTCGCCTCCGATCAGGCGCCGGTGTGGCACCTGGGTTTCGTTACCCCGTCCGAGGAGTACCTCCAGGTGGTGCAGTCGCACGTGACCGACGACGCCTTCGTCCAGGAGCAGACCTCGGGCGGGGAACCAGGGGAGACCGTGACCATCGCGGGCGACGACTGGCGGGTCTACACCGCACCGGAACGGGTGTCCGTGGTTCGGATCGAGGACGGTGTCACCACGATCGTGAGTGGCACCGATGCACTCGATCAAGTGATGACCGCCGCGGGGTCCCTGCGCGCGGGCTCCTAGTCGGTCTCGAACTTCGCGCGCGCGCCTTCCAACCACGCGGTGCAGATGGAAGCGAGCTGCTCCCCGCGTTCCCAGAGGGCAAGGGACTCCTCCAGGGTGAGGCCGCCCGCCTCCAGCTTTGCCACCGTCTCGGCGAGTTCGGCACGCGCCGCCTCGTAGCCCATCTCAGCCATCGGAGTCCTCCCGTCGTGCGGCCAATGATCCACGGGCGACCCGGATCGACACGAGTCCCCCGGCGGGAACCTGGTCGGGATCGCGCACGATCTCCCCGTCGGCGACCGTGACGATCGCGTAGCCGCGGTCGAGCGTGCTCGCGGGGGAGAGGGCGCGCAGCCGCGCACCCAGGTGCATGACATCCGCATCCGCTGCATCCAGGCGGCGGGAGAGGACCTGTCGTGAACGTCTCCGCGCGTCGGCGACAGCATCGCTCGCGCGATCCAGGCCACCGATGATGACGCGAAGGGCGCGCTCGCGGAGTCCGGTGACGAGGGCCGATTCGTCCTTCCACGACGGCACGATGCGCTTCGCCGCGTCCGTCGGGGTCGAGGCACGCAGATCGGCGACGTAGTCGACGAGTGGGGTGTCTTGCTCGTGTCCGATGGCGCTCACGACGGGTGTCCGCGCGGCAGCCACCGCACGGACCAAGGTCTCGTTGCTGAACGGAAGCAGGTCCTCGACGCTGCCTCCGCCGCGGGCGATCACGATGACGTCGACGTCGGGATCGGCATCGAGTTCGGCGAGGGCGGCGGTTACTTCCGGGACCGCGTTGACTCCCTGGACCGCGACCTCACGCACGTCGAACCGGATCCCCGGCCAGCGATCCTCGACGTTGACGAGCACGTCGGTCATGGCTGCGCTCGCGCGGCCGCAGATCAGCCCGATCGTCCGGGGGAGGAAAGGAAGGGGGAGTTTGCGCTCGGGGGCGAAGAGTCCCTCCGCTGCGAGAACACCCTTGAGCCGTTCGATCGATGCGAGCAGGTCCCCGAGTCCGACGGGTCGGATGTCCCGGGCGCGCAACTGGAGTGAACCTTGACCCGACCAGAACTCGGGGCGCGCCCACACGACCACGCGTTGACCCTCGTCGAGAGGGGGAACGATCGAGCCGATCAATTGCGCGTCGGCGACGATGGTGAGAGACACCTCCGCATCCGTGTCACGCAACACGAGGAATTGATTACGGGCGCCGGGGCGACGTCGGAACTGCGCGATCTGCCCCTCCATCCACACCGCGCCGAGTTGACCCACCCAGTCGCCGATGAGGCGAGACACCGTACGCACTGGCACGGGGGATTCCGCACTCGTCTCGAGGGCCATGGGCCGCACCCTAAGCGGACTTCGGGGCGTATGCCTACGATGATCAGGTGCCCGAGTCGAAGCGGATCCTGCTTGCTGCCCCACGTGGATATTGCGCAGGTGTCGACCGTGCCGTCGTCACCGTCGAGAAGGCGCTCGAGTTATACGGGCCTCCGGTCTACGTGCGCAAACAGATCGTCCACAACAAGCATGTCGTCTCGACCCTCGAAGAGCGCGGCGCGATCTTCGTGGACGAGGTGTCCGAGGTTCCCGAGGGCGCCACAGTCGTGTTCTCCGCGCATGGCGTCGCACCCACGGTCCACTCGGAGGCCGCCGAGCGGAACCTGAAGACGATCGACGCGACCTGCCCCCTCGTCACCAAGGTCCACTCCGAGGCCAAGCGCTTCGCGGCGGAGGGTTTCCAGATCCTGCTCATCGGCCACGAGGGTCATGAGGAGGTCGTGGGCACCATGGGCGAGGCGCCCGAGGCGATGACCCTCATCGAGAACCCTGAAGCGGCGCGGGAGATCGAGATCGAGAATCCGGACAAGCTCGTCTGGCTCTCGCAGACCACGCTGTCGGTGGACGAGACCTTGGAGACCGTGGGTGCGCTGACGGAGAGATTCCCCGGGCTCCAGAGTCCGCCCAGCGACGACATCTGTTACGCGACGCAGAACAGGCAGAGCGCCATCAAGGCCATCGCTCCGCAATGCGAGGTCGTGATCGTGGTCGGATCGGGGAACTCGTCGAACTCCGTGCGATTGGTGGAGGTGGCCCTGGAGGCGGGAGCCGGTGCCTCCTATCGGGTCGACCACGCAGGTGAGATCGATGCTCGGTGGCTCGAGGGTGTAACGACGGTCGGCCTGACCAGCGGCGCGTCCGTGCCCGAGATCCTCGTCGACGAGGTCATCGCCTACCTCCGCTCCCATGGGTTCGGTATGCTCGATGAGGTCACCACCGCGGAGGAGTCGTTGATCTTCGCGTTGCCGCCGGAGCTCCGGCGGGACATCAAGGCCTCAGCTGGAACGTCGTCGGCGTAACGCCACGATCACTAGGGCGGCCACCGTGGCGCCCACGATCCACATCCAGTTGTTCCCCAGGATGAAGAACGCCGTGACGGCGCGCGAGGTGAGCGTGTCCCCTGCTCCGCTGATCTGACCCACCGTGAGCGCGACCACGGCGAAGGCCAAGGGGGGAGCGATGATGGCCGTGACGTCATCGGAGCGACGCACGCCGAGGGCGGCCGCGATCGAGACGAGGACGAGCGCCACGCCTGCCATCCATCCCGGCTGACCTCCGAAGATGAGTACCTGTCCGAGGGCGATGACCGAGGTCAGGCCGATCACGCCGACGTACACGCCGATCCCGGTGACGCGCCCCTCGTGTCCGACGCTGGGTTCGAGTTCGCGAGGCGCGTACTCGATGGGGATCGGGGGAGGCTCCTCGTCGACGATCACATCCGGTCGGATCGTCTCGATGCGCAGCACATCCTGCTCGCGATCGCGCACGCTCTTCAGGCGTCCGGCCTGGCTCGACGTCAGGGCCGGAATCGCATCGGGTACCGCCGCGGCCCCGACGGAACGGAACAGTCGCCCTGTCCCCGGATCCATGGCGGGAACCTCACGCGCAGGCGCGACGTCCTCGGCGTCATCGACGACGTCGACGATCTCCTGCACCTCGATCGGCTGGACGTCGATCGGGTCGTCGCGGAAGAGCCGGGCGTACGGGTCCGGATCCTGCGTGCTCACCGCACACACGCTACTGCCGAAGGTCCCGATTAGAGCCCCATAGGATCGTGCGTCGTGAGTCTCACTCTCGGCATCGTCGGGCTTCCCAACGTCGGGAAGTCGACTCTGTTCAACGCGCTCACGAAGAACGATGTCCTCGCGGCCAACTACCCCTTCGCGACGATCGAGCCGAACACCGGCGTGGTGGGAGTACCCGACCCTCGGCTGGACGCCCTCGCGGAGATGTTCCAGTCCGAGCGCGTCGTTCCCGCGACGGTGACCTTCGTGGACATCGCGGGCATCGTGAAGGGGGCCTCCGAGGGAGCAGGGTTGGGCAACAAGTTCCTCGCCAACATCCGAGAGTCCGACGCGATCTGTCAGGTGCTCCGTGCATTCACCGACGATGACGTGGTGCATGTGGAGGGTCGCGTGTCTCCGGCCGAGGACATGGAGACCATCAACACCGAACTGATCCTGGCCGACCTCCAGACCCTCGAAAAGGCGATCCCGCGCCTCCAGAAGGAATCGCGCAACGACAAGACCAAAGCACCAGTCCTCGAAGCCGCGGAACGGGCTCAGGAGATCCTCGACGGGGGCACCACCCTCTTCGCGTCGGGATTCGATGCGACGCCGATCCGCGAACTCTTCCTCCTCACGGCGAAGCCGTTCCTCTACGTGATCAACGCGGACGAGGACGAGCTGGTCGACGAGGCCTTCACCCAGCGGATGCGCGAACTCGTTGCACCGGCGGAGGCTGTGTTCCTCTCCGCGAAACTCGAGGCCGAGCTGTCCGAACTCGACGATGCCGAGGCCCTCGAACTCCTCCAGTCCGTCGGGCAGAAGGAATCGGGCCTGGGCGCGCTGGCTCGCGTCGGGTTCGACACCCTCGGCTTGCAGACCTACCTCACGGCCGGCCCGAAGGAGGCGCGCGCCTGGACGATCCACAAGGGCGACACCGCTCCCGAGGCGGCGGGCGTGATCCACACGGATTTCCAGAAGGGCTTCATCAAGGCCGAGATCGTGTCCTTCCCCGATCTCATGGATGCCGGATCGATGGCCGAGGCCAAGGCGCGCGGCAAGGTGCGCATCGAAGGCAAGGACTACGTCATGCAGGACGGCGACGTCGTGGAATTCCGCTTCAATGTCTGACGCGATCGACGGCAGGATGCGCGAGCTCGGGCTGAGCGCGCCGGCCCGTCGAGCACTCGCGGCCATTGGTGTCATTTCGCCGGATCAACTCGGGGATTTCACCTGGGAGCAGTTGAAGGATCTCCACGGAATCGGACCATCGACGCTGCCGAAGATCGAGGCGTATCTCAAGGCCTAGCGCAGACGTGCGAGTGCGGGACGTAGAGTCGCGTGGTGCCTGAACACGCTGGTCTTCCGAGCTGCGCTCAGTATGCGCGCTCATCACATCACGACACCTCGCCTCGTGGCGGTCTCGTGGATTCGCGGTTCGGCGTCTGATGAGTCTCGTCCCCCGGATGAGTCTCCGACAGACCGTCGCGGTGGTGGCCGTACTCAACGGCGCGTATTTCGTCGTCGAATTCGCCATGGCGACTCGCACAGGTTCGGTGTCCCTCTTCGCCGACAGCATCGACTTCCTCGAGGACATGAGCCTGAACATCCTGGTCATCCTGGGGATCGGGTGGACTGCTGCCCGCCGAGCGCGCTTAGGACGGGTCCTGGCCCTGCTCTTGCTCGTTCCCGCCGGGACCGCCGTCTGGGTGCTCGTCGACAAGTTCCTCAACCCTGAACCGCCGGAACCACTCGGGTGGGGCATCACGAGTGTCGGTGCTCTCCTGGTGAACGTGTTCTGCGCCTACCTCCTCGTCTCGCACCGCAACACCGAAGGAAGTCTGTCCCGCGCTGCATGGCTCTCTGCCCGGAATGACGCGCTGGTGAACGTGGCAATGATCGTCGGCGCTCTCATCACCCTCGTGTGGCTGTCCGTGTGGCCCGATGTCGTACTCGGGGCGATCATCATCGTCTTGAACGCCGATGCCGCGATCAAGGTGTGGCGTTCGGCGGGCGCTGAGCGGCCACCGGGGACCGCGGAGGCGTAGGACATAGGGTCAGGCGGTGCCCACACGCTCCGATCTCCGCAATTTCGCCATCGTCGCGCACGTCGATCATGGCAAGACCACACTCGTCGACGCGATGCTCTGGCAGTCCGGGGCATTCCGCGAGAACCAGGACGTGGCCGAGCGGGTCATGGACTCCATGGACCTGGAGCGCGAGAAGGGCATCACGATCCTCGCCAAGAACACCTCGGTCCACTACGTCGGCCCGTCGGCACCCGCAGGCGGGGTGACGTTCAACATCATCGACACCCCCGGTCACGCCGACTTCGGCGGAGAGGTGGAGCGAGGGCTGGAGATGGTCGATGGGGTGGTCCTTCTCGTCGATGCGTCGGAGGGGCCGCTGCCGCAGACCCGCTTCGTCCTGCGCAAGGCGTTGGCCAAACGCCTTCCCGTCGTCTTGGTCATCAACAAGGTGGACCGCTCCGACGCGCGAATCAGCGCCGTCGTCGATGAAACGTACGAGTTGTTCCTCGACCTCGATGCCGACGAATCCCAGATCGACTTCCCGATCATCTATGCCTCCGCGAAGGCGGGTCGGGCCTCACTGCAGAAGCCGGATGACGGTGGCATGCCGGCGGAGGAGAACCTCGAACCGCTGTTCCAGACGCTGCTCGCCACCATCCCGGCACCGGAGTTCGTCGAAGGCGCACCGCTGCAAGCCCACGTCACCAACCTGGACGCCTCTCCCTACCTGGGCCGGCTGGCGCTGTGCCGGGTGCACGAGGGCACCATCCGCAAGGGTCAGCAGGTCGCCTGGATGCGCAGCGACGGGCGCGTCGATCGTGCGAAGGTCGTGGAACTGCTGGTGACCGAGGCCCTCGACCGCGTGCCGGCGGAGTCCGCGGGTCCCGGCGACATCATCGCGGTGGCTGGCATCCCGGAGATCACCATCGGGGACACGTTGGCCGACATCGACAACCCGATCGCACTCCCGCTGATCTCCGTCGACGAGCCGTCGATCTCGATGACCATCGGCATCAACACCTCGCCCTTGGCTGGTCGCAGTGGTGGCACGAAGCTGACGGCGTCGATGGTGAAGTCCCGTCTGGAAGCCGAGACGATCGGGAACGTCTCGATCCGCGTCGTGCCCACCGAGCGCCCCGATACCTGGGAGGTGCAGGGCCGTGGTGAGTTGCAGCTGGCCATCCTCGTCGAGTTGATGAAGCGCGAAGGGTTCGAACTGACCGTGGGCAAGCCGCAGGTCGTGACGCGCGTGATCGACGGGAAGGTCCACGAGCCGATCGAGCGACTCAGTGTCGACATCCCCGAGGACTACCTGGGGGTCGTCACCCAGCTGATGGCCCTGCGCAAGGGTCGAATGGAGCAGATGGTCAATCACGGAACGGGCTGGGTGCGGATGGAGTACCTCGTCCCGGCGCGTGGACTCATCGGCTTCCGCACGGAGTTCCTCACCGAGACTCGCGGCACCGGACTGCTGCACCACGTGTTCGATCGGTACGAGCCGTGGCATGGCGACCTGCGCACGCGCCCGACGGGATCGCTCGTGGCAGATCGCACGGGTCAGACCACCGGTTTCGCCCTGGCGAATCTCCAGGAGCGCGGCACGATGTTCGTCGGGCCCGGGACCGAGGTCTACGAAGGCATGATCGTCGGAGAGAACTCCCGGTCGGATGACATGGATGTGAATCCGACGAAGGAGAAGAAGCTCACCAACATGCGCTCCTCCACCGGGGACATCCTGGTGCCGCTGATCCCGCACAAGCAGTTGTCGCTGGAGCAGGCGTTGGAGTTCTGTCGCGAGGACGAATGCGTGGAGGTAGCACCGTCGGCGGTGCGCCTGCGCAAGGTGATCCTGTCCGCGACGGACCGAGTGAAGGCCACGCGGGGCCGCAAGTCCTGACAGGCGCAGGGCCACACGTGCGTGTCCGGCGTGCGGAACCTACGTGCTCGCGGTGAGGTGGGCGCGGAAGAAGTCGACCTCGGTGCGCAGCAGGTTCTCTGCCACCACCTCCTGCGGTGTCATGTGTGTGACGCCGGAGAGCGGAAGCACTGTGTGGGGTCGACCCGCGGCGAGGAGTGCGCTGGACATCTGCAACGTGTGTGCCGCCAGCACATTGTCATCCGCGAGCCCGTGGATGAGCAGGAGTGGTCGCTGCAGGGTGTGCGCGCGGGTGAGCAGCGAGTTCGCGTCGTAGACGGCCTCGTTCTCCTGGGGGAGACCGAGGTAACGCTCGGTGTAGGCCGTGTCGTAGAGCCGCCATTCCGTGACAGGCGCACCGGCCACGGCGGCATGGAAGACGTCGGGGCGATCGAGTACCGCGAGGGCCGCCAAGTAACCGCCGAAGGACCAGCCGCGAATCCCCACGCGGTCGGCGTCGAGATCGGGAAACGCCTGCAGCACGGACTCAAGCCCGGTGACCTGGTCCTCGAGCACGCCGGACGCCAGGTCGCCGGCGACCGCGTGCTCCCAGTCCGGACCCCGACCGGGCGTCCCACGGCCGTCGATCACCACGACCGCGAATCCCTGATCGGCCAGCCACTGCTCGGTCAGATAGGCGGTCGCGCTGCGCACCACGCGCTGGGCATGGGGGCCTCCATAGGGCGAGCAGATCACGGGCAGGCGCGTCCCCGGCTCGTGGTCGCGCGGGAGCAGCACCGCGCAGCGGAGGTCACGGCTCGCGGAGGTGTGCAGATGGACCACGGGGGAGACCAGTGGCTTCTCGGCATGCGAGGCGATCGGGTGCCCCCCTCCGTCGATCAGCAGGCGCGCCTGGGACCGGGTCTCCCCGAGCGTGGAGCAGACGGTCACGCGGGGGAGTGCAGATCCACCGCTCGTCGCAGCCGCGCACCAGCCGTCGGTCGGCGTCAACCACGTCAGGTGGCCCCCGGGCGTCACATGGGCGACCGCGCGCACGGTCGGGTCGGGTTGCGCCCCCACGACGTACCCGCCCTCGTCCGCGCTCCCGAGTGCGTCGATCTGCAGGTCGACGGGAGTGATCGGCACCCCGTCCCGGCAGAGGCGGAAGGCGCCGGAGTCAGGCAGGACCTCGAGTAAGGCCCCGTCGCCTGCCTCGCGTGGGACGCCGGGCACCAGCGTGATCCAGGGATCGCACGTGCGACGTGCGCGCTCGGTCACGCGCCCGTGCACATCGACGGAGAACACGAGTTGTTCACGCTGATCGCGGGACAGCACGCTGACGACCATCGAGGAGCCCTCCGTGGGGTGCACGGTGGCGAGGTAGGGGTACGTCTCGTGATCCCAGTGCACCTCCGCGCGCCGACCATCGAGACCGATGACATGCAAGCCGACCGTCGGGTTGTCGTGACCAGCCTGTGGGTAGCGGTGGGCGACGGGTTCACGCTCGGGTTGCGCAGGATCACCGATCCATCGCACGGGGACATCTGCGTCATCACTGCGTTCCACGAGCAGCGTCTCCGAGTCGGAGAACCACCACGTCCCTCGATGGCGATCGAGTTCCTCCGCGGCGATGAAGTCCGCGAGCCCGTAGACGACGGTCGGTGATTCCGGTTCGGCGAGACACCTGACGGTCCCATCCGCATCGGCCACATGCAGTGCATGGGACGAGACGAACGCGATGCGAGCCCCGTCAGGGGAGATGCGCGGATCGATCACCGCATCGGAGTGCGGGATGTGTTGGGTACGACCTGTCGTGGTGTCCACACGGTGGAGTGCCCCATCCAGCGTGAAGGCGACGTGACGGGCCCCCGTGTCGGCGGAGAAATCCGTGATCCCGGTGGTGACCTCGCGCAATCTCTCGCGCCGCGAAGCCTCCCGCGGATCGAGCGTGCGCCCGTGGCGTGCGAGGTCCGCGGAGTCGACGAGGCGCACCTCGCGCCATCCATCCGACTCCCGCATGACCCAGAGGTCGCCCGCGGGTGTGCGCGCACCTGCACTGCGCACGAAGACCACGCGATCTTCGGCGACGCGGAAGGAGCGGGGGATTCCGAGGCGGAAACCGCGGGTCAGTGCCTTCTGGCGGGGGAAGGTGTCCACGCGCCCATGCTGCCGCATGCGCCGTAGTCTGCTGTCGTGATCGACGCCGACCGCCGCCTGCTCATCGTCCACGCGCATCCGGACGACGAGAGCATCGGCACGGGCGTGACGCTTGCCAAGTATGTGGAGGAGGGCGCACACGTCACGCTGGTCACCTGCACCCTGGGTGAGGAGGGCGAGATCCTCACGCCCGAGCTCTCCCATCTCGCAGCTGACCAGCAGGATCAACTCGGGGAGCACCGCATCACGGAGCTGTCCAATGCCATGGCCGAGCTCGGGGTCTCCGACTTCCGATTCCTCGGGGGTCCCGGCCGGTTCCGCGACTCGGGGATGATCGGCACCCCCGCTAACGAGAATCCGAAGGCGTTCTGGCGTGCGGACCTGCTCGAGGCGGCCGCGGAGCTCGTCGCGATCATCCGCGAGATCCGCCCCCAGGTTGCGGTGACCTATGACGACTTCGGTCTCTACGGCCATCCCGATCACATCCAGGCTCACCGCGTCACTCACTACGCCGTCAGCCTCGCGGAGAGCCCGACCTTCCGTCCGGACCTCGGGCCCGCGTGGACCGTCGAGAAGGTGTACTGGACGGCGATGCCCCGCAGCGTCATCGTCGAAGGCATCGAGGAACTCAAGGCGCTCGGGATGGATGACGAGTTCACCTCCATGAATCCCGATGACATCAACTTTGCGTGTCCCGACGATGTCGTGACGACGATGATCGACGGGCGCGAGTTCCTCCCGCGCAAGATGGCCGCCCTCGCCGCGCACGCCACCCAGGTGAACGTGCAGGAAGGGTTCTTCGCCCTCTCGAACAATCTCGGGTCCAAGGGCTTCGGGGTCGAGTACTTCCGTTTGGTGCGCGGCGGAGACGGCGTCACGTACTCCTTGGCGCAACCGGAGACCGATCTCTTCGCGGGAGTCCGGACCACGTGAGGTCTGCGGCCGTCCTGATCGGGATGTTCGTCGGTGCGATCCTCGGTCTGGTCGGCGCCTTCCTCCAGGCCCAACGGGTCCTCCTCGAGGGCTCGGGGGTCTCGCTGCCCTGGGGGGCGATCGTCGCGAGCCTGGGCACGCTGATCGTGGTGCGCGGCGCTGTCGTGGGTACCAGCACCCGCTGGGCGGGGTGGGGCGTCCTGCTCGGGTGGCTCGGCGCCACCGTCGCCTTGGCGACAGAGTCACCCTCCGGTGACATCGCGCTCTCGTCGGGTGCCCGTCAGTGGGTGTATCTCCTCGCCACCGTGATCGCGGGGGCGATGCTGGCCACGCTCCCGGCGCGCCTGCGGAACCCGGGCCCGACCACGCACGTCGGAGCCTGACGCGGGGCTGCGCGCGGCAACGCATAGCATCGGTATGTCGTCACGTCGGGAGGTCGGGGGTTGTCTGAGCATCGGGCGCGTATGCCCGCGGCAGCCCGCTACGCGATCATCGGCGTGGCCGTCGGGATCGTCGTCGTGGCTGCGGCGTACTTCTGGCTCGTCTTGGGCGTCAGCGCGGGAGTGCACCCGGGAACGTCCGTGTCCGGGATCCCCATCGGCGGGTTGACCCGCCAGGAGGCCGTCGAGACCCTGCAGCGCCGGGTCGGTGCGGACGCCCGCAAGCACTTCACCCTCATCGCCGGCGACCAGAGCTTCCGGGTCAGCCCGAAGGAACTTGGACTGCGGGTGCGGCTGCCGGCCACGGTCGACCAGGCGATCGGTCGGACGTGGAATCCGACGCAGGCCTGGAGTGACCGCTTCGGTGAGCGCGAGCTCACCCCGATCGTGGCCGTCGACGACACGCTGTTGGACGCGGAGATCGCCACCCTGGCGCGCGCGATCGACACCGTGCCGACCGAGCCGACCCTGAGCGTGTCGGGCGGTAAGGCGACGCTCACCCCGGGTGTGCCCGGCGTACAACTCGATCAGGCGGAGACGCGCGCACTACTCCTCGACCGATTGCTGGCGCCACGCGAGGATCTCGAACTGCCGCTGACCACCGTGTCACCCCAGGTCACCGACGAGGCCGCCCAACGCGCCCGCGCGCTGGCCAAGAACGCGATCGCCGAACCGGTCACCGTACGTGCTGGCGGCGTTACCGCGACCATCCCTGCGTCGGCGATCGTGAAGGCGCTGAGCTTCACCCGCGAGGGCGGTGAGTTGGTTCCCGTCCTCGACGGTGCGGTCCTGCACGAGTCCATCGCCGATCAGCTTGCGGAGGTCGAGACTCCCGGACGGGATGCCACCTTCAAGATCACCAAGGGCGTGCCCATCGTGGTGCCCTCCCTGGTGGGCCGGGGGATCGAGGACGGGGAGTTGGCCACGGCCGTTGCCGGGGTTCTCGGCGAGACCGGAAGCGCCCGCGACGTCACGGTGTCGTTCGGAGTCCGCGAACCGGAGTTGACCACGGAGGAGGCGCAGCAACTCGGGGTCACCGAGAAGCTCTCGACCTTCACCCAGAACTTCCCATACGCGGCCTACCGCGTCCAGAACATCGGTCAGGCGGCCGAGTACATCAATGGGACGCTCCTGATGCCCGGTGAGGTGTTCTCGATGAACGAGATCATCAAGGAGCGCACCCCGGAGAACGGCTACACCCGTGGGTTCGTGATCGGGCCGGGTGGGATCTTCGAGGAGCAGCAGGGTGGTGGTGTCTCGGCATCGGCGACGGCGATGTGGACGGCGGCGTTCTTCGCCGGCATGGAGCAGGTGAGCACCCGTGCGCACTCGATCTACATCAGTCGCTACCAGCCGGGCCTCGAGGCGACGGTGGCGTGGGGCTTGTTCGATATGCAGTTCCGCAATAACACGCCGAATGCGGTCTTCATCACGACGAAGATGTCCAACACGTCCTTGAAAGTGACGTTCTGGGGCACGCGGGTCTACGACGAGATCAAGGCGGAGTTCGGACCGAAGACGAATATTCGCCCCTACTCCGTCATCGAGAAGAAGCGCAAGGTCAAGGATGGCTGCCTCGAGCAGTCGGGTGTCGACGGGTTCAACATCGACGTGGACCGTGTGTTCTACAACGACGGCACGGAGGTCAAGCGCGAGACATTCAGCACGTCCTATCGCCCCGCTCCGCAGGTGAAGTGCGGTGTCAAGAAGGGCAAGGACGACGACGAATTCGTCATCGAGGACGATCCGTTCAGCGAGGTGCCCCCCTCGCCACCGACAGATCCGGCGGCCCCAGCACTGCCGCCGAACGAGTTCGTCAATACTCCGGCCGCCTAGAGCGGTTGGACCGATGGGCCCGTCGGTCCGTCGATGACCTGGAAGCCCCGTGCGGTGATCTGATCCCGGAGCGCATCCGAGAGGGCCCAGTCCTTGGCGGTTCGTGCCGCGATGCGCTGCTCCACCAGTGCAGCGACATCCTCGGGGACCGTGATCGTCCTGCCCACATCACGCACGAGGTCGAGGCCGAGGATGCGATCGGCGTAGGCGAAGAACTCGAACTTCGCACCATCCTCGCCAGCCTCGCGTTCCACGGCGTGGAGCACCTGGAGGGCGCGCGGGGTGTCGAGGTCATCGCGCACCGCGGCACGGAACTCCTCCCGCCAGTCGTCGGCGATGGGACGTGAGGGGGATGCAGCCCACCCGGCCACACGGGTGCGCCATCGCGTCAGCGTCGTCGCAGCCCCCTCGATGACCTGCCAGGTGAGGTTCATCTGCTGCCGGTAGCGATGCTGGAGGAAGGCGAGTCGCAGTGCGAGTGGGTCGATGCCCCGTTCCTCCACGTCCGCCACCAGGACGACGTTCCCTGCGGACTTACTCATCTTGCGCCCGTCGAACAGCAGGTGCTCGGCATGCACCCACGTGTTGACGACCTCGTGTCCCACGGCGGAGTTGCTCTGCGCCCGCTCGTCCTCGTGGTGCGGGAAACGCAGGTCGATGCCTCCGGTGTGGATGTCGATCCGTGGACCGAGCAACGTGAGACTCATGGCGCTGCACTCGATGTGCCAGCCGGGGAAGCCACGGCCCCACGGTGTCTCCCACACCATCTGCGTTCGTGTCTCGCCCGCGTGCTTCCACAATGCCCAGTCGGCGTGGAAGCGCTTGGCGGTAGGGGTGTCCGCATCGAACTTGTGACCCGCGCGCAGATCCTCGATCCGGTTCCCGCTGATCCGCCCGTAGTCCGGTACCGACGAGACGTCGAAGTAGACCGATCCGTCGTCCCCGACGTAGGCGTGACCCGAGGAGATCAACGTCCCGATGAGGTCGATCATGGAGTCGATCCAGTCGCTGGCGCGCGGGTACTCGTCGGCCGGATGGATGTTCAGCGCGGCCAGGTCGCGATGGAAGGCCGCCTCGTAGCGGCGCGCGATGTCGTAGGCCGAGGTGCCGCTCGACTCCGCCTCGCGCACCACCCGATCCTCGGCACCCCCCTGGCCCTCGTCCACGCCTCCCAGTCCGGTGTCGTCGGCCATGTGCCCGACGTCCGTGATGTTCTGGACCACGCGCGTCCGAAGGCCCTCGTCGCGGGCCACTCGGGCGATCAGGTCGGTGACCAGGAAGGTCCGCATGTTCCCGACGTGGGCGTCCCGGTAGACGGTGGGCCCGCAGGCGTAGATGCGCAGGGCGCCGGGAGTGATCGGCTCGATGGGCACCGTCGCGCGAGCCACGGTGTCATAGAGGCGCACCCGGTCAGCCTAAGCGCCCCGACGCGCACCCTCCGTGTACGGTGAGACGCGCAGGGCGGACCTGCACCGGCTCGGACTTTCGGAGGCTCGCGATGACGTACGTCATCACATTCCCGTGTATCGATCTCAAGGACAAGGCGTGCATCGAGGAATGTCCCGTCGATTGCATCTACGAGGGCGATCGGATGCTCTACATCCAGCCCGATGAGTGCGTGGACTGCGGCGCCTGCGAACCTGTCTGCCCGGTCGAGGCGATCTTCTACGAGGACGACGTCCCGGATGAGTGGGCCGACTACACCGCGGCCAATGCGGAGTTCTTCGCCGACCTCGGGTCACCCGGCGGTGCCGCCAAGCTCGGACCCCAGTCGTTCGACGCGGGCATCCTGGCCAACGTGCCGCCGCAGCAGCACGACCACTGATCTTGAACTGGGAGCGGCTCCCGGACTTCCCCTGGGACACCCTCGCTCCCGCGCGTGCGCGGGCCTCCGCGCACGGCCTCGTCGATCTGTCGATCGGCACCCCCGTCGATCCCACGCCTGCGGTGATCACTGATGCCCTGACGGCGCACGCGAATGCGCCCGGGTACCCGACCACCGCGGGACTCGAGTCGCTGCGGGAGGCGATCCAGGGCTGGATCGAGCGTCGACTCTCCGGCGTCGGTGGAGTCTCTGTGCTCCCGACGATCGGCTCGAAGGAGGCGATCGCGACCCTGCCGTGGGTGATGGGTGTGTCCGGAACCCTCGTCGTCCCCGAGGTCGCGTACCCGACGTACGCCGTCGGCGGCGTCGCTGCGGGCCTGGACGTCGTGGCCACCGATCGACCCGAGGACGTCCCCGGCGCCGGTGCTGTCTGGATCAACTCACCGTCCAACCCCACGGGCCGGGTCCTGTCCGCCGAGCGCATGGCCGAGATCGTCAGCGTCGCGCGCGACCGTGGCATCCCGATCCTGAGCGATGAGTGCTACATCGAACTGGGATGGGATGCCCGCCCCGTGTCCGTCCTGCACCCCGATGTCAACGGGGGAGACTTGAGCGGGGTTCTGGCCGTGCACTCCCTGTCCAAGCGGTCGACGATGGCCGGATACAGGTTCGGCTTCCTCGCCGGTGACCCCGACCTCGTCGGCCCCCTGCTCGAGCGGCGCAAGCACCTCGGGGAGATGGTCCCCTCGCCCGTCCAGCACGCGGCCGTCGCCGCCTACTCCGACGACGCCCACGTCGAGGTGCAGCGCGCCCGCTACGAGCGTCGTCGCACCGTGCTGCGCGATGCCCTGCTGCAGGCCGGGTTCACCATCGATCACAGCGAGGCCGGTCTCTACCTGTGGGCGACACGTGATCAACCCTGCTGGGAGGTCGTCGACTGGTTCGCCGATCGGGGGGTCCTCGTGACGCCGGGGGAGTTCTACGGCCCGCAGGGCGCCAGGCATGTGCGAATCGCGCTGACCGCAACGGACGCGCACATCGACGAGGTCGTGGCGCGGCTGACCATGTGAGTCCGGTCGCGGACCGGGGCTCCCGCCGAATCACCCGTGACGCGTCGGTACGCTCGCGCTAGGAGGGGTGTGTGAGCGAGTACAGGCTGAACTATCCGGGCGGTGACCTGCCGCTGGCGGAGGTCGATTCCACAGTCGGCGAGCGGGGTATCGACATCGCTCCACTGCTGAAGGACACCGGTCACGTCACCCTCGACCATGGGTTCCTCAACACGGCGTCCTGCTCGTCCGCGATCACCTACATCGACGGAGACGCCGGGATCCTGCGCTACCGCGGGTACCCCATCGAGCAGTTGGCGGAGCGGTCGACGTTCCTCGAAACCGCCTACCTCCTGAACTACGGCCAATTGCCGACGGTCCAGCAACTCGACGAGTTCGAGTCGTCCATCACCAAGCACACGATGCTCCACGAGGAACTCCGCATGTTCTTCGACGGATTCCCACGGGATGCGCATCCGATGCCGGTCCTGTCCTCGGCCGTCTCGGCGTTGTCGACCTTCTACCAGGACTCCCTGGACCCGTTCGATCCCGAGCAGGTGCACATCTCGATGATCCGCCTGCTGGCCAAGGTGCCCACGATCGCCGCCTACGCCTACAAGAAGTCCGTGGGCCAGCCGTACCTCTACCCGGACAACAACCTCGGGTTCGTCGCCAACTTCCTGCGCATGACCTTCGGTGTGCCGGCGGAGGAGTACGTACCGGACCCGGTCATCGTGCGCGCACTGGACCAGTTGTTCATCCTGCACGCCGACCACGAGCAGAACTGCTCGACGTCGACGGTGCGCATGGTCGGCTCCTCGCACGCCAACCTCTTCGCCTCGGTATCTGCCGGCATCAACGCGCTCTTCGGGCCGTTGCATGGCGGGGCCAACCAGGCGGTCCTGGAGATGCTCGCCCTCATCCACGAATCCGACGAGGGTGTGGAGGGCTTCGTCCAGAGGGTGAAGAACCGCGAGGACGGAATCCGGCTGATGGGGTTCGGCCATCGTGTCTACAAGAACTACGACCCGCGGGCCGCGATCGTCAAGAAGACCGCCTATGAGGTTTTCGATCAGCTCAAGGTGGACGATCCGCTCCTGGAAATCGCACTGCGACTCGAGGAAGTGGCTTTGGCGGATGAGTTCTTCATCGAGCGCAAGCTGTACCCGAATGTGGACTTCTACACAGGTCTCATCTACAAGGCGATGGGATTCCCCACGCGCATGTTCACCGTGATGTTCGCCCTCGGTCGACTCCCGGGGTGGATCGCCCAGTGGAACGAGATGATCAACGACCCGACCACGAAGATCGGCCGTCCGCGCCAGGTCTATGTCGGAGAGGTACTGCGGGACTACGTCCCGCTCGGTGACCGCTAGTCCGTCGCGTGCAGGACCGAGTTCAAACCCGACCACTGCCCTGACCGTGGGGTTGCCTCGATCGCTCCGGAGCTCGAGTTGCGTCGGTAGAGCAGCCCGCTCGCACCCGACAACTCGCGGGCCTTCACGACGGATCCGTCCGGCAGGGCGATCTTCGAACCGGCCGTGACGTAGAGCCCGGCCTCGACGATGCACTCGTCACCGAGGGAGATGCCGACACCGGCGTTCGCTCCGATGAGACAGCCCGTGCCGATGCTGATCACCTCGGTCCCGCCGCCGGAGAGCGTTCCCATGATCGATGCACCCCCGCCGATGTCCGAGCCGTGTCCGACCACCACTCCTGCCGAGATGCGACCCTCGACCATCGAGGTGCCGAGTGTCCCCGCGTTGAAGTTCACGAATCCTTCGTGCATCACGACCGTGCCCTCGGCGAGATGCGCGCCGAGGCGCACTCGGTCCGCGTCGGCGATGCGCACTCCGCTCGGCACGACGTAGTCGATCATCCGCGGGAAGCGATCGATGCCGAACACGGTCAGGTGGCTTCCGCGTGCCCGGGCCCGCAGGCGCACCTGCATCAGACGATCGACGGCCACCGGGCCCAGGGACGTCCAGGCGACCAACGGCAGGAGGCCGAAGATGCCGTCGAGGTTCAGGCTGCGTGGAGCGGCGAGGCGCGCGGAGAGCAGGTGCAAGCGCAGGTAGGCATCGGCTGTATCGCCCGGTGCGGCGTCGAGATCGTCGATGACGGCGCGCACCGTCTGCACCTCCACCCCGCGCAGCTCGTCGTGCGTGATGCCCGAGTCGAGACCGGCGACGTCGGTCGGGGTGGTCCCCAGGGTGGGAGCCGGGTACCAGACGTCGAGGACAACTCCGTCGGCGACGGTGGCTAGGCCCAGGCCGGATGCGGAGCGCATCGCACTACCGTAGCGATGTGGCGCTCGATCCCGATGGAGACGTGATCGACCTTGCCTGCCAGCTGATCGACATCCCCAGTGTGTCCGGGGATGAGGAGTCGATCGCCGATGCCGTCGAGTCCGTGCTTCGCGGTGCATCACACCTGAGGGTGGAACGCAGTGGTCACACGATCGTCGCGCGCACCGACACGGGCGCCCCGCATCGCGTCCTCCTCGGTGGCCACCTTGACACGGTCCCGCCCCTTGGGAACGCGATCGCTTCCGTTCGTGACGGACTCCTCCGAGGCGTGGGTGCGGTGGATATGAAGGCGAACGTGGCCATCGCGGTGCGGGCCGCGGTTCAGGTGTCCGATCCGGTCGTGGACGTCACGTACGTCTTCTACGACTGCGAGGAGGTGGAGGCCGACCGCAACGGCTTGGGGCGGGTGCTGCGGGAGCAGCCCGGCCTCCTGGCGTGCGATGTCGCGATCCTCATGGAGCCGAGCAACGGGTCGATCGAGGCGGGTTGCCAGGGGACGCTTCGCGCGGAAGTCACCGTCCACGGTGCGCGTGCGCACAGCGCGCGTGCATGGCAGGGACGTAACGCCATTCACGGCGCGCACGCGCTCCTCGCAGCGCTGGACGGCTTCGAGGCCGAGCAACCCGTCGTCGACGGACTGCGCTACCGCGAGGGGCTTACCGCGGTGGGGATTCGCGGTGGGGTGGCGGGAAACGTGGTCCCCGATGAGTGCGTGGTGACGGTGAACTTCCGCTTCGCCCCGCATCGGAACGAGGAGCAGGCGCGTGCGTTCGTGGAGTCCTTCGTCGCGCACGTGGTTCCCGACGCGACGGTGACCGTCGTGGACTCTGCGCCGGGTGCGCGTCCGGGTCTCGACAACGATCTCGTCGCCCGTTTCGTGGCTGCCATGGGCGCCACTCCACAACCGAAATTCGGCTGGACCGATGTCGCGCGGTTCAGTGCGCTGGGGATCCCGGCACTGAACTTCGGTGCGGGGGACCCTTCGCTAGCCCACCACGCCGACGAGGCCGTGGCGGTGGACCAGGTGCGCGAGGTGGAACAGCGCCTGCGCACCTGGCTCACGACTACGCCTGCTTGATCGCCTCGACGTCGAGGGTGAGCTTGACTTCGTCGCTCACGAGGACGCCGCCGGTCTCCAGTGCGGCGTTCCACACCAGGCCGAAGTCCTTGCGGTTGATAGTGGCCTCGCCCTCGAACCCGATGCGGGTGTTGCCGAAGGGGTCCTGGCTGATGCCGACCAGTTCGAACTCGACATCGACGGACTTCGTGACACCGTGCAGCGTGAGGTCGCCGGTCACGATGAAATCGTCGCCGTCCGGGCGCACGCCGGTGCTCGTGAAGGTGAGCGTGGGGAAGGTGGCAACGTCGAGGAAGTCGGGGGACTTCAGGTGACCGTCACGGTCGGCGTTCCCGGTCGCGATGCTGGCGGTCTGCGCGACGAGCTCGGCCGTGCTGGCCGACGGGTTTGCCCCATCGAGGGTCATCGAGCCGGAGAAGTCCGCGAACTCGCCGCGTACCTTGGCGATCATCGCGTGGCGGACGGTGAATCCGATCGTGGTGTGGGTCGGGTCGATCACCCAGGTCCCGGTGGTGGCGGACAGGTCGGCCATGTCGATCCTTTCAAAGTAGTTGAATGTTCAATAATCCTACCCTAGTCACTCTGCGTCGCCCCCGGCAACCCGGTTTAATGCTGGGATGGCCATCGTCTTCGCCCTACTCCTCATCTGCGCTATCGGCGCCGCCTTCTGGTGGTGGTCGCGCACCCGGTGGTCGGACACCCTGTCCGCGCCCGCCCGGGACGCGCGCCCCGAGGGCTTCGACGTCGTGGTTCGGGGCTATCGGATGGATGAGGTCGACTCCGAGATCGAGTCCCTGCGCGCACGCATCCGGGAACTGGAGGGGCGATGACCACCCACGTCTCGCACCTCAGCTTGGACGTCGTCGTGGCCGCCCCTCCCGAGGCGGTGTTCGCGGCTCTCACCCAATGGTCCGAGCAGGGTCGGTGGATGCTCGGCACCCAGGTGAAGGTGACCGCGGGTGACGGAGCCTCGGTCGGCTCGGAGCTCGCGGCCTGGACCGGGGCTGGGCGGCTCGGTTTCTGGGACACGATGGTCATCACCCGGTGGGATCCGCCCTACCGCGTCGACGTCGTGCACACCGGCAGGGTGGTGAAGGGGACGGGCGCCATGGAGGTCCTTGCCCTGCCCGGCCGGCGCTCGCGATTCGTCTGGTCCGAAGACCTCGAACTCCCCCTGGGGACGCTGGGAGCCGTCGGCTGGCCCTTCGTACGACCGGCCTTCACCGCCGGGGTGAAGAAGTCCCTGCGCGCCTTTGCCCGCCTCGTGGAGACCGGGACCCTGCCGAGCGCCCCCCTACGCCTCGCGGGATAATGGTGCCTTCGCTGCGGAATTCCTCGGGAATTCGCAGCCAGGAAGGGGTTCACATGGCCGCGATGAAGCCGAGAACGGGCGATGGTCCGCTCGAGGTCACCAAGGAGGGCCGCGGTTACGTGATGCGTGTTCCCCTGGAGGGTGGCGGCCGTCTCGTCGTCGAGCTCAATGCCACCGAGGTCAAGGACCTCGGAGACGCCCTGCTCGCCGCCGTCCCCGGCTAGGCCCCGGCCTCCTCCGAGCGGCGCACCAGAAGGGCCACGAGGAGCCCCGTCCCGACCGTCATCAGAGCGGGCACGAAATCCTCGTCATGTTCGATCATCGCTGCCGCGTCCCGCAGGGCGGCCGTGTCCAGGTCGCGTCGCGAGGGATCGGCGATCCCCGATGGGCCGAGCATCCCGCAGAGCACGAGAAGGCCCCCGATGCGCAGGAGCCGCTTGGCCTGGGTCACGATGGCCGGGTACTCGGCCCGATCTCCATCGACAACGACGAGGTCGTAGGCACCGTCCGACATCCGGGGAAGGACGTCGAGGGCCCGGCCGGTGATCAGCCGCGCGCGGGACGGGCTGTGACCGAGTTCGGTGAAGGTCTCCTTCGCCGCGCGCTGGCTCTCCGCCTCGATGTCGATGGTGGTCAGGACGCCGCCGTGCGTCATCCCCGCGAGCAGTGCGGCACCGGACACCCCCGCACCCGTGCCGATCTCCACGATGGCCTGGGCGGAAATGGCCGAGGCGAGCAGTCGCAAGGCCGAGGCCGCCGCGGGGGACACCGCCTCGACGCCGAGTTCGGTCGAACGGTCCCGGGCTCGGCGCTGCGTCTCGTTCTCATCGACCCACGAGTCGGCGAATTCCCACGCCTGCGCCGTGATCGGAGTGCTCATGAAGTCTCCCTCGGGTGGGTGCCGCTGCACGCGAGCCTAACGTCCCGTACCGTGGTCGTCTGACGCTGCGCAGTCCATCGGCGCGACCATCCCCCCGAACGAGGTTCCATGTCCGATCCCCTGATGCCGCGGCCGATGTTCGTCACGTCCGCTCCGCCGCCTCCACCTGCGCCCCCGCGGCGTGGACCGGGATGGATCGGCGTCGTCATCGTCGCGACCCTGGTGTCGGTGATCGTCGGCGGGGTCGCGGGACTGGGCGGCTACATCCTCGGCAGCGCCGTCGACGACGCCGATGCCTCGATGGCCGCGCCGACGCAGGATCAGGACCAGGCGCAGCCGCAGGCCCAGACGCCTGTGGTCGACGCGCGCACGCCGATCGGTCAGATCGTGAGCCAGGTCCTGCCCACCGTGGTGTCCATCGAGGTCGAGGGGAGCGATGGCTCGGGCAGCGGTTCGGGCTTCATCATCCGTCCCGATGGATACATCCTGACCAACAATCACGTCGCAGCGCCCGCCGCCGATGGCGGGAAACTCACTGTCTACTTCTCCGACGGGGAGAGCACCCCCGCGACGATCGTGGGCCGCAACCGGTCCTACGACCTCGCGGTACTGAAGGTGGATGCAGGCGATCTCCCGGTGGTCGCCCTGGGTGATTCCGATTCGGTCGCCGTCGGGGATGCGGCCATCGCCATCGGCGCCCCGCTCGGACTCGAAGGAACCGTGACCTCGGGCATCATCAGCTCCCGCGATCGGCCCGTGACCGCGGGTGGCGTCGGCGATATGTCCTACATCAACGCGATCCAGACCGACGCAGCGATCAATCCCGGGAACTCCGGAGGACCGCTCCTCAACCTCGCGGGCCAAGTGATCGGGATCAACTCCGCGATCGCCACCGTCGTGCAGTCGTTCACGGGTGAGGGTGGCTCCATCGGACTGGGCTTCGCCATCCCTATCAACTCGGCCAAGCGCATTGCCGACGAGATCATCGACACCGGGCAGTCGACGACACCGATCATCGGAGTCACGCTCGACACATCCTTCACTGGTGAGGGAGCGCGGATCCGGGAAGTCACGGGCGACGGTCCGGCCGATCAAGCCGGGTTGAAGCCGGGAGATGTCATCACCGGCATCGAGGGGCGCACCGCCCGAGATGCCACCGAGCTCGTCGTCGCCGTGCGCAGCTTCGCCCCCGGGGACTCGGTCACGTTGACATTCCTGCGCAACGGACGTGAGGAGTCGGTCACCTTGGTCCTGGGAGCCTCGGACACCCTCGGCTAGGCCGCGTACCCTGATCGCATGTTCGACATCGGCATCGGCGAGATCCTCGTCCTTGCCGTCGTCGGCCTCCTGATCTTCGGTCCCGATCGACTTCCGAAGGCGGCCGCCGATGCGGGGCGCTGGATGCGTCAGATCCGCGCGATGGCAGCGAATGCGAAGACCGACCTCGCGGACTCCGCCGGTCTCGACTTGTCGGACACCGTGGGTGCGGTCAAGGAACTGCGCGATCTTCATCCCAAGCGCTGGGCCGGAAGCCTGCTCGACGAGGAGCAGCCGCGCGCGAAGCGAACCGGCGCCGTCGGGCCGGTGCCGTTCGACCCCGACCTCGGCTAGGCCGGGGAGATGTTCAGGTTCACACCGGCCAGACCGCGCGGTCGAGACGCGAGGGATTGCGCGATGTGTTTCAAGGCCTGCGACGCGGGCGCTTCCGGATGGTCGATCACGAGGGGATGACCGCTGTCCCCACCCTCGCGCAGCCGCGGGTCGAAGGGGATTCGTCCCAGCACGGGCACCTCGGTCCCCAACGCGCGCGTGAGGCGCTCGGCCACCAGGTCGCCCCCTCCGACTCCGAAGAGATCCAGGGGCTCGCCGCAGTGTGGGCAGGGGAACCCCGCCATGTTCTCTACAACGCCGAGCACCTTCTGGTGCGTCTGGGCTGCCAGGGTCCCCGCGCGCACCGCGACGTCGGCCGAGCCGGACTGTGGTGTCGTGACGACGATGATCTCGGCCTGCGGGAGGAGTTGGGCCGTCGAGATGGCGATATCTCCGGTTCCCGGTGGGAGGTCGAGGAGGAGAACGTCCAGGTCCCCCCACCAGACGTCGGACAGGAACTGCTCGAGGGCGCGGTGCAGCATCGGACCGCGGAAGGCGACGGGGGTCTCGATCCCACCCGGCTTGAAGGACAGCATCGAGATGACGCGGACGCCGTAGCCCTGGGGCGGCATCAACATTCCCTCGACCATCGTCGGGGGATGGGTGATGCCGAGGATGCGTGGGATCGAGTGGCCGTAGACGTCGGCATCGAGGAGGCCCACCGTCAGACCGCGTTGTGCGAGGGCCACGGCGACGTTGGCTGTCACGGAGGACTTCCCGACCCCGCCCTTGCCGGAGGCAATCGCGAAGATGCGCGTGGTGTTGCCCGGCTGGGTGAAGACGATCTCCTTGGCCGCCCCACCCCGTAGTTTCGTCTTCAGTGCGGTGCGCTGCTCATCGTTCATGACGTCGAGGTGGACGTCCACGCGCCTGACGTTCGGCACCTTCATCACCGCGTCGATGACGCGCTCCTGGATCGTCCCGCGCATCGGGCACCCGGAGACGGTGAGGTAGACGCCTACTTCGACGATGCCGTCGCCCACGATCTCGACACTCTTGAGCATCCCGAGGTCGGTGATGGGGCGGTTGATCTCGGGGTCATGGACCGTGGCCAGGGCAGCGGAGACCGCGTCGAGATCGGGTTGGGTCATGTAGTGATGCTAGTGAGGATCTGTGGGACCGGCATGTCCCTGTCGCTCCTCGAGACGATCGATGCGCTCGAGGACTTCGTCAAGGAGGTCGCGTAGTTCGGACCGGACGTAGTCGCGCGTGGCAAGGTCTCCGAGGCTGCTGCGCAGTGAGGAGATCTCTCGCGCCATGTAGTCGCTGTCGGCCAAGATCCGCTCAGTGCGCTCCCGATCTTCCTGGTACTGCACGCGATCACGGTCTGTCTGTCGGTTTTGCGCGAGCAGGATGAGCGGGGCGGCGTAGGAGGCCTGCAGGGAGAGCAGCAGTGTCAGGAAGATGAAGGGGTACTCGTCGGGGCGCAGGTAGTCGGGTCCGAACACGTTGAGCAGGATCCAGATGATGATCACGACGGTCATCCACGCGATGAACGCCCAGGAGCCGATGTAGCGGGCCACGCGCTCGGAGAGCCGTCCGAAGCGTTCGGAGTCGACAGAAGGCCGCACGCTCAGACTGCGGTCCAGTGGCTGGTCGACGCGGTTCCTAGCCATCGGCAGTCCCGGGGGTGAGGGTCTCGCGCCAGTCCTCGGGCAGCATGTGATCGATGACGTCATCGATGGTGACGGCACCCACCAGATGACCGGCGTCGTCGACGACGGGGAGCGCCACGAGGTTGTATGCGGCGAATGAGCGCGTGACCACAGACAGCGGCGCGGTGGGCAGCATGGGCTCGAGGTTGGTGTCGAGCACTGCGGACACCAATGTGGAGGGCGGTTCACGCAGCAGCCTCTGGAAGTGACAGGTGCCGAGGTAGCGCCCCGTCGGAGTCTCCGTGGGCTGCCGGCACACGTACACCTGGGATGCGAGGGCGGGGGACAGGTCCGGGTTCCGCACCTCGGCGAGGGCGTCGGCAACGGTGGCATCGGGCGGGAGGATCACCGGCTCGGTCGTCATCATGCCGCCAGCAGAGAAGTCGTCGTAGGTCAGCAGGCGGCGGATGTCCTCGGCCTCGTCCGGCTCCATCCGCTGGAGGAGCAGTTCCGCGGTGTCCGGTGGGAGTTCGGAGATGAGGTCCGCGGCGTCGTCCGGGTCCATCTCCTCGAGCACGTCCGCCGCACGCTCGGCTTCCAACTGCTGCATGATCTCGACGCGGTCATCCTCGGGGAGCTCTTCGAGGATGTCGGCCAGGCGTTCGTCGTCGAGGGATCTCGCGACATCGAGCCGGCGCGCGGTGGGTAGTTCGTGCAGGACGCTCGCGACGTCGGCTGCCAACATCGTGTCGAGTGTGGCGATCAATTGCTCAGCAGGCTGTTCCGGATTGGGAAGGGACAGACCGCTGATCTCCTCCCAGTCGACGATGAACTTCTCGCCGCGGCGGCGTAGGCCCCCGCCGCCACGTCGCACGAAGAGTTGACTGACCAACCAGTCCCGCGTGCGGGTGAACTCAACTCCGATGTCGAGGACGGTCACGTGGTCCGAGGTCTCGATGAGGGTGACGTTCCGGTCGAGGAGTTCGGCAATGACGAGCGTCTCGTTCGAACGCTGCTCGAAGCGCCGCAGGTTCAACGCCCCGGAGACGATGATCTGACCGACGTCGATCGAACTGACCTTGGTCATCGGGACGAAGATTCGACGGCGGGGCGGGACCTCCACGACGAGTCCGGTAAGGCGCGGGGGGTTCGCGCCGGCGCGCAGAACGACGATGGCGTCGCGGACCTTGCCCACCTGGTCCCCTTGGGCATCGAAGACACCCATCCCCGCCAACCGGGCGAGGAATACTCTCTGCTGCACGGGCACCGTCACGCGGGAAGGCTACTCCCGCATCGGAATCAGGAGCATGGCGTGAATCAACGGGTGATGACCCG
>CAZBWA010000017.1:0-26892 GCA_964495555.1 uncultured Bifidobacteriaceae bacterium | reverse complement strand
GCATGAAGGACCGCCTCCAGGGGGATCTGACCACGGCCATGAAGGCCCGTGACGAAGTCAGCTCCAGCACATTGCGCATGGTGCTCACCGCCATCACGAACGAGGAGGTCTCCGGCAAGTCCGCGCGGGTCCTCACCGATGAGGATGTCGTGACCGTGCTCGGGCGCGAGGCCAAGAAGCGCAAGGAAGCCGCCGAGGCCTACGACGCAGCCAACCGACCGGAACTGGCCGCACGTGAGCGGGCCGAATTGGTCGTCATCGAGGGGTATCTCCCCGAGCAACTCGGCGAGGACGAGGTCCGCGCGATCGTGGAGGCGGCCGTCGCCGAGGTGGCGGCCGGTGGTGCGACCGGAGGTGCTGCCATGGGTCAGGTCATGAAGATCGTGCAGCCGCAGGTGAAAGGCAAGGCTGACGGCGGTCAGGTCGCCGCGATGGTCAAATCCGCACTCGGTATGTGATCAGCCCGACGCCGACGTGCCCTCGGGCACGGAGTTGTCGAACGTGTCCGCACTCGGACCGCCCTCGGCAACGGTCAGCGTGATGACGGTGCCGTAGGGCAGGAGCGTCCCCGCCTCGTTCGACTGGCCGATGACCGTCCCCACCGCGACATTCGGTTCGTTCGCCGGCACGGACACGACCTGGAAGCCGGCGTTGCTCATCAGCGTGGTCGCGTCCTGCAGGGGTGCACCGCGCACCTCGGGAACCACACTGATGCCGGTCGACACGATGACCGTCACCAACGTCCCCGGTGCTGATCGCGTACCCGCCGCGGGCACCTGCCCGATCACCTCACCGGGTGCGCCCGGACCATCGGCCTGACTGATCGGGCCGAGCTCGAAGCCCTCCGCCGCGAGCACCGCGGCGATCTCCTCGGGATCGACGAGACCGCTGAGATCCGGGATCTTCGGCAACTTCGTCAGGGAGCCGATCTGCCCGGTCTCGAGGGAGAAGTTCAACGCCGGCTTTCCTGCGAGAGCGGTCTGCATCGACTGCTTCCAGATGGGGCCGGGAAGGCTGCCGCCGAACACCTGGTTGTAGTAGACGCCGTTGATGGTGATGTCCTTCATCGGATACGCGAAGCCACCGCGCGGATCCCCGACCCACACCGCCGCCGCGAGTTGGGGCGTGTAGCCGGCGAACCAGACAGCCGCCGACTCGTTCGTCGTACCCGTCTTACCCGCGGCCGGGCGATCACCGAGGGACATGCGCGCACCCGTGCGGCCCTGCAGTGGCCCGTCGACGACGCCGATGAGGAGCTCGGTCACCGAGTCGGCGACCGCACGATCGACCATCTGGCGGCACTGGGCCGAGGGGACGGGCAGGGAGTTCCCCTCGCGGTCGATGATGTCGATGATCGACGTGGGGCGGCAGTACTCGCCGTGGGCAGCGAAGGTCGCGTAGCCGTTGGCCATCGCCAGCGGCGTCACCTCGACGGACCCCAGGGTCAGCGAGGGCACCCGGCTCAGGGGTTCGCCGTTCCCGCGGTAGACGCCCACGGACTCGGCCACGTCCGCCACCGCGCAGATCCCTGCCCGCTCCTCGATCGCCATGAAGTACGTGTTCGTCGAGTAGGCGGTGGCCTGCGCCATGGTCAACGTCCCCGACGTGGTGCTGTTGTTGACGGTCACCGGCGGGAAGATCGCACCCGTCTCGCAGTTGACGAAGTTCAGGAACGTGTTGGGGCTCGGTGAGGGGATCGCCTCGTAGGGGGAGATACCCGCCTCGAGGGCGGCAGCGAGGGTGAAAATCTTGAAGGTCGACCCGGCCTGCATGCCGATCGTTCCGCCCATGTCGCTACCGGTGTTGTAGTTGTAGGCGGTCTTCCCGACTCCCGACGTCCCCCATTCGCGGTTCTGCGTCATCGCGACGATGTTTCCGGTGCCCGGCTCGATCATGGTGATGGCCGCTGCTTTGCGGCTGGGATCGTCGGGCGGAATGAACGAGTTCACCGCGTCCGTCGCGCCGCGCTGCGCCACCGGATCGAGTGTGGTGCGGATGGTGTAGCCACCGCGCCGCAGGAAGGCCTCGCGTTCCTCCGGTGTCGCACCGAACGTGGGATCCGTGCGGATGGTCTGCAGCACGTAGTCGCAGAAGTAGGGCGCGTAGGACGAGGTGCAGCCGTTGGACACCGCGCGCGGTCGCAGCGTGTCCTCGATCGGGATCGCCGAGTACTCCTCGGCCTCCTCCGGAGTCAGGTATCCCTGATTAGCCATCCGGGTGAGCACGACGTTGCGTCGCTCCTGACTGCGCTCGGGATTACGCAGCGGGTCGTAGGCGGTGGGCTGCTTGACGATCCCGGCGAGGGTTGCGGCCTGGACGGGCGTGAGTCGGGCCGCGGACGTGTCGAAGTAGCGGCGGGCGGCGGCCTCGACCCCGTAGGCCCCGGATCCGAAGTAGGCGATGTTGAGGTAGCGGGCGAGCACCTCCTCCTTGGAGTAGCGCTTCTCCAGAGCGATCGCGTAGCGCACCTCGCGGATCTTGCGCGCGGAGTTGTCCCCGCGTGCCGCCTCGAGTTCCTCCGGCGTCGCCGCCTGATTCACCAGCACGTTCTTGACGTACTGCATCGTCAATGTGGAGGCGCCCTCCTGGATACCGCCGGCGGAGGTGTTCCGGGCCAGGGCGCGGGCGATACCGCGGACGTCGACCCCGTTGTGGTCGAGGAAGCGGGCGTCCTCGATGGCGATGATCGCCTGGCGCATCGACGGGGCGATGCTCTCGAAGGGGACCTCGATGCGGTTCTGGTAGTAGAGCGTGGCCAGCAGGGACCCGTCGGAGGCCAGGATCGCGGTCCGCTCGGGGAGCGGGGGCTCGGTGAGGGTGTCGGGCAGGGACTCGAACTGCCGCACCACGTCCCGGGTCAGCACCCCGGCGCCGCCGGCCAGGGGCAGCAGCATGAGACCCAGGACCACCCCGGCCACGACGGACCCCAGGGCCAGGGCCAGGACCCGGCCCAGGAAGGTGGCGGGGGTGCGAGGTCTCACTCTCATCGGACGCCAGCGTAGGCAGGGGGGTTCCTCCATGGGGGGACGCCGAGGCCCGGTGACGGCACTGACCGGCGTAGCACCCCGATCTGGGACGGGTGTGACAGGCGGGAAGTTTGCAACAGAAGCGTTACCCAATGACCTATTGACCCCCATACGACAGGCGGCAATAGTTCATCCACCTCCGGGGTGCAGCCGGGGTGGGGAGGAACGACGTGCTCGACAGTGACTGGGCGGCCCAGGCGGCTTGCCGCACCTGCGACCCTGATGCCCTGTTCGTCCAAGGCGCCGCCCAGAACCGCGCGAAAGCGATCTGCGTGGGCTGCTCGGTGCGCACCGAATGCCTAGCCGACGCCCTCGACAACCGCGTCGAGTTCGGGGTCTGGGGCGGGATGACCGAGCGGGAGCGTCGTGCACTCCTGCGTCGCCGGCCGAATGTGACGTCGTGGCGCAACCTGCTGCAGACCGCGCAGAGCGAGTACGACCGCCAGGTGATCCTCACCTCGCGCGAGCGCGCGAGCTAGAGAAGCTCCCCGATCCGCCGCAGACCGGCGAGATCGTGCACGTCCTCAGGTAACGCGGGAACACGTGCGACAGCCACCGTCGGATGCGCCGCGGTGAACCTTGCAATCAGGTGCTCCTGACGCTCCGCCGTGTTCATGCGTGCCGCGTGCTCACGCAGCAGCGTCGCGGTGAGCGCACCCTCCGCCGAGTCGGTGGCGCCGCTGGCGTCCAGTTCCTGCACCGCCGCGGTGGCCTGGTCCGCGCTGAGGAGTGGGGACACCATCTGCACGCGGTTCACCACCAGGCCCGCCAGGGGCATGTCGTCGGCGCGCAACCGCTCCACGAAGTAGGCAGCCTCGCGCAGCGCATCACGCTCGGGGGTCGCGACCACGACGAACGCCGTCCCACGCTCCTTGAGCAATGCGTACGTGGCATCCGCCCGCTCCCGGAATCCGCCGAACGTGGTGTCGATGGCGGCGACGAACGTGCCGATGTCCCCCAGCACCTGGGCACCGAGCACCTTGCTCAACACATTCGTGAAGATGCCGAAACCCATCGCCGCGAGACGGCCGATCCCGCGGCCCGCACCGCGGGCGGGTGCACTGAGGATGCGGATGAAGCGTCCGTCCAGGAAGGAGCCGAGCCGCTGCGGTGCGTCGAGGAAATCGAGGGCACTGCGGGACGGGGGAGTGTCGACGATGATCAGGTCCCACGTGCCGTCCGCATCGGACTGACTGCGCAGCTGCCCCAACTTCTCCATCGCCATGTACTCCTGCGTTCCGGCGAAGGACGAGGACAGTGCTTGATAGAACGGGTTCGCGAGGATCTGCGCGGCGCGCGCGGGATCAGCGTGCGCCTCGACGACCTCGTCGAACGTGCGCTTCATGTCGAGCATCATCGCGTCGAGGGAGCCCTGCGAGATCCCCTCCACCGGCCGCGGTGAGTTGTCCAGGCGGGACAGTCCCATCGCCTGCGCGAGCCTCTTCGCCGGATCGATGGTCAACACGCAGACGCGACGCCCGCGCTCTGCAGCACGGACTCCGAGGGCCGCGGCGGTGGTCGTCTTCCCCACTCCACCCGAACCCGTGCACACGATGATGCGGATCAGCGGATCGTCGATGAGTGCGTCGATGTCGAAGTCGGTCACGTGGCCCCCCGCACCTGTGCGGCGAGGGTGAACAGACCGCCGAGATCCACACCCCCGCGCAGGAGGGGAAGCTCCAGCACCGGCAGTCCGGTGGCTGCGAGCCGGCTCCGCTCGGAATCCTCGAGGGAGACCCGCTGGGCCAGGTCGCGCGCCTCCTCGGTGAGGAGCGTGGCGATCGCCGCGGGGTCCCGGGTGATGCCGGCCGCGCGGAGCTGGTCGGCGATCTGCGACGTGGGCAGCGTTCCGGCCGCGGCGCGGACGAGATCGTCCGCGGGGAGTCCACTGCCCCGGACCATGTTCACGATGATCGCCCCCAGCGGGAGGCCGGCCGCGCGCAGTTCCTCGATGCCGTCCAGGGTCTCCTGCACCGGCATCTCCTCGAGCAGGGTCACCAGGTGCACTGCGGTGCGCGGAGAGGCGATCACGCTCATCACGAGATCGGCGTGATTGTGGATCGGCCCCACCCGGGCGAGCCCGGACACCTCGGAGTTGACGTTGAGGAACGCCGCGATGCGTCCCGTGGGCGGTGCGTCGAGCACCACCGCGTCGTACCCCTCGCCCTTGTCCTTGCGCCGCACCACTTCGACGGCCTTGCCGGTGAGCAACACATCGCGCAGCCCGGGGGCGATGGTGGTGGCGAAGTCGATCGCACCCATCTTGCGCAGGGCGCTCCCCGCGCGACGCAGGTTGTAGAAGATCTCCAGGTAGTCCAGCAGCGCGTCCTCGGGGTCGACGGCCAGCGCCCACACCTCGCCGCCCTCCGGCGCCACCGCGACCCGGGTCTCGGCGTAGGGCAGTGGCGGGACGTCGAAGAGTTGGGCGATCCCCTGACGGCCCTCGACCTCCATCAGCAGGGTGCGACGGCCCTCAGCGGCCAGAGCCAGGGCGAGTGCCGCGGCGACCGTGGTCTTCCCGGTTCCCCCCTTGCCACTGACCACGTGCAGGTCGGCCTGGGGGAGAGTCACCGGAGCACAGTAGACGCACCCGGGGCGGAGTTTCCCGGTCGCTACTGTGGTGGCATGACGCGCTGGGAATACGCAACCGTGCCGCTGCTGATCCACGCCACCAAGCAGATCCTCGACACCTGGGGGCAGGACGGGTGGGAGTTGGTGCAGGTGGTGCCCGGGCCCAACCCCGAGAACATGGTCGCCTACCTCAAGCGGCCGGTGGGCTGATGTCCTCCGTCGAGGAGCGGCTGGCGCATGAGGGATTCACGATCCCGACCGTCGCAACGCCCTTGGCCTCCTATACGCCGGCCGTGCGCAGCGGCGCCTACGTCTACGTCTCGGGTCAACTGCCCTTCGTCAACGGGGAACTTCCCCGTCACGGAAAGGTCGGCATCGATCTGACCGCGGAGGAGGCCGCCGATCTGGCGCAGATCTGCGCGCTGAACGGCATCGCGGCGGTGCGCAGCGTGGTGGACGATCTCGACAGGGTCGTGCGCGTCGTGAAGGTGGTCGGCTTCGTCGCCAGTGCCGAGCACTTCACCTCTCAGCCCCTCGTCGTCAACGGGGCGAGCAATCTCCTGGTCCTGGCTTTCGGTGAGGGGGGCGTGCACGCGCGTTCGGCCGTCGGTGTCGTCTCCCTTCCCCTCGACGCTCCCGTCGAGGTGGAGATGATCGTCGAAGTCGCCGACTGATTCGTGGATCTGCGCAGCCGCCTGGCCTCGATCGCTCGGGGGGATGGCGCGTGGACGCCCCCCGATCCCATCCCGGCGGCGACCATCGTCCTTGCGCGTGACGGCGAGGTGCTGATGATGCGCCGCGCGGAGACCATGCGTTTCGCACCGCGCATGCACGTGTTCCCCGGTGGTCGCGTCGAGGACATCGATCTGGTCGCCACCGATCCGTTCTGTGCGTGCGCGGTGCGTGAGGCCCAGGAGGAGGTGGGCATCACGGTGACCGGTGACGTCCGGTTCATCGATCACTGGGTCACACCGGAGTTCGAAACCCGACGCTTCGACGTGCGCTTCTTCCTCGCCGATGTCGTCGACGAGGGTGCGCTCACCACGACCGAGGCCGACGCGTTGCTCTGGCTCACCCCGGACGCGGCGCTGGCGGCGCACGCACAGGGAGCGATGGCGATGCTGCGCCCCACCGTCGAGGTCCTGCTGCTGATGCGCACATTGCTGGCGGGTGAAGCGGCACCCGACGTCGTCGTGCCCAAACTCCCGCGCCCGCGCGATGTGGACGGCGCCCTGCTGTGGGACGTCGTCGATGCGACGACCGGTGCCGTGCTGGCGCAGGACATCTCCGGACCGGACTACGCCGAGGTCGAAGGCGTCGCGGTCCGATGAGTGGGCGCGTGCTCCCCGGACCCGATGCCGCGTGGACGGGTGGTGCGGCGCGTGAGTACGCGCAGTGCGTCCTGGCCCCCAACGCCTCCCCCTGGACCCTGGAAGGGACCAACACCTGGATCCTCGGGGGAGCCGGCTCCTGCGTGATCGTCGATCCGGGCCCGGAGGACGCCGGCCATCACGCTGCCGTGCTGGCGGCCTGCGAGGAGCGTGGCGAGACACCGACCCTGATCGTCCTCACCCACGGTCACATCGATCACTCCGAGGGTGCGCGCACCCTGTCCACCCTCGCCGGCGTCCCGGTCCGGGCTTGGGATCCGCGCTTCGCCTTCCACCCGGCGCATCGCGGTGACCCCGACGTCCTCTCCGACGGGGAGACCCTCGACATCGATGGTCGCCGTGTGTCAGTGCTCGCCACGCCGGGTCACAGCTCCGACAGCGTGTGCCTGGTGGTCGAGGACTGCGTGCTCACCGGAGACACGGTGCTCGGTCGCGGTACGACGGTCGTGGCCTATCCCGATGGCGATCTCGGTGAGTACCTGGCGAGCCTGGACGCACTCCGCGGACTCTGTGCGGAGAGGGGGGTGACGTCCTTGCTCCCGGGCCACGGCCCCGTCCTCGATGACCCGGTCGGGGTTCTGCGCGCCTACCAGGAGCACCGTGCGATGCGGCTGGAGCAGGTGCGCACCGTGTGGGCGGGCGGTGGTGACGTGGAGGCGATCGTCGACGTGGTCTATGCCGACGTGCCGATCGAGGTGCGGGCGGCGGCTGTGCAGACGGTGCGCGCGCAGGTCGCGTACCTCGAGGGAACGAGCTAGCGGGCCCGTCGACGCAGTCGTTCGACGTCGAGGATGACGACCTGCCGTGATTCCAGACGCAGCCACCCACGCTGCGTGAAGTCGGCGAGTGCCTTGTTCACCGTCTCGCGCGAGGCGCCGACGAGTTGGGCGATCTCCTCCTGCGTCATGTCGTGGGTGACGAGCAAGCCCTCGGGGGTGACCGTGCCGAACTTCTCGCCCAGATCCATCAGGGCCTTGGCCACGCGGCCCGGGACATCCGAGAACACGAGGTCGGCCATCGCCTCGTTGGTGCGCCGGAGTCGGCGGGCCAGCGCCTGGAGCAGGGCCGCCGCTACCTCGGGTCGGCCCGCCAGCCACGGCATGAGCTGCTCGTTACTCAACTCCAGGACGGATGCGTCCGTCAGGGCGGTGGCGGTGGCCGCACGCTTGCCGGGGTCGAACAGGCTGAGCTCACCGAACATCTCACCGGGGCCCAGGATCGCCATGAGCGATTCACGCCCGTCGGGTGAGGTGTGACCGAGCTTGACCTTGCCGTCGAGGATGACGTAGAGACGATCACCGGGCTCACCCTCGAGGAAGAGAGTCTGACCCTTGAGGATGTGCTTCTCCACCAGCGCTTCGCGCAGCACGCGCGCACCTTCGGGATCGAGTGCCGCGAACAGCGGACTCACGCCCAACACCTCGTCCATGACCGGCCTCCTCCTTCCGATTGTGGCCTATGACGGCCTTCGAGTGACCGGGGGGTCGGACGTACCCTGGGAGCGTGCGCCCCCTCTTCGCCCTCCCACTTCTTCTCGCCCTGGCCGGGTGCGCGCAATCGGGGGACGCCGCGGGGGTGCGCATCACCGAACTCCCGCAACCGTCATCGTCGTCGGTACCCACGACGACGAAGCGCGATGTGATCACCGAACTCGCGGCGCGGATGGACCTGCAGCCGTGTCCGGTCGCAGCCGCGGACGCCGCCCCCGCGATCCCGGGCCTGCCCGACGAGGAGTTCCCCTGCCTGGGCGGGGGACCGGCGGTGAACCTCGCGGCCCTGCGCGGTGAGCCGATGGTGGTGAACGTCTGGGCCTCGTGGTGCCCGCCCTGCATCGCCGAGATGCCGATCCTCGCGGCGGCGGATGAGAAGTACGACGACGTGCGATTCCTCGGCATCACGATCCAAGACGACCCCGTGCGCTCCCTCGAGTTGAAGGACGCGTTGGGCGTGCGCTTCCCGTCCGTCGTCGATCCGGCCGGATCCGTGCGCGCCTCGCTGCTGGTGACCGGCCCGCCCGTCACCTTCTTCGTCACCCCCGAGGGCACGATCGCCGGCCGATTCGACGGTGCCATCCCCGACGCCGAGACACTCGACGCCCTCATCGCCGAGCACTTCGCCTCGTGACCTGGCGCAGAACGGGGGAGTTGCTCCTCCCACGGGACTCCGTGCCGGAATGGGCGCGACCTGTGGCGGACTTCGCCTCCGCCGCGGACGTCTCCGCGATCACGCGCTTCGCCCCGAGTCCGGGCACCGGGCGTCATGCGGCCGTGTTGATCCTGCTTGGCGACACCCCCGACGTCGTTCTCGTCGAGCGCGCCACCGGTGACGCGCTGCACTCGGGTCAGCCGGCGTTCCCGGGTGGTGTCGTGGAGTCCCGGGACCGCGATGCCGTCGACGCGGCGTTGCGTGAGGCGGAAGAGGAGATCGGCCTCGATCGCGCGGGTGTCACGCCCTTCGCGCTCTTGCCGGACCTGTGGATCCCGGTGAGCGACTTCGTGGTGAGTCCCGTCCTCGCCTGGTGGCATGCGCCCGCGGAGATCGGTGTGCGCGACAGCCGCGAGATCTCCGCGGTCCACCGCATTCCCATCGCGGACCTCGCCACGGGAGACAACCGTTGCCGCGTGCAGCACCCGTCGGGGTACGTCGCTCCCGGATTCGCGGTGTCCTCGATGCTCGTCTGGGGCTTCACCGCGGGCATCCTCGACGCCCTGCTCCGTGGCGCGGGCTGGGAGGAACCCTGGGACTCCGCGCGCGTCCTCACCCTTCCCGGCTGACCGCACGGTCATGATGGAGCGCTATGGCCATCATCGACTGGGTGCTCATCGGGGCCTTCGTGATCTTCGCGTGGACCGGTTGGCGCCAGGGATTCATCGCGGGGGTGTTTTCCTTCGTGGGGTTCCTCGGTGGTGGCGCACTCGTGGTGTGGTTCCTGCCCGCACGCATCGAGCAGTGGATCGAGCCGTCCACGCTGCGCCTGATCGCGTTGGTGGCTGCCGTCATCCTCGGTGCGATCCTCGGTCAGGTGCTCATGTCGATCCTGGGCCACCGCATCCGCGCGATTGTCACGTGGCGACCCGTGCGCGTCGTCGACCACGCCCTCGGTGCGGGGCTCAATGTCCTCGCCCTCGCCGTCATGCTGTGGATCCTGGCCTCGGCTCTCGCGTATGCGCCGTTCGCGGTGGTGAGCGATCAGGTCAGCTCCTCGCGCGTCTTGACCACCCTCGACTCCGCTGTGCCGCCGCAGGCGCGCGATGCCTTCTACGACGTCACGGGCACCTTGGCCGATACCGCGGTGCCGCGGATCGTGGCGGGAGCGGGCGACGTGCTCTCACCCCAGGTGGACACACCGGACGATGCGGTGGTCGATCCCGTCGTGGAGCAGACCCGCGGATCGATCGTGAAGATCGTCGGCGACGCCAGCGACTGCAATGAAGTGGTGTCGGGCTCGGGATTCGTGCTCGCCCGTGGACTGATCGCGACGAATGCGCACGTCGTGGCCGGGGCCGATGACCTGCGCGTGCGGGTCCGGACTGGCATCGCCTCCGTCCGAGCCCAGGTCGTCTACTTCGACCCGGAGACCGACATCGCCTTGGTGAGCGCGCCCGACCTGGATGCTCCTCCCGTCGATCTCGTCCTCGCACCGTTGGATCGCGGAACCTCGGTGGTCACGGCCGGATTCCCCGGCGGCGGGCGCTTCACCGCGATGCCCGCGCGGGTGCGCGACCTCGCGGTCACCCGCGGTGACTCGATCTACGGGGAGCCGGGGGCGCGTCGTGAGGTGTACGTGCTGCGCGGTCAGGTGGAGCCGGGTATCTCCGGCGGCCCGGTGCTCACCGAGGACGGACGTGTTGCAGGCATGGTGTTCGCCGCGGGCATCGACGATCCCGAGGTCGCCTACGCGTTGACGAGCCAGGTGATCGCCGAGGCGAGCGCCATCGCCGGGGACGCGCCGGTCGACAACGGCAGTTGCAATGTGGTCGTGCGTTCGTCAGCGCGCCAGTAGCCATTCGACGACGACGGACTGGAACTCCCGCGGACTCTCTTCGTGCGTGAAGTGACCCGTGGGCAGTGATCGGTGGGTGAACTGTCCGGTGACGTACTCCTCGCTGCCCTCGGAGGTCTCCGGCCGGAGGAGCGGATTGCTGCTCCCCGTGATCATGAGCACGTCGGTCGTGAGGGGCTGTTCCATGCGTGACATGTAGGTGACGCCGTCGGTGCGATACGTCGACCGCACCGCCCATCGGTAGGACTCGATCGCGGTGTGCGCGGTGGGCCAGCGCAGGAACGCCATGCGATAGCGCTCGAGGGTGTCGGCGTCGAGCCACGCGTCCTCTGCGGACCACGTCCGCAGGAAGTGCTCGATACGAGCGGCACCGGAGGAGCGCAGTGCACGCTCGGGCCAGAACGGCACCTGCAGGCCCCAGATGAAGCCCATCGCTCGACGTTGACGACGGTCGGTGAACATGGCCTGGCGCATGCGTCGCGGGTGCGGTGCGTTCACCACGACGATCCCGTCCACGAGTTCCGGGTGCAGGACGCCCATGGTCCACGCCACGATTCCGCCCCAGCCGTGTCCGATGACGGTGGCGCGATCCTCACCGAGGCTGCGGATGATGGCCGTGGTGTCCTCGGCCAGGGTCGTGGGGTCGTACCCGTGCGGTGGGTGGTCCGAGCCGCCGTACCCGCGCATGTCGATCGCGACGACACGGAATCCCTGATCGGCAAGTGCGGGGATCAGGTCCCGCCATGTCCACCAGAAGAGCGGGAAACCATGGAGGAGCACGACGAGGGGACCTTCCCCCTGCTCCACGACGTGGAAGAGACTGCCATTGGCGGAGAGATCGCGGTGACGCCACGGCCCGTCGGCACGCAGCACCTGCTCGGGGCTGATCGGCACGCGCTACTGAACGTTGACGCTCTGCGCGATGGCCTGTTGCGTCTTCTCGAGTTCGACAGCAGCGATCTTCGGTGCGCGGATGCCCTTGGCCTTGTTCGCTGCGATGAGTCCAGCGATGACAGCGACCAGGATGAGGCCGCCGGCGACGATGAGGAACGACACCCACGGCTGCAGACCCGCGGCCACGAGACCCAACGCCGCCGCGACCAGCAGGAACAGTCCCGCGGTGCTGACCGCACCGATCGCGATGAGACCGAAGATGGAGACCTTCGCGACATCCTCACCGGTCTGCTGCAACTCGGCCTTGACCAGTGCAGCCTGGGCACTCGCCAGGCGCTTGGCCTGGTTCACGGTGGTGCCGATCAACGCACCGAGGCTGGGCTGGCCGTCCATGGCCCCAGGCTAGCGGGGGTCAGAATCGGGGGGTTGCTGGTAGACGTCGGGGATGCCGTCCGCGTTCACATCAGCCTCCTCGACGGCAGCCACGCGGTCATAGTGACGTCGGCGTGCGGTGAGGACGACGGCCGACAGCACGGTGGCCACCACGGATGCACCCAGGATGGCCGCCTTGGCGGGACCGATGAGCACGGCGTCGTCCTCGTAGGCCAGTTCGGCGATGAGGAGAGCGACGGTGAAGCCGATGCCGGCGAGGACCCCGATGGCGGCGACGTCACGCCAGGCGATACCCGGTGCCAGGGAGGCCCGAGTGAAACGCGCGGTGACCCAGGCGCCGGCGAACACACCGATCGGCTTGCCGATGACCAGGCCGAGCAGGATGCCCAGTGCCACCGGTTCGGCGAACGCGTCGATGAAGCCGATCGCGCGCAGGTCGACTCCCGCGGCGAGGAAGGCGAAGATCGGCACCGCGATCCCGGCGCTCCACGGATGGATGCGATGGGCCAGTCGGTCTGCCGGTGAGGACTCCTCACCGGGATCGGTACGCACGCGGGTCAGCAGGCCGAGGATGACACCCGCGACCGTGGCGTGCACGCCACTGCGGAACATGAAGTACCAGGCCAGGATCGCGAGCGGCACGTAGAGCCATGGGGAGGTCCACCGCGCACGCTGGGCCAGGGCGTAGCCGACGAAGGCGAGCACCGCGGCGAGGAACCAGAGTGCGCTGAACTTGTCCGAGTAGAAGATCGCGATCACCGCGATGGCCCCGAGATCATCGACGACCGCGAGGGTGAGCAGGAAGGCCCGCAGGGCGACGGGCAGGCGACGGCCGAACACGGCGAGCACCGCGAGGGCGAACGCGATGTCGGTGGCCATCGGCACACCCCAGCCGGTGAGATCGCCCCGCTCCATCGTCGCGTTCACACCGACGAAGACCAATGCCGGCACGACCATGCCGCCTAGCGCAGCGGTGGCCGGAACGATCGCCTGCGATACGCGACTGAGCGACCCGACGACCAACTCGTGCTTGAGTTCCAGCCCGACGACGAAGAAGAACACGGCCAGGAGCGCATCGGCGGCCCAGACGCCGAGGGAGAGATTCAGTCCCAGCGACTCCGGACCGACCCGGAGATCGACGAGTGACGTGTAGGCATCGCCCCACGGTGAGTTCGCCCAGACGAGCGCGATGATCGCGGCGACGATGAGGAGCAGACCACCGACCGTCTCGTCGCGCAGGTAGGACAGGACCCAGCCGCGTTCGCGCAGTGAGGGTCGCGTGAGGAACTCGCGCCGCTCCATATCGCGACCCTACCCAGGGTCGCCCGTGGAGGCCGGTTCAGTCTTCTGGCTGCGCAGTGCTCATCCCACCGGCGATCAGGTTCATGACGGTGGGATCCGCGAGGGTGGTGACGTCACCGAGATTGCGGTGCTCGGCGACATCGCGCAGGAGGCGCCGCATGATCTTGCCCGACCGGGTCTTGGGAAGTTCCTGCACGATCAGGATCTGCCGCGGCTTTGCGATCGGCCCGATCTCCTTGGCCACGTGCGCGCGGAACTCCGATGCGAGGCCCTCCCCGTCCTCGACCCCGCCACGCAGGATCACGAAGGCGACGATGCCCTGACCGGTCATCTCGTCGCTCGCGCCCACGACCGCGGCCTCGGCGACCTTCGGATGGGAGACGAGTGCCGACTCGACCTCGGTGGTGGAGATGCGGTGCCCGGAGACGTTCATCACGTCATCGACGCGGCCGAGCACCCAGATGGCGCCGTCCTCGTCGAGCTTCGCACCGTCACCGGCGAAGTAGTACTGGGGCCAGCGCGACCAGTACGTCTCGACGTAGCGCTGGTCGTCGCCCCAGATCCCGCGGAGCATCGAGGGCCACGGTTCGGTGAGCACCAGGTATCCGCCGCTGCCGTTGCCGAGCGGTGTCCCCGCGTCGTTCACCACCGCTGCGCCGATGCCGGGCAGTGGGCGCATCGCCGATCCGGGTTTGCACGCGGTGACACCGGGGAGCGGGGAGATCATGATCGCGCCGGTCTCGGTCTGCCACCAGGTGTCGACGATCGGGCAGTGACCGCCACCGATCGTGTCGCGGTACCAGATCCAGGCCTCGGGGTTGATCGGCTCACCGACCGATCCGAGGAGGCGGAGCGAGGAGAGATCGTGGGACCCGGGGAGTTCATCGCCCCACTTCATGAACGTGCGGATGGCCGTGGGTGCCGTGTAGAAGATCGTGACGCGGTGCCGCTCGATGATGTCCCAGAAGCGGTCCTTGGCGGGTGTATCCGGTGTTCCCTCATACACGACCTGGGTCACGCGGTTGGCCAGCGGCCCGTAGACGATGTAGCTGTGGCCGGTGACCCAGCCGATGTCGGCGGTGCACCAGTAGATGTCGCTGTCGGGCTTCAGGTCGAAGACGTTGCGGTGGGTGAACGACGCCTGGGTGAGGTACCCACCGGAGGTGTGCAGGATCCCCTTGGGCTTCCCGGTGGTTCCGGACGTGTACAGGATGAACAGCGGGTGCTCGGAGTCGAAGGCCTCGGGAGTGTGGATGCTCGACTGACGATCGACGATGTCGTGCCACCACACGTCGCGGTCATGCCACGGCACGTCATTACCCGTGCGGCGCACCACCAGCACGCGTTGCACCGAGGGTGAGGCGTCCACGGCCTCGTCGACCGCGGGCTTCAGCGGCATCACCGAACCCCGACGGTTCTGACCATCGGCCGTGATCACCAGGGTGGCCTGGGCATCCTCGATGCGGCTGCGCAGCGCCTCGGCGCTGAACCCGGCGAAGACCACCGAGTGCGGGGCTCCGATGCGGGCGCACGCGAGCATCGCCACGATCGCCTCGGGGATCATCGGCATATAAATGGCGACCCGATCACCCGCATGCACGCCGAGTTCGATCAGCGCATTGGCGGCCTTGCAGACGTCGTTCATGAGTTCCGCGTAGGTGACGTCACGTCGATCGCCCGGTTCACCCTCGAAGCGCAGGGCCACCTGGGACCCGTGACCGGATTCCACGTGACGGTCCACGCAGTTGTAAGCGACGTTGATCTTCCCGCCGACGAACCACTTCGCGAAGGGCGCGTTCGACCAGTCGAGGATCTCGGTGAAAGGCGTATCCCAGTGCAGGTGATGCGCCTGCTCCGCCCAGAAGCCAAGACGATCGGCAGCCGCCTCGTCGTACATCGAGGCCTTGGCGTTGGCGCGGGCGGCGAACTCCGGGGGAGGCGGAAACAGACGGTTCTCCTGCAACAGGTTGCTCAGTGCCTCACCCGACATCGTGTCTCCTCACGTCTCCCACATTCTGGCGCAGGTCGTGAGGCCATGTGGGGTGAGTGCCGAATCGCGGTTAGCGTGACGTCATGCCCCATTGGAGTGAGCGGCCCGACGCGCGCGCGGCCTTCGACGCGGCGCGTGCCGAGGTGGACACCGTGCTGTGGGATCGGCGCGTGCGGGCAGCCGCGGTGGAGGTGTCCGCCTCGTCGCGGGCACGCGGGGCCCGGGACTCCGCGGTGATCGAGGGCGCCGACCTGGCCTTCGACGACGACTCCCCTATGGGGCGGGTGGTCGCCGCCGCCCAGGCCGTGACCGACGCGGTGCCCGGCCAGCTCGGCACCTGGTCGCGGGCCCCCTTGCAGGTGTTGGCCCATCTGCACGCGCTCGTGGTCGCCAGTCTGGGTGCCGAGGACGCGGGCCGACCTCGACAGACCGACCACGCGGACGATCCCCTCGGCATCGGCGGCCTTCCCCCGGCCGTGGGCGTCGGTGCCCGGTTGCAGGACCTGGGCCGGCTCGTCACCCGCGGTGAGGAACTCCCGGCGCTCGCGATGGCGTCGATCGTGCACGGCGAGGTGATGCACCTGCGGCCCTTCGCCGTCGGGTCCGGGCTGATCGCCCGTGCCTGCATCCGCCTCGTCCTGGCCGACCGGGGTGTCGATCCCGCGCTGTTCACCGTCCCCGAGTGGGGCATCCAGGAGCAGGGACGCCCCGCGTACGTCTCCGCCATCCGCGATTACGCATCCGGGGACACAGAACGCGGGGTGGCCTACGCGCGGTGGTTCGCCGCGGCGATCGCGCTAGGCGCGCAGGCTGCGACGTCGGGCGTACCAGGTCAGCCCTAGTGCCACGGCGCCGAGCGCGACGCCTGCCCCGGCCGCGACCGCCTGCGTGCGCTGCGCCCGTTGCTGGAGTGCGACCGGCTTCGCGAAGTCGTGGATGCGCCACCCCTGACCCTCGGCCACTGCACGCAACTCGTCGTCGGGATTGACCGCGATCGGGTTGCCGACCAGTTGCAGCATCGGGAGATCGGTCACCGAGTCGCTGTAGGCGAAACACAGATCGAGGTCGTACCCGCGCTCCTCGGCCAAGGTGCGGATCGCATCGGCCTTACCCTCGCCGTAGGCATAGAACACGATCTCGCCCGTGTAGCGACCCTCCTCGATCCCCACCTGCGTTCCGATCGCGAGATCCGCCCCGAGACGTGCACCGATCGGCTCCACGACATCCGTACCGGAGGAGGACACGATGATCACGTCGTGCCCGGCGGCGCGATGCGACTCGATCAATTCCAGCGCCTCGAAGTAGACGACGGGATCGATGATCTCGTCAAGGGTCTCGTTCACGATGCGCTGCACGGTCGCGACATCCCAACCCTTGATCAGTGAGGACATGTAGTCGCGCATGTTCTCCATCTGATCGTGGTTCGCTCCGGAGGCGCGGAACATGAACTGTGCGTAGGCGCTACGGATGACATCGGTCGCACCGATCAGCCCTTCCTTATGGAACGGGCGTGCGAAAGCGAACGAGCTGGACGTTGCCAAGATTGTCTTGTCAAGGTCGAAGAACGCGGCCGTGGACACGGAACAACGGTACGTCACCGATCATCCACAAGGCGCGATAACGGTCTTCCTTTCGCCTGGATTTCGCCGAAGGCTTGATCCAGGAGGAACCATGGCCACGCTTGCCCGACCCCTGCTCATCACCGAGGACACCACGGTCATCGACACCGTGGTTCACCTCGCCGCCGCGCGCACCGGTGAGGTGTTGGTCTGTACCGAGCAGGCCGCAGTGCGTGCGGCGTGGATGCAGGCCCCGTTGGTCCTGATCGGTGGTGACTGTGCAGCGGAGGTCATCAGTCGTGGGTTGCCGCACCGCGGTCGCGTGGTGATGGTCACCCGGTCCGATGACCGCGCGGTGTGGGAGCAGGCCGTGATGCTGCGCGCCGAGCATGTCGTGCGCCTACCGGATGGGGAGCGTTGGCTGGCCGAGGCCCTGGCGGAGTGCGCGGAGGGGCCCTCGCGCGAGGGCTCGGTGCTCGCCGTGATCGGCGGAGCGGGAGGCGTCGGCGCATCGACCTTCGCCGCGAACCTCGCTCTCACCGCGGCGCAGGACGGGCGGCGTGCGCTGCTGCTCGACGCCGATCCGCTCGGGGGTGGACTCGACCTGCTCCTCGGGTTGGAGGGCAGTGCCGGGGCGCGCTGGTCGTCGATCGATCCGGGACCGGGGCGGCTCTCCCCGCATCAGGTGGACTCCGTGCTCCCGCATCTGGGGGCCGTCGCGATCCTGGCCGCGGACACGATGACCCCGGTCGAGGCGGCGACGGCCGCCTCCGTGGTCGACGCCGGTCGACGCGGATTCGACCTGGTCGTGATCGATGGGCCGCCCGCCGGGGACGCGCACATCGGGACGTGGCTCGCAGTGACCGATCGGGTGATCGTCGTAGCCGGCGCGCATGTGCGGGGAGCGGCTGCGACCTCGCGGGTCCTGCAACGACTCACCGCACTCGGTGTGCATCCGGAGGTGGTTGTCGCCGAGTCATCCAAGGGTGTCCCACCCGAGGAGGTGGCGTCCGCGCTGGGGATCACCGCCAGCGCCACCATCCCGTTCGTCCCGTCCATGCCCGCGCGCGCGGATGAGGGGGACATGCCGGTCCTGACCTCGGCCTACCTGCACGGATGCCGGGCCGTGCTCCCATGACTCTCCTCGAGCGCGTTCGCACGCGACTGATCACCGCCCATCAGCAGGCCGGCGTTGTGGAGGTTGCCGCCGCGCTGCGCGCCGAGGGTGTCGTGCTCGCCGATGACGCCCTCGGGTCGCTCGTCGACGAGGTGCGGCGGGAGCTCGCCGGCAACGGACCGTTAGAGGAACTCCTCGCCGACATCTCGGTGACCGACGTCGTCGTGAACGCTCCGAGCGCGGTGTTCGTCGATCGTGGTTCGGGGATGGAACGTGTCGAGGTGGACCTGGGTAGTGAGGAGCGGGTGCGTGCGCTGGCGCAACGGTTGGCGAGCCGCGCGGGAAGGCGACTCGACGAGGCGGCTCCGCACGTGGACGCGCGCTTGCCCGAGGGCATCCGTCTGCACTGCGTTCTCGCACCGATCGCGACCGACGGCACGTGCATCTCGCTGCGCATCCCTCGCACCCGCGGCTTCACCCTGGACTCCCTGGTGGACACCGGGATGATCGATCGCCGCGGGGCCGATGTGCTGCGGACGTTGGTGACCGATCGACGGGCGTGCGTGATCACGGGAGGTACTGGCTCGGGCAAATCGACCCTGCTCGAGACGTTGCTCGGCGAAGTCGATGCCCGTGAGCGCATCGTGATCGTCGAGGACTCGGCCGAGTTGGCGCCGCTGCATCCGCACGTGGTGCGGATGCAGTCCCGATTACCGAACGTCGAGGGTGCAGGCGCGATCACGCTGCGTGACCTGGTGCGCCAGACCCTGCGCATGCGTCCGGATCGCATCGTTCTCGGGGAGGTGCGTGGACAGGAGGTGATCGACCTGCTCACGGCCATGAACACCGGTCACGAAGGGAGTTGGGTGACGATCCACGCGAATGCCGCTGCGGACCTTCCGGCACGCATCGAGGCACTCGGCCTCCTCGCCGGGGTCCCGCGCCCTGCGATGCACGCACTGCTCGCCGCCGCGGTGGATGCCGTGGTCCATGTGGAGCGTCGGTCCGACGGTCGTCGCATCATCAGCGGGATCCACGTCATCGCGGCCGATGACTCGGGCATGGTGCGCACGATGCCCGCGCTGACGTTCGATGGAACCCAGTCGACGCGGGCGCGGGCATGGGCGGATCTCCGCGCATGATCCTGCTATCGGCAGCCCTGGCGGCGCTTGCGGCGTGGCTGTGGGTGCATCCGACGGCGGTGGCGCGTCTGCGCCGCGACCGGCCATCCGTCGATCCCCTCGGCCGGATCCGTGCACTGCGTGCATCGCGCACCGGTGTCGATGCGCGCGTGACGGCCGTGACCGCCCTTGCCGCGGAGCTGCGCGCCGGGCTGTCCCCCGATCGGGCGCTCGTCGCAGCGCTGGGTCCCGTCTGGCCGCGGACGCGCGCGGTCGCCTCCTGGGGAGGTGATGTCGTCGTCGCCCTGCGCGCCGAATGTGATCCGGTAGCAGCCCACCTGGCAGCGTGCTGGCAGGTCGGCATCACGACGGGTGCACCGCTCGCGGACATCGTCGAGCGCTTGGCGCGCGCCGAGCGCGACGCCGCGGATGCGCGTGTGGAACTGCGCTCGGCGCTCGCGGGCCCCACAGCCACCGCGCGGATGCTGGCCCTTCTCCCGATCCTGGGACTCGGTCTGGGGTACATGCTCGGTGCCGATCCCCTCACGTGGTTCGTCACCGACCCACTCGGTATCCCGGTCCTCCTCGCCGGTGCGCTCCTCACCGGGGCCGGCGTGCTGTGGACACGTCGCATCACCGGGCGGGTGGAGACCGCGCTGTGATCGCCCTGGCCATGGCGTGTGCCGCCGTGGCGGCGTGGTGCTCCGTACCGCCGGATGCGGCGCAGCGTCTTCGTCGCGTTCTGGGGGTCCCGCGTCCACCGCGCCCGGGTCTCGATCACCTGACGACGCGACAGGTGATCGCGCTCGCGGCTGCGGTCGCCGTGCTGATCGCCCTCGTGATGGGCGGGGTGCTGGGCTTCCTCGCCGGTGGCGCCGCCGCGATCGGAATCGTGCTCACCACCCACCGTCATGCGCACCGGGACGGGCGTGACGCGGACCTGGCCCTGGTCCGGCAGGCCCCGATCACGACCGAACTGCTCTGTGCGGTCGTCGGTGCCGGGGCATCGATCGTCGACGCGGTGGGTGCTGCGGCATCCGCGGTGCCCGATCCCGCCTCGTCGCACCTTCGTGCCGTGCGCGCGGCTGCGCTCCTCGGTGCCTCTCCGGAGGAAGCCTGGTCACGGGTGCCGAGACCACTGGCACCGATCGGGATCGCGATCCGACGTTCGCAGGAGTCCGGCGCCCCGTTGACGTACGTGTTGGAGATGACGGCGGAGGATCTGCGACGCGAGCACCGCTCGGCGATCCAGGCTGCCGCCCGCGCGGCGGGTGTGCGCGTCGTGGCGCCGCTCGCCCTGTGCTTCCTCCCTGCATATCTGCTGATCGGAGTCGTACCCATCGTGGCCTCGCTCGCGCGCGGACTCCTCCCGTGATCATCCACAGATATGCCATTCATCCCGTGCTGCAGAACCCATCGGTTGCGGCGATCGATCTCGCGCGAACCTCCTGCTACGCACTTCAACCGGAAGTGATGACTATGAGGAGAGACCATGTCGGCACTGACCACCATCACACCCCTATCCAGGCTCGCGCATCGGCTGCGCGACGACGAGGGCCTCACCACCGCGGAGTACGCGGTGGGCACCGTCGCCGTTGCGGGCCTGGGCGGCCTGCTCATCAAGTTGCTCACCAGTGATGCCGCTCGCGACCTCATCTGGGGCATCGTCACGTCGGCCTTCAGTTCGATCTTCGGCTGAACGTGACCCCTCGACCCGTCGGCTGCCGCATCCGCCCCCGGTGCGGCAGCCGACGGCTTACCTGTGACGAAGGCTCCGCGACCCTCGAGACCGCGGTGATGATCCCGCTGCTTACCGCGATCGTGGCGGCGTTCCTCGGCGTCCTCGCGTGGGCCTGGACCGGCTTCACATCCGGAACCGCGGTGCAGGAGGCCGCGCGCGCTGTGGCTCGCGGCGACAACCAGTGGGTTGTGCACGAGAGGCTGCAGGCGGCGCTCCCGGAGTCGCGGATCTATTGGAACGTCTCGGACTCCGAGGTGCGCATCCGGGTCGAGACGCTGACGTGGGTGCGTAACGCGATCCTCGGCGATCGATGGGAGACCGTCGTCCAGGAGGCCACGGCCCCGCGGGAGTGGTCGGGATGACGGTGCGCGAGGACACGGGGAGCGCGACCCTGTGGTCGTTAGTACTCATCGCGGTGCTTCTCACCGCGGGGTGCCTGGCGATGGCGGTGGCCCAGGTCGCACTTGCCCGGCAACGACTTTCCTCTGCGGCGGATCTCGCGGTGCTCGCCGCGGCCCAGCAACCGTCGCAGGGGTGCGCGCGTGCCGCACACATCGCCCAGGCCAACGGGGTGGATCTCACGGCGTGCTGGTTCGACGGCGTGGATCACTGGGTCGAGGTGCGCCTGCCCCCGCCGACGCTTCTGGTGCGCATCGCAGCCGTGGTCGGTGCGCGCGCCGACGATCTGCGCGTCACGTCCCGGGCGGGACCGGACCTTCCGCCAGCAATGCCGTGAGTACCCGGATCGCACCCTGTTTGTCGAGTGGATCGTTGCCATTCCCACACTTGGGCGACTGGATGCACCCGGGGCATCCATCCGGACATGCGCAGTCCTCGATCGCGGTCCGCGTGGCGGACAGCCATTCCTGCGCGATGGAGAATCCGTGGGCGGCGAAGCCCGCGCCGCCCGGGTGCCCGTCGTAGATGAAGATCGTCGCGGTCCCGGTGTCCGGGTGCGCAGCCGTGGAGACTCCACCGATATCCCAGCGGTCGCAGGTGGCGAACAAGGGCAGCATGCCGATCGCCGCGTGCTCGGCGGCGTGCACGGATCCCGGCGTGACTGGATCGGTGATCCATTCCGGTGGCAGCGTCCACCACACCGCCTGCGTGCGCAGCACCCGTTCGGGGAGATCGAGGGCCTCCTCGCCCAGGTTCCCCCCGGCGATACGGCGCCGTTGGAAGGACACCACGCGATTCGTGACGTCGACCTGACCACATGTGATGGTGACCCCGGCCCCGACATCACGCTGCTTCTGCACCTCCACGATGTGGATGTCACTGATGTCGCGGGCGATCGTCGTGTAGTCCACGTCCTCCACTCGCGCGAAGGCGACCGCCTCATCCAGATCGAGTTCGGTGATCACGTGGGTCACGCCCTGGTGCACGTAGACCGCTCCGGTGTGGACGGTGCTGTGCGCGGCTCCGGCATCCACCGTCCCGAGCAAACGTCCCGTGCCCACCTCGACGACGCGCACCTCCGCTGCACCTGACCCGCGGAGGTGGGTGTCCCCGTGGGGCGCCGCACGATGGGTCCAGAACCATCCGGTCGGACGGCGACGGAGCAGGCCCTGGGCCACCAGGTCGTCGAGTACGTCGGATGCTCCGACAGGGAGAAAGGCCTCCAGGTCCGCGGATGTCAAGGGAACCTCCGCGGCCGCGCAGCACAGGTGCGGTGCGAGGACCGTGGGATTCCCCGGATCGAAGACGGAGGACTCGACCGGTGCATCGAGAATCGTCTCGGGATGGTGCACCACGTACCTGTCCAGCGGATCGTCGCGTGCGATGAAGTGGACGCTGGCGGGCGCGGTGCCGCGCCCGGCGCGTCCGAACTGTTGCCAGAGCGACGCCCGGGTCCCGGGCCAGCCTGCGGTGATCACCGAATCCAGGCCTGTGATGTCGATGCCCAGTTCGAGAGCGGACGTGGCCGCCATGCCGACGATCTCGCCACTGCGGAGTTGCCGCTCGAGCTCGCGACGTTCCTCTGGCAGGTAGCCCCCGCGGTAGGCGGCGATCCGATCGTCGCTCCCGCGCTGCTGGGCGCGCATGGCCGCGTACTCCACTCCGCGTCGGCTACGGACGAAGGCGACGGTGCTGGTCCCCGACTCGACGGAGTCGGCGAGTAGGTCCGCGGCGAAGGCGACCGCGGAGATCTCCTCTCCATCGTCGCCGATCGGGGGTGTGCGCAGGGTGATGGTGCGCTCGGGTGCGGGGGAGGTATCGGTGTCGATCACGGTGGGCACCAGACCCGTGAGGCGCTCCGCGAACGTCGCCGGGTCGCCCATGGTCGCCGAGGCCAGGATGAAGGTGGGGGCGCTGCCGTGGTGGGCAGCCACCCGGCGCATCCGCCGCAGTACGTGGGACACATGGGCCCCGAATACACCTCTATATATGTGCGCCTCGTCGACCACCACGTAGGCGAGCCGACGCCAGAGACGGGACCACCGTGCATGGTCGGGAAGCAGGGAGAAGTGCACCATGTCCGGGTTGGTGAGGATCAGGTTCGCGTGCGCCTTCGCCCAGGCGCGCTCCTCGCGTGCGGTGTCCCCATCGACGGTGGCCGCCCGTATGCCGGGTAACGCCCAGCCCTCCCAGGCGGCGAGCTGATCGGCCGCCAGGGCCTTGGTCGGGGAGAGGTAGAGCGCGGTGGCATCGGAGTCCATGAGTGCGGCGACCACGGGCATCGCATAGGCGAGGGACTTGCCCGACGCAGTCCCGGTGGCGATCACCGTCGACGCTCCCGCATGCGCGGCCTCGGCGGCGGCGACCTGGTGCTCCCACGGGTCATGTCCCCACGTATCGCGCGCCACAGTCGGCACCCAGTCCGGCCACGCGGCGCACCGGGCGGGGCGCGCGGGTTGGACGATGCGCACCTCGGTCACGGCCCCATTGTCGAGTCCCGGTCGGACGTGACTCACCGGTCTCAACGTTTGCACGGCCCCGCGGCCACGCCGGGACATAGTTCACGGCAACCCGGGCTCCGGACACCGTGCCGCGTGAATAGACTCCACCGACCACGGCTTCGCAGGGGGGCTCACCCCTGCGCGCGCACAAAGGAGACCCATGATCGAGCTGAGCGGGAGCAACCTGACCACGGTGGTCGTCGTTGCCGTCATCGCCCTCGCGGCCCTCATCGTCGCTGCCATCCTCGTCCGCGAGGTCCTCGCCGCCAGCGAGGGAACGGCCAAGATGAAGGAGATCGCCGCGGCTGTCCAGGAGGGTGCCTCGGCGTACCTCAACCGGCAGTTCAAGACCCTGGCGATCTTCGCGGTCATCGTCTTCTTCGTCCTGTTCCTCCTCCCGGCGGAGACCAACTCCGAGCGCATCGGGCGCAGCATCTTCTTCCTCGTCGGTGCCGTGTTCTCCGGCATCACCGGCTACATGGGTATGTGGCTCGCGGTGCGCGGCAATGTGCGCGTCGCAGCCGCTGCGAACGAGCAGGGTGAGAAGCCGGCGATGAAGCTGGCCTTCCGCACCGGCGGTGTGGCGGGCATGTTCACCGTGGGCCTGGGTCTCTTCGGTGCGGCACTGGTCGTGCTCGTCTACCAGGGTGAGGCCCCCAAGGTCCTCGAGGGATTCGGCTTCGGTGCAGCCCTGCTCGCCATGTTCATGCGTGTGGGTGGCGGCATCTTCACCAAGGCTGCCGACGTCGGCGCCGACCTGGTCGGCAAGGTCGAGCAGGGCATCCCCGAGGACGATCCCCGCAACGCCGCGACCATCGCGGACAACGTCGGCGACAACGTGGGTGACTGCGCCGGTATGGCAGCAGACCTGTTCGAGTCCTACGCCGTGACTCTCGTCGCCGCGCTCATTCTCGGCAAGGCCGCCTTCGGGGAACTCGGCCTGGTCCTCCCGCTCGTCATCCCGGCCATCGGTGTGATCACGGCCGTCATCGGCATCTTCGCGGTGTCCCCGCGCAGTTCCGACCGTTCGGGCATGAGTTCCATCAACCGAGGGTTCTTCATATCCGCCGTGATCTCGGCGATCCTCGTGGTGATCGCCGTACTCGTCTTCGTGCCGCCCACGTGGGACGAGATCATCTCCCTGGGTGGACTGGAAGAAATCCTCGGCGCCAACACGGTGAACCCGCAGCTGTTCGTGATCATTGCGGTGGTCATCGGCATCGTGCTGGCCGCCTTGATCCAGCAACTCACCGCCTACTTCACCGAGACCAACCGCCGTCCGGTCGACGACGTCGCCAAGACCTCGCTCACCGGTCCGGCCACGGTCATCCTGTCCGGAATCTCCGTCGGCCTCGAGTCCGCGGTCTACTCCGCACTCCTCATCGGCGGAGCGGTCTACGCGGCATTCCTGCTCGGCGGGGGAGCCATCCTGCTCTCGCTCTTCGCGATCGCACTGGCCGGAACGGGCCTGCTCACCACGGTCGGTGTCATCGTGTCGATGGACACCTTCGGCCCGGTCTCGGACAACGCGCAGGGCATCGCGGAGATGTCCGGGGATGTCCACGGGGAGGGTGCAGCCGTGCTCACCCGCCTCGATGCGGTCGGTAACTCGACCAAGGCCATCACCAAGGGCATCGCGATCGCCACAGCGGTGCTCGCTGCCACGGCGCTCTTCGGGTCCTATCGCGATGCGATCGTGGGAGCCTTCGCCGATCTCGGCGTGAACAGCGAACTCGACACCATCGCGGATCCCTTCCAGTACGAGGGGATCCTCAACGTCGCCAATCCGGCGAACCTCGTCGGACTCATCATCGGCGCAGCCGTGGTGTTCCTCTTCTCCGGCCTGGCCATCAACGCGGTGTCGCGTGCGGCCGGAGCCGTGATCTTCGAAGTGCGGCGGCAATTCCGCGAGCACCCGGGGATCATGGCGGGCACGGAGAAGCCGGAATACGGCAAGGTCGTCGACATCGTCACGCGCGATTCACTGCGCGAACTGGTCACCCCGGGCATCCTCGCGGTGTTCACCCCGATCGCCGTGGGCTTCGGTCTCGGCGTCGGGGCGCTCGGCTCCTACCTAGCCGGCACCATCGCCACCGGCGTGCTCATGGCCGTGTTCCTCTCGAACTCCGGTGGAGCCTGGGACAACGCCAAGAAGTACGTGGAGGACGGGCACTTCGGTGGGAAGAAGTCCGAGGCCCATGCGGCCACGGTCATCGGTGACACCGTCGGCGACCCCTTCAAGGACACCGCAGGCCCTGCCATCAACCCACTGATCAAGGTGATGAACCTCGTCGCGCTGTTGATCGCTCCGGCCATCGTCGTCATGAGCGTCGGCGAGGGTGAGAACCCGGTCCTTCGGTGGGCCATCGCCCTCGTCGCCACCGCCATCGTCGTGGTCGCGGTCGTGATCTCGAAGCGCCGTCCGATCGCCGTGGGTGACCAGGAGACCGTCAGCGCGTAGTCGACCATCGGAGTGGCCCGGTCGATTCGACCGGGCCCTGCCCCGTGGGGTGCCTCAGTAGCGACGTCCCTCGCCGATGAGGTCGGAGACCGACTCGGGTCCAGGCTTCGAGCTTGCCCCGATCGCCCGTAACTCCTGAAGAATCTCGTCCACGCGGTCCTGGCTCAGCCGTGGCACAGGTGTTGCTGCGGGAAGCAACTCAGCGATGGGTTCACCATTCCTCCGTATCTGAACGGAGGCGCCCCCGAGCGCGAGGTCAATGAGCAGTTCGAGGGCGGCCGCCGCGCCCTCCACCTCTGCGATGACCTGCACCCCCTCCCCCTCCGACCGGGGTACGACGTCATGGCATATCCGTATATCGGACGCCCCGGCGGCTCTCTCACCCCCTTCGGGGGTGGTCGTGGGAACGGGTCCCGACGACCC
>CAZBWA010000016.1:2427-27601 GCA_964495555.1 uncultured Bifidobacteriaceae bacterium | reverse complement strand
CCGCTGGCCGCGGTCCAGATGGGCCTCATCTACGTCAACCCCGAGGGCCCGAACGGTAACCCCGACCCCATGGCATCGGCACGGGACATCCGGGAGACTTTCGCGCGCATGGCGATGAACGACTACGAGACCGTCGCACTGGTCGCCGGAGGTCACACCTTCGGCAAGATGCACGGCGCCGGCGTCGATGCACTCCTCGATGAACACCCGGAGCAGTTCGTGGGTCCCGACCCCGAGGCCGCCCCGATCTGGCAGATGGGCCTGGGCTGGTTCAATTCCCTGGGCACCGGTAATGGGGATGACACCATTTCCAGCGGTTTCGAGGGCGCATGGACGGCAACTCCCACCACCTGGGACATGAGCTACCTCGAGACTCTCCTCGGGTATGAGTGGCAGTTGACCAAGAGCCCGGCGGGGGCGCAGCAGTGGATTCCGACGGACCCCGCGGCCGCATCACTCGTGCCCGATGCTCACGATCCGAACAAGCGTCACGCCCCGGTCATGACCACCGCGGACCTGGCTCTGCGCTTCGATCCGATCTACGAGCCGATCGTGCGGCATTTCCTGGCCAACCCGGATGAGTTCGCCGACGCCTTCGCGCGTGCGTGGTTCAAGCTCACGCACCGCGATATGGGGCCGAAGGCCCGCTACATCGGCCCGGAAGTGCCGTCAGAGACGCTCATCTGGCAGGACCCGGTTCCCGCGGTGCAGCAGCCGGTCATCGGAGCCGCCGAGATCGCGGAGTTGAAGAAGGCTCTCCTCGCCTCGGGGTTGACCACTCAGCAGTTGGTCTCCACCGCGTGGGCATCTGCGGTCACCTTCCGCGGAACGGACAAGCGCGGGGGCGCCAACGGCGCCCGTATCCGTCTGGAACCTCAGCGCAGCTGGGAGGTCAACAACCCGGAGGAGCTGAATCGGGTGCTGACCACCCTCGAGGGGATCCAGGCCTCCTTCAACGCCAAGGGTGGAGCGCAGGTGTCCATGGCCGATCTCATCGTGCTCGGCGGCTGCGCGGCCATCGAGCAGGCGGCAGCCCAGGGCGGCCATGCGATCACAGTTCCCTTCACCCCCGGCCGCACGGATGCCACCCAGGAGTGGACGGATGTCGAGTCCTTCGCCGTTCTCGAGCCGACCCATGATGGTTTCCGCAACTTCATGGGCAAGGGCAATGAGCAGCCAGCAGAGAAGCTGCTCGTCGATCGGGCATGTCTGCTGACTCTCACCGCGCCGGAGATGACGGTGCTGTGGGCCGGCCTCCGTGCACTCGATGCCAATGTCCGTCAGTCCCCGGATGGCGTGCTGACCACGCGCCCGGGAACCCTGACGAACGAGGTCATCGTGAACCTGCTCGACGCCGGTACCGAGTGGAAGCCGGTGGATGAGGACCAGCAGTACTTCCAAGGCCGCGATCGTGCTTCGGGTGAAGTCAAGTGGACGGCCACCCGTGCGGATCTGGTCTTCGGTTCCAATTCCGAGCTCCGCGCCATTGCCGAGGTCTATGGCGGCGACGACGCCCAGGCGAAATTCGTCCACGACTTCGCCACCGCGTGGGACAAGGTGATGATGCTGGATCGCTTCGAACTGAAGCGCTGACCACAACAGTGGGGGCCCCGACAATTGTCGGGGCCCCCACTGTTTTCTCTGCCACTGTGCGCGATCGCAATGCACCGGGCGATTCCTGAGCACAGGGCATCTCTAGCCATCCGCGCAAGCGCAGACGCGGATGGTGAGATCTATGCAGCGCGCGCGATCGGAACCTTGTGGGTTACCTCGGTCGGCGACTTCAATGGGATAAGGACTTCGAGGATGCCGTCGCGATACGACGCCTTGACATTCTCCTCCCCCGCACCCGCGGGCAGGCTGAGAGTCCGCATGAATCGGCCGTAGTAGAACTCCGAGCGATGGCCGGCCTCATGACTTTCCTCGCGCTTGCCTTCGATCGTGAGCATCCCGTCGGAGACGGTGATCTCCACGTCTTTCTCCGGGTCGATTCCAGGTAGTTCGGCCCGAATGATGAAGTCCCCGTTCCTGGAGAACTCCTCGACGCGCATCGAGTGGGGGAACCCGGTTCGCCAACTGAGATCGCTCGGGACGAGCGCATCGAGCCAATCGGTCAATCGAGGCCAGGCTTCACGGGTTCGCATGAGTGACGATTCAGAGGCTGTTGCAGGGCTCATAGTGGTCCTTTCCGGTCAGAGTGCGTATCCCCAAGCATCCTCCGAACCCTGCTCCCGAAGATGGGGGAAACCAGTCGTTGACCAGGCACTGCCGTGTCACGCGCCTATCGAGGCTCTGAGTCGGTCGATGTTGAGATTTCCGGCGCCGCATTGATCAGGTCCCTGATCACAAGCACCGGGCGCTAGGGGGTCTACGAAACCAAGAAGTCGCTCCCGTAACTGGGTGGGAGTGTCGTCGGGATACGCCTTCGTGAGTAGGGCAACGGCACCTGACACGAGTGCCGTTGCCGCACTGGAGCTCTGGTAATACCCGTATCCGGCCTTGCCTGGTCGATAGCGGCCCTTATTCGTCGTGGTGAGGATTCCGTTGGCAGCCCGCACCGTCATATCACCGCCCAGGGCTGACAACGTGATCTGTGTGCCGAAGCCGGACGTTGGGGTGCGAAGGCCGTCCTTGTTCGTGGAACCCACCACGATCACGTTGTCGCAGTTCGCCGGGGTCTGGGTCGCCGTATTGACACCACGGCTCCCCGCAGCCGCCACGACGACAGCTCCTCGGGACACCGCAGAGTCAATCGCCGTCTGCAAAGCTAACGAGCATTGCGGGCTTGATCCACTGAACGACAAGTTGATCACATCGGCCGGTGTGAGATTTATCGGAACTCCTGGCACTTCCTCCCCGACGGCCCAGAGCACCGCCGCAGCGACATCCGCTGAGTTTCCTCCGCAACGACCCATGACGCGAATGGGCAGGATCCGCGCACCAGGGGCAATCTTGCGCACCGTCCCGAGGACATTCGTGCCGTGCCAGGAGCTTCGACCGCTGCTGCATCGTCCAGAGCTCTCGGAGTCGCGCACTCCGTCTCCGGGATCGGACGGATCGGGGTCCCAGCCCTGGCCATCATTGGCCTCCCATGTGTCGGACACGAAGTCGTACCCGGAGAGGGTCGTTCCCCTGGGCACCCCTCGACCAGAGGAGGTGACGCGCCAGTTGAGTGCAGGGTGCGCCGTGATGCCCGTATCGAGCACGGCAACGACCGGCTCTTCCATGGACCCCCATGCCGGGGCGATGCCCCCAAGGGCCGCACTGACGAGAACCGACAGGGTGAGACCTACAACTAACTGTCGCGTACAGAGCGCCCGATTCACAGTCCCGGACCAAAATGAACTTCGGGGATCTCGGCCCATTCCACTCCCGCGCATTCCTCCAGTTGTCTCACAATTTTCTTGGTGACGCGCGGAGCCACGGGTGGCTCGATGCGCACCACCCACATCCGGGCGCCGAGCGGGAGCGCCGCTACCAGGCGCGTTCTGTACTGGCGATCCACACATTGGGCACCCCATGCCCGGGCCTCAGGCTTCTGTCGAGGTGCGTCTTCGTCATAGCGCACGATGATCTCGACGTTCGTGTTGCGGTCCGGCCCATCCGGAGGAGGGACGATGGGACCACCGGCAAAAACACCGCCGGCAATAAGGCTCATTGCCGCATGGGTCATCACCGCCATGACGGTACTTGTCAACACAATGCCATCGTGGTTCCCCAGCACTCGCCACGATGGACCACGAATCCTGCTCGGACTGCAATGGACGATGCGTGCCGACAAAGACTGCCAAGTCATTGTGGGCAAGTTGCAAGGCATGAATGAGCATCACGTGAGGTTGAGGCTCTACATTCCTTAATACCGACCTTCCCATTGGAGTACTCATGTCTCGTCAGTCACCCACCATGCTCGATTTGATCGCCTACCTGGCCGAACGCCCGACGATGGACCAACTCGCTCAATACCTAGTGCTGCAGACGTTTCGCGAGCACAATCCACGAGGGGCGTTGATCTACGTGTTCTTCACAGATGGGACCGTGCAATCGGCTGGTTCGTTTGGGCTACCGACCGATGTTGTCCGGGCTCTGCAGTCACTTTCCCTCTGGGATCACGCACCCGCCGTGGATGCCATTCGCGATGGATCCCCCGTCATACTCAATGGTTCCGACGCGATTCGCACAAACTATCCATGGCTCGAGCAGCAACCGGCGATGCTCACACCGACTGTCGCGTGGCCCTTGGGGGTTGGACATAAGCGCAACGGCTCCCTGCAAGTACATTTCGCTGAGCCCTTCGATGAGGGGAATCTCAGCGACGCCTTCACGGAGATCTCTCCAATCCTGGGGCTCTACCTCGGTATCCGTGATGCTGTGGCGGAATCCACCCGGGAAGCTTTGGAAACGTCGCGTCGTCACAGCAATGGGCGAATACCTCTCCGACCCGAGGCGTTGACCACGCGACAGCAGCAGATCCTGGAGTTGCTGGCAGCAGGAATGACGAATCCCCAGATCGCCTCACGTATCGGCTTCAGTGACTCCACCGTGCGCCAAGAGACCATGGCCATCTATCGGTTTCTGGGCGCCGACGGACGCAGAGACGCCGTCCACATCGCGACCATGCGCGGCCTCCTCGACACTGCGAACGTGAGCTGACCGTCCAGGGCTAGCTGGCGCTGGTCACTGGCACCACCATCCCCGGGCGATGGGCCCGACAGTGGAGGACGGGTGGAAAACCCACCCCACTACTGCGAAGGATGATGATGACGAAGATTTCTGCGGCAGCGGCCACAACCGCCGCCATCGTCGCGGCAGCTGCTGGTGGGATGCTGTTTGTGGCATCCAGCAATGCAGTGCCCAGCGACAAGGTTGATCTATGTCATGCCACGGGGTCACGAAGCAATCCCTACGTTCTCGAGCAGATCAATCGCTCCAGCGTGGACAACGAGGGGAATTCGTTCCTCAACGGTCACGGTGACCACACAGGGCCGGTGTTCAACCCCGACGCGGACCCCGCACAGCAGTCGTGGGGGGACATCATTCCGCCCATCGAGAGCCCGACCGATCCAACAAAGATCTATCCCGGGCTGAACTGGCCGGCCGGCCAACTAATCCTCGAGGCCGGATGCACCATCGTGCAGCCGACGCCCACCCCGACACCGACTGCGACGCCAACGCCAACGCCAACGCCAACGCCAACGCCCACGCCGACGCCGACGCCAACGCCAACGCCGACGCCGACGCCAACGCCGACGCCGACGCCAACGCCCACGCCGACGAGTACTCCCACCACTCCGTCGGGCGGGGGCACACCCACGGCCATCACGCCAGCGGCGCCCGTGACGACGCCCACAACCGTGGATAGTCCGGCCGTCGTGGCTCCGGCAGCGCCCCCTGTCGAAGCCGGGTCGCAGGTAGGCATCGACGTCGGGCCCGCGGCAGCACCCGCATCAGGTCCTGTGGTGCCGGCGTCCGTGCCTGCGGGTGGAGGCGCCTCAGCTGCCCGGTGATCCTCACACGAGTACTGGTAGCGGTTGCTGCCACCACGATCGCCCTCGGGCTCCCCGCCGGCACCAGGCTCCCCGGCGGGGAGCCCGAGAGGCACACGAACGTCACACTCGCGGCTCCCGATAAGACACAGCCGACACTGCACACCCCCGAGGCGAGCAGAAGTACGCCGATCTCGATCCGCATCCCTCATCTCGACGTAGTAGCCGACGTGCATCCAGTGGGCATTGAGCCGAACGCCGAGATGGAGGTTCCACGGGATATCCGGGATGTCGGCTGGTACACGCCCACGGCCCCCGGGACCTTCGACTACGGAACCACGGTCCTGGTCGGTCACCGGGATGGCAGGAACGACCCGAATGGAGTCTTCCGGCAGCTCGAGAGGCTGGAGCCCGGGCGCGGCATTCGCGTCCTGGATTCTGCTGGAATGAGCCATCTCTTCCGGGTGCAATCAGTGGCGCTGCTGCCCGACGAAGCTTTTCCCGAGCTTGCTCCCCACCTGTTTCGTTCAACGGGCGCTGCACGTCTTGTGCTTCTCACGTGCGGGGGGACGTATGTACGCGATCAGGGTGGGTACCAGTCGACAGTGGTCGTGATCGCTACACCTGAGTGACTAGCCAAGGTCCGATCGCTGACTGCATTGACCTATGACGGATGGGCCTGCGTGCCCCAAGGTGTTCCTCTAACACCGATCAGAAAGGACGTCCGTGACTCCTCGAATCGCCATGGTGAGCACCTACCCACCCACGCAATGCGGAATTGCAACGTTCGCTCGTGCCATGACTCGTGCCATGACGCGCCTCGGCCAGGACGTTCGCATCGTGCAACTGAGCGAGGAGACACCTCCCCAGAGATCGACGATCGTTATCCATGAGCACAAGGGGACGTTTGACATTCAGCGAACGGCTCATGTTCTGAATAGCCATGATGTCGTGATTCTGCAGCACGAATTCGGAATCTATGGGGGTCCTGATGGACGAGAGGTCATCGATCTCCTCGCAGAGCTCACCGTTCCCGTGATCACCGTGCTGCACACAGTCGTGACAGCCCCGAGCAACAATCAACGTCGAGTCATGCAAGGGCTCCTCAATGGTTCGGATGCCGTCGTCGCCTTATCCCACTCGGCGTCCCACGCCCTGACGAGGACCTACGACGTCCAACGAACTCGCCTTCACGTTATCCCCCACGGATCGCCGGACTTCGGTCGCATCAAGAGGCCCTACGGCCTTCGCATGAAGCCGCGGATTCTCACGTGGGGACTCCTGAGCGAAGGCAAGGGGATCGAGTGGGGCATCCGAGCGCTGCCCCTTCTTCACGACCTCGACCCGCTGCCTGAGTACTACATCGTGGGGCAAACGCATCCGAAGGTCGTCGCTCGCGAGGGGCTGCGCTATCGGCAGGAACTGGAGCGGCTCGCTGAGACACTCCACGTCCGGAATCAAGTGCACTTCGTCGACGGCTATCTCGACACACAGGGACTCACTCACCTGATCAATTCCGCTGATGTGTATCTACTCCCCTACGACACCCAGGATCAGGTGACGTCCGGGGTTCTCGTTGAGGCGATGGTGGCAGGTGGACCCGTCGTAGCGACCCGATTCCCCCACGCGGTCGAGCTCCTCAGTGACGGATCCGGTGCTCTCGTGCAGCACCAAAATCCCGCAAGCATCGCAGAAGCACTTCGTTCGATCATTCAGAATCCCTACACACATCGACGCATGCGGGACTTGACGGATCAAAAAGGCCAGGATTTTCTGTGGCCGAGCGTCGGGGCTTCGATGAGCGCCCTCACCCACGCTGTAGCACGCAGGGCAACGGCCACTCCACCGGTATCCGCGAACGTCGAACGGATTCCCGCATGAATCTGCAGCATCTCGAATCCTTGACCGATGACGTGGGCCTATTCGAGCACTGCCTGGGAGATCAGCCACGCTCAGAGCACGGATATTGCGTCGACGATGTAGCGCGCGCACTGATCGTCATTGAGCGATCTGGGGACACGGGCCCCGTTGCGCAACGTCTCACTCGCGTCTACGCAGAATTCCTGGGAGAGGCTCAATCGATCGACGGCCGCGTGGTCAATCGTCGATCCACGTCGAGGGTGTGGTGCGGCACACCCAGCACGGACGACCATTGGGGGCGGGCACTGTGGGCATGGGGGTCGAGCATGCGATGGACCCGCAACCCGGCCCGAGCTCAGGAGTCCCTAGAGCGCTTCGAACGTTCTGCCCGGCTGCGTTCCCCATTCCTCCGGTCCATGATGTTCGCCGCCTTGGGGGCCGCTGAGGTACTGGAGGCGATGCCCAGGAACGTTGCGGCCTTGTCCCTGATTCGGGACGCTGTGGCGATGCTTCCCACGACTAACCGCAGTCGTTGGCCCTGGCCCGAAGAGAGACTTACCTACGCCAACGCCGTAATCCCGGAAGTCATGTTGCTGGGGGGTGCGATCCTCAACGACAGCGGCATGGTCCGACGAGGCCGACAATTGCTGACCTGGTTGCTCGAGGTGCAAACCATCGCCGGGCGGCTATCCGTCATCCCCCACACAGGTTGGAGCAGTGGAGAGAGCCTTCCGAGCTTTGACCAACAGCCAATAGAGATCGCAGCACTCGTCGATGCCTGCTCCACCGCATTCGATCTGACCAGCGATCAGCACTGGCGGGAGTATGCGATTCTTGGTCGACGCTGGTTCGATGGCCACAACGATCAGGGCATTCCCATGCGCGACGATGTCACCGGTGCAGGATTTGATGCCTTGACTAGGAATGGGCGGAATACCAATCAGGGTGCTGAATCCACGCTCGCATACCTTGGCGCGCACCATAGGACCGAGCAGCTCCTCCAGGCTGCTGCGTGAAATCACTGAGCCGCTCAACACTGACCCTGGCGGGAAACCCCCAGCGCGTCCTGTGCCGAATGTTCATCCCCGGTGAGGAAGAGTTAATCCAGGGGCAATCTCGGATTCCCCAGGTTATCCAGCGCTGCCTCGACCTGGAGGAGTCTGAGGTCGAATCGACACTGCGCGACATCGACCACCGCTTCAACTCCCGGCACCGAGATGTTCGGGAGCAATTCCATTCCCACTTCCATGCCGTGACGCACTTCGTCGACGGTGACATCTCTGAACAGCGCCAGATCCTCATCGGGGCCTACCTGAGCCAGGAGTATGCGATTGAGGGAGCCGCCTACTTCAATCCGTCCATCGTCCCCCACCCACACGCAGCGACAACAGACGAATCGATGAGATTCATCCTGAGCATCCGGGCCGTTGGAGAGGGACATATCTCGACGATTGTCTTCCGCACCGGATCCATCACTCGCGGTGAGATTCAGGTGGATCCGGCTTCACCCTTCGCGACAACAAGGGCCCATCGCTACACCGTGTTGAGGAACCGGATGGTGCGCCAAGAAGCAATCGAGGCGGGCGTGAGCTCAGCTGATCTCGAACTCGTTCTGGGACTACTTCCAGACAAGTTCACAATCGAGGACCTGACCGCCGCACTTACCCAACTCGATGTGAGCGGTCTGCGCAACGCCCCGTCTGATGAACTGGTCAGCATCATGGGTCGCATCGCGCGCAGCAATTACGAAGTTGATTTCGCCGAGGAGTCTGAGATCAGTGAAAGGGTCTTGTGGCCGACTGCACCGGTGGAAAGGCGTGGCATGGAGGATGCTCGTTTCACCATGATCTGCGATGATGATGATTGTGTGCGCTATCGCGCGACCTACACCGGCTTCGATGGTACTCAGGTTGTCTGCCGCGCGCTTGAGACCGACGACTTCCGAAATTTTTCCTCCATCAGCCTGACCGGACCGGGAGTGAAGAACAAGGGGCTCGCGTTTTTCCCCCGTCGCGTAGACGGCCTTTTCACGGCACTCTCCCGTTGCGATCGCGAGTCGAACTTCATCTCACGATCCGAGGACGGCTACCACTGGAACGACGTTCAACGCCTCCACGACCACAAGCAACCCTGGGAACTCGTCCACTCCGGGAACTGTGGCTCCCCCCTGGAAACCGATGCCGGATGGCTCGTCCTCACGCACGGTGCAGGGCCCATGCGCCAATACGCGATCGGTGCGATGCTCCTCGATCTCGATGATCCCACCCGCGTGATCGGCCGGCTACGGGATCCCTTCTTGGAACCGACCTCGGAAGAGCGCGACGGGTACGTTCCCAACGTCATCTATTCGTGCGGGAGCGTCATCTACGACGGAACGGTGGTCATTCCCTACGGCTTCAGCGACTGGAAGATCCGATTCGCCACCGTCGAGCTCACCGAGCTTCTCAGTCACATGGTGTGACGGAGCGAGGGCCATGGTGGCCCGGCCCCGTCGCGAGGAGGTGGCAACGCGAGGCGATCGTGTGCGTACACGGAATCGGGCATATCAACTCATACCCCCCCCCCGCTCGTGCGAACCTCACACCTACCTTGCAAAGCGGGCAACACGCCGCATCGCGTCCCGTAGGCCTGTCCGCCGCAGTGCATCCTGGGAAGGCGATTGTCGGCGTCGTGCGTCGACAGGGGGAATCGTGAGGAGTTCGATGTTGACCATAGACACAGATGCTCGTCAGGTATGGGTCGATGACTCGCTGATCGACCTGACGTGGACCGAGTTCGAGATTCTGACTCTGTTGGCCGCCACGCCGAGAAAGTGCTTCTCGAAGTCTGCCATCGCCCAGATGATCTGGGAGCGTCCCTACTTCGATGATGGGCACGCCATCGAGTCGCACATGTCGCGGCTGCGTCGAAAGCTGCGGTCGCGAGACTCGGGAATCGCCTGGATCATCACCGTTCGACGGGCTGGCTACCGGCTGGAGGGGCCCATCACGTGGCTGCCACACCGTGGAGACGCACGGACTGGTTCCGATAGGCGAGGACTCCCCACAGCTACCTACGTCTGAGCTTCGCGACGTCGCACGATGACGTGCGCTGTCTCGGGGCCGACGGCCACCTGCACAGCACAGTCCTGGATGAAGCGGGTGGTTCGGTCGTCGATCGCCTCCGTTGGAACGATCATGACCAGCTCTTCGTGACCCTCGTCCGCGAACCCTCGGATGGTCACATTCTCCTCAGGCAGACGCCGCACGAGTTGTTCCAGCGTCATCAGCACCTCCTCCGGATAGCGATCCACTCGTCGGAAGGGGGTGAGCATCTCCACTTCCACGGTCGCCCCGACGGTCGCTGCGGCACGAACGAGGCGTCGCGTGAGATGGCTGACCGCATCGCCCGGCGCTCCCGCGAATCCCAGCGATTCCCGAATCGCCGCGCCCTCGGCGGCCGCGCGCGCGCGCACCCCGGGGTCCTCGAAGCCGAAGGATCCATCGGCCAGACCCTCGAGCAGGTCACGCGCACCGGGGCCGACCTCGGCCCAGCCGGACTGCGCGGCACGGAGAGATTCCACCTCGGTTTCCGCCTGAAGGAGCGCCTGCCACTGCGCGAGTGCTCGCTCCCGCCGCGCCGCGAAGACCACATCGGTCCAGGTGAGGCCCAGGGCGAATGCGGTCATATAGGCGACGGTGGCGAAGGCCACGAGAAGCGAGGCGGGCTGGCAGTCGTCGGGAAGCGCCAGAGCGACACCAACGGTCGCGACCCCGACGATGACAACGACGGTTAGCCGCGCAACCCACCCTCGAAGGCTGATGAGCGGCAACAGCACGGCGCCACCGGACATGCCGGTCAGAAGGACCACCACGGCCCACTGGGACGTGCACTCCGGAGAAGATGTCGCAGCACGCATCAGAGTCGCCACGAGAACCACGATCGCACCGATGGTGAGAGGTACGCGTGCCACCGACCTCCACAGCATCGCAATGGCGCCGACAATCCCGATGTAGAGCAGGATCCCCGTCAGCATCTGTCCGGAGTACGGCAGTTGCGAGGCGACAGGAAGGGCAAGAACGAGCATGAAGGCGTTCGTGCCCAGTACTCCGACCCGCGCCAGAGGACTGGAATCGAGGACACCCAGCAGGGGTAGGCGCGGCATGTCGATCGATGACGGACTGGAGATGGGTCCTGAGAGCGATACGACGGTCCCTCGCGTCTGTGCCACGCGGACTTCGACGGAGCCACCGATGGATTCCAGTCCCGTGCGGATCGTGTTCCTCAGTCCGAACCGCTCGCGGGCATCGTCGGAGATGCCGACACCGGAGTCGATGATGTCGATGGTCACGTGGGAATCAACTCGGGCGCGAATGAGGGCAGTCTCCGCGCCGGAGTGACGCTCGACATTCCGCAGCGCCTCTACCACGGCGTCTCGCATGGGATTGGCCACCGCAGCGGCAAGGAGCAGCTCCCTATCACCGGCGACGTCCACATCGATGCGGCGCAGGTTGCTTGCGGCGCGGGCGGAATCGACGATCTCGGTGATGGTGGAATCGGCAAGTTGCCCCAGACCCAGCTCCATCTGCTCGAGATCACGGCGACAGGCACGTCGAGCAGCGCGCTCATTCTGGGGCGCGATGCCGATGGCGATGGCGGCGAGAGTGTTGAGGATGGTCTCGTGGATTCGGCGGGCGACTGCCGCCGAAGAATCGCTGCGGGCGCGCAGGCGTTCGCGCGTAGCGATGACCGAGCGAATCTCCGCGTGCTCGATGTCCGCCTGCTCGACCGTCGTCACCCAACTGTGCCAGGCGATGAGCAATCCCCCGCCCGCGAGGATCTGCAGGAGCGCACCCGTCAACACCGGTGCAGGCCCACCATCGAAAATCGAGAGCCGCGCCGATGGGACGAGTGCCAGCGCCACGTCCATCGTCGCTGTGATGGCGATGAGGTTCAGCACCGCGCGCCAGGGCAGCGTGAAGACTCCCGCCACGACGATCGCGAACGCGATGGTCGACACAGGAATCCACGCATCGCCCGGCACCACTGCCGCCATCAGCATGAACAGGACACCTGCGCCTGTCTGGATCCAGGCGCGGAACGGACGCACGGCGGGCACGAAGCCGATGCACCACACCACGACCGGGATCAGCCACGCCAACCACTCCGAGACGCTCGCATCACCGCGCAGCACCAGGAACATCAGCGCCGGGAGGAAGATCACGGCGCCCGTGACGGTCAGTGCGATGAGTCCGGCGGCGCGGAGGAGATCGGACAGAGGGACCTGATCCGCCTGCACGTCCTCCGTTGACACGGAGAGAGGGTGCCACAAGCCCGCGGGTAGCCGATTCGGCTAGGGCAGCAACCCTTCCAATCGGGCGACCTGATGCAACTGCATCTTGGTGCGTGCCGCGATTCCCGCCGCCGTGTACTTATCGCGCACCCGATCCAAGTAGTGCTTCACGGTGTTCGGGGTGATCTCCATGCGTCGGGCGACCATCTCGAGGGTGAGGCCGGAGGCGTACAGCACGAGGGCGCGCTTCTCCTGGGCGGAGAGTTCGACCGAGGTCGAGGTGCGCAGGACGGCGCCGGCTAGGTCCGGCGGGAACCAGGTCCCCCCGTCGAGGACGGTCCGCACGGCCATGGACAGGTTGCGCAGGCTGGACCGCTTGGCGATGAAGGCCTGGGCCCCGGCGGCCATGGCCGCCTGGAGGACGTCGGGCCGGGCCATGGCGCTGACCACCACCACGGGGATGCCCCGGGCGGTGAAGGCTGAGACGGTCTCGGCCACGGGGGTCTGGTCCCCGAGGTCAAGGTCCACCACGGCGCAGTCGCAGGTGGAGGCGGACGTGGCCTTGAGGGCGTCGAGCAGTGAGTCCCCCGAGTAGACCACCCGGGCGCCCGGGAAGTCCGTGGTCAGCTGGCGCTCCATCCCATCCCGGACGAGCTCGTGGTCGTCGAGGACCACGAGGGCAGGGCTATCCATGAGGACCATGGCCGTGCCTCCCGTCGGAAGGGCCCAGAGGGCGGGCCTCGAGCCTAGGGAGCGGGGGTACCCCGGGGACCCCCCGGTTCGGGGGGCCTCCCCCATAGAACCCCCCCAAAAGGGGGGTACAAGTGATTCACGAGACACGTGGGACAAAAGGGGTCAGAGTTACCGAGTCCACGAGGGGGACGGCCCTACATTGAGGGGGTCCCGATCTTCCCCGACCCGTCGAGGACATATGACGAGCAGCACCCTGGCCGAGCCAGAGGCGCCGATCCGGCCTCTGGTGTCGATCCGTGACGCCCGGGTGAGGGTCGAACCGGGGCAGATCTTCACCACGGAACTCACGATCCGCAATCCCAGCGCGATCGTCGAGACCTACGACGTCATCGTTCTCGGGCCCGCCGCAGCGTGGGTGTCGGTCGAACCCATGTCTGTGTCTCTGTTCCCGGGCGATGAGCAGGACGTCATCATCACCTTCCAGCCACCGATGACCTCACGCATCGTGGCCGGTGATTACGCCGTGGGTGTGCAGGTCACATCCCAGGTGCGTCGTGAGAGCACCGCGACGGCGGAGACCGTCGCCACGGTCCCACCCTTCTACCGCTTCCATCTCGTGCAAGCGCAAAGTGCGTACACCGTACGCACGAAGGCCACGACGCTCGTGCGCATCGTCAACGATGGAAACTCCACGGTCACCTACAGCGTGCAGGCGGACGATCCCGAAGGGTTCATGCGGGTAACCCCCAGGGAACCGAAGGTCACCCTCGCACCCGGTGAATCACGATGGGTAGAGGTCGGCGTCAAAGTCGCGCCGAAGATCATCGGTTCGGGATTCGAGACCCGCGCCTACATGATCAAGGTCACGCCCCTACGTGACGAGGATCTCGACCTCGCAGTCGTCGACGAAGACTCCGAGGAAATCGGCGCAAGCATCGTGCACCGGCCCTACATTCGGGTGCGCCTGGGCGTACTCGGGCGCTTGATCCTCTTGCTGACGATCCTTGGGTTGATCGCCGGATTCATCGTCGCCCGCGTCCTGTCCAATCTGCCCTCGCCCCAAACACTCGCTCCGCCCATCCCCGCAGACCTCGCCACGGGCCTGTCAGCGAATGAGCGCGACGTGATACTGACCTGGGCGCCATCGAATTCGGCCACGTCTTACGCGGTATACGCCCTGGGGGCGGCCGGCAATCCGGTACCACCGGCACCGCAACCAGTGATCGTGGAAGGCCCGGCCGGCAGCGCCGCCGCCCGTGGCGTGGGGATTCCGCGTGCCGATTCCATTCAGGACCTCAATCTCCCGACACCGGTCTGCGAGGACTGCTCTCTCGTAGCGGAGGTGGCGGGGGGCACAACACGGCATGTGGTCGAGAGCGTGCCGCCGGGATTGGCGTGTTACCGGGTGATCGCGAAGCGGGGTGACCTGCAATCACTGTTCAGCCCGAAGACCTGCATCCAGGTGCCCGAAATCGTCGACGTGAATGGCAACGGGGTGCCCGATGCCGAGGAGGCTGCCGATCTGACGATCCTCCCGTGCCCGCCGATCGACACCGAAGCTCGCCCGGTATCGGGCACGACCGTTGCGGTCATCTGGAAGCCCTCGCTCACGCCTCCTCCGGGGTTCATCACCCCGGACAATCCTGCAGCCGCCGCCGCTCTCGCCGCCGCGGCTCCGGTGGCGAGCGAGACGGATGCCGCCGGGGACGGCACCCTGCGCGGGGGACCGATCGGTCCGGACAAGGACGGCGGAGCCGGTGGCTCGGGGATCAGCGTGTGCGATCCCACTCAGCAGGTCACGAGTTGGGTGATCCAGCGCAAGATCTTCACCGGATGGTCCAACGTGGACCCGCCGCCGGCAGCCAAGGACACTGCCGTCGAGGTGCGCGACCTCGAACCCCGCACGCGCTACTGCTTCCGCATGGCCTCCGTGAGCGCACAGGGCGAGTCCGAGTACACCAAGCGCTTCTGTGTCCGCACCCCGGCAGATGGCGCGGGAGGGGCAGGGACTCCCGCCGCGACGGACCCGACCCCGACTCCCGATCCGACGAATGCCTCGGTCGACCCCACCGGGGTCGCACCGTCGCCCCCCGCCAGTGTGGTGATCGAGAACCTTCGCTAGTTGGTGGTACCCGGCAAGCTGGGGTTCTGCCGAATCTCCGTCGGAACCGTGAGGATGCTGGGCGGTTGCGGTGGCTGCAGGAAGTAGACACCGCTGATCGCAACTTCCCCCACGAGGCTCGGAGTGCCCTTGCGCGGCGCGTACACCGAATCGATGCGTATGGTCACGGTCGACGTGGTGGTTCTCGGGAACGTGATCAACTGTCGGTAGTCACTTTGTTTAGCGACGACGTCGAGCTCGTGCGTGACGGTCGATCCGTCATCGAAGGTCAGCGTGACGGTGGCAGGTGTTGCGAGCGCGCGCACGTCGAGCAGAGTGTTCTGGATGCCCGGGAGAATCACCGCGCGGTTGATCGTATGAGGCTTATCGAAGAAGACTGTGATGCTATTCCCGGCGCCGAAGATGAAGGAAGGTTCGGATGCCCAGAAGGTCGAGGCGTCATCCCCCAATAGCTGATCGGGCTCCGTCCCAGGGAGAGTGGATGTGGCCGTGGCACTCAGCATCGTGGGCTGTTCACCCGCGTAGGGATCGATGAACTGATTGACGGCCTGGAAGAGTTGCGTGGTGCCCAGGCGGAATTGGAACGCGAAGGGTCCGAACACGGCCAGGATCACGGCACTGAGGAACACGAACGCCACGGTTCCCGCGACGATCGGGCCCCGCCAACTGCGGCTCAAGCGGGGTCTGCGTCCTCGGGAATCCGATCCGGTCTCGGGATCGACGTCCTGGTCCAGGTGCGGGACCGTGGTCGGAGCCACCAGTGCGCCCGGCATGGGCGTCCCACACCACTGGCAGTAGTGGCGGCCCCGGAGGTTCATCTCCCCGCAGGCCGGACACGGAATGTCCCCGGGTGAGGCGGGAGCCTTCTTCGTGACGGGGACCTCGATGACGCGGGTGGGCACGTCCTGGGGCGCGCGGGCCTCCACATCCGACGGTGCCTCACGCTCCGCGACCTCGACGTCCATCTCCTCGACGACGATGGTCTCCACCTCCACGGCCTCGACCACGGTCTCGAGTGGCGGCATCGTCACCTCGGTCACGGCACCCGCGCGCGGCCACAGGACGATGGCCCACGCCAGGCAGACCAGTCCGAAGGTGACCCCGATCCATACGGTGGTGAGGAAGCCCAGGCCGACGCCCCCCAGCACGCCCACGGCCACGAGGACACCAACGGCCACCAGGCCGCCTCGTGACGCCCGTACGCCCGAGGCCCCCGACGCGGTGGCGGCGGCTCCGCCCCGCCGCGGCACCAGGACGATGGCCCACGCCAGGCACATGAGGGCGAAGACCCCACCGATCCAGCCGTTCGTGAGGACCGTGAGTCCCAGTCCCCCGACCACGCCGATGACGAGGACTCCCACGACCGCCGCCCCACTCATGCCCGAGGGTCGCGGGGCCCCAGCCGGAGCCCGAGGTGCCTCACCAGTCGCGTAGAGGTGCGCGAAAACCTCGTCGCCGGCGGGGGCGTCCACCGTTGTCACCGACGCCACCACGATCTCCTGGGGGATCTGCTCGGACTCGGTGGCGGATTCAGCACGCGAGGGGACGTCATCCAGGTCGGGATGCCACGGGGGGTCGCCGGCGAATTCCAGGTACGCACCGCACCGGGGACAGAAAGGTCCCCAGGGGGCGGTCGACTCACATCGGGTGCAGCGGATCGTGGACTCGGGTGACACCGGGGTCCTAGGCGAAGGTCACGTCCAGGACCACGTGCGCCGGGGTGAGGTCCGTGATGGCCGCGCGCAGGCGCTCCAGGGCCACATCGGTCGCTCCGGCGCGGGTGCGAACCTCGATCCTGACGGTCGGGTCCACGGGATCGTTCCAGTCCTGGGGGTTGGTGGGCATGGTGCTTGTCAGGGTAGTGCCTGGATCGACGATGTCGACGGATTCGGCTTCGCGCGGCACCAACCTCTCGCGTACCGCCGCGGCGGTACCCGCGAGCACGAACAGGGCGTGGGCCTGGGCCACATCCTCACGCAGCAAGCGCTCGTCCCCCGCATCGGAGGTGTCCGCCCGGATCCACGACCCAAGGAAGGTCACCATGTCCAACGGCGCGGTTCGAGGATCGAGATAGGCGTAGAAGCAGTCGAGGGTCTGCACGATCGGCGCCCAGACCTCGTCCAGTCCGGCGAGGAAGGCGCGGATCATCGGGTCCTCCGCGAGCATGGCCGGCACCTGCGACTCCAGGGGGAAGGGAGTCCGTGCATCCGGATAGCCCCGGCGTCCCAGACGCGTCGTCGTCACGGTCATGTGCGGACCTCGATCTCATTGCCCACGCAGAACAGCAGGTCGTTGGCGCCGGGCTGCACGATTTCAGCAGGCGCTCCACGGACTCCGGACACCACGTCGACCGGAATCAAGCGCACGACATCGACGTAGGACAGCCCTGGGATCCCCTGGAGGACGGAGTGCACATCCGGCAGGAGCAGCGGGTAACCGAACGGCCACCCGTCACCCCGAGGACCACCGGTGACCGGGTGCAGGAAGCGGCGGATCGCCTCATCCACCCGCGCGGTGAGCACGCGGGCATCCGCTCCGGAGGCAGCCACGACGCGCACGGCGACCGACACCCCGAGATAGCGCGGCGGCTCGATATGCACGATGGCGCCCAAGGGTCGCCGATAGTCGATGACCTCGCGCAGGACCTCGAGAGACTCCCGACCAGGCTGGAGGAGTTTGAAGTCGGAGATGTTCTCCGGAACGGTCGGCACCACCAACACGAGCACGTGCCCCGGTTTTCCGAGATCGGTGGCATCCAGGCACTTGACCCGGCCGATCGAGGGCTCAGCCAGACTGACGAGCATCTCGTAATCGCGCGCAGTCACCGCTCGGGACTGCGTCCGGACGAAGATGGACGCGCGTTCCTTCAGGTCATCGACGGACTCAGCATCGGACCCGCCTGTCGCGGCCCGGGGGTTCCTGACCTCTCCCACGAAGGGTAGGCCGCTTCGCAGCACCGTGAGCGTGTTCGCCTCGACATTGCCTTCGCTCCCACCACCCACCAGGTACTTGGGGATGCGCACCATCGCTTGGGCCGGGGGCGTAGCGCCGTAGAGACGGACACTGCCATCCGGCTGACGGATGACGGGACCGAAGCGCAACTCGCCGCTCGCATCATCGATGGTGAAGTGACGGTCGCTCGGACCGGACTCGGCGAAAGTCTCGACCCGGGTCCACGGCTCCCAGCCATGACCCTCACTGACCTCCGCGGGCACGTACAGCTGTCCGCCCACTAGGGGGTACCGGGAGAGCTGGAGCCTGTCACCGGGGGCGCCGCTGCACGGTCCCACGATCTCATCGAGGACGGGCTCACAGTGATGGGCTCGAACGGCACCACCCATGGTCTCCGCCGACACCTGACTGATCTCCGGGGTGATCTTGTAGCGGGGCTGCTCGGCTGAGTAGTCCGCAACAACGATGCGCACCCATGCGCATTCGATTCCCGCGATGCGTGAAGTCTGATGCTCTTCGACGAACATCTCGATGCTTCCATCGCGGTTCAAGCCGCCCGTCGTGTCCTCGGTGACACGCGTGGGAACCCACTCGCGACCGTTCCACACTTCGACGTGGTACGGCGGGTTGTGCGGATCTACGCCGATTCCCTCGATGGCGGTGATCCGCGTGAACTCCAGGACCAGGATGCAGGAGCTCACCGGCTGGGTCAGTCCGATGTAGAGGGCATCGCCCGGGACGGGCACCGGGGAGAACGCGGGGAAGGATCGACGCAGGGCTCGCGCCTCGTCATGCGTCTCGAACTCCCCGTCCACCGACTTGACCAGCACCTGAGCCACACCCACCGTGGGGATCAGAAGATCCGTGTCGGTGGAGAACGTGATCGGCGGGGCGGGTGTCGTGCGCGGGGTCGACACGAGTGTCCCCTCGGGGATCACGACGTCGACGTCCTGAGCGATGGTCAGACGGAACTCCAGGTCGGTGCCCGCCGCACCCGGGGGGATCATCCGCTCGCCGAGGAGCTCCAGGAACTTCACATAGTGCAGGTCCGGGACCCGGTTGAGTCGGTAGATCAATTGGTCCGCCATATAGGCGAAGGTCTCGATCAGCGTCACCCCAGGGTCGGAGACGTTGTGGTCGCTCCAGTTCGGGTTCCGGAGTTGGACGAGGCGCTTGGCCTCGTCCACCAGATCCTGGAAACCCCGATCGTCGAGATTGGGTGCGGGCAGGGTCACGGCTCCACCTCCGTGGGGATGACGTAGAACGGGACGAGCAGGTTGCGCGGGTCGTAGGTTCCCTTGAGCTGATACGTCACCGTGATGAGCACCCGGGAGGGGTCGTCGTCGAAGACGGCCTTGACGTCGAGGATCTCCGCGCGGGTCTCCCACCGGGTGAGGGAGTCGGTGACCTCCACCTGGATGCGGCTGAGCAGGTCGAGGGTGCCCGGCTCGAAGAGCATGTCGTGGATCGCGCACCCGAACTCGGGACGCATCGGACGCTCCCCGTAGGCGGTCCCCAGGATCAAGCGCATGGAGCGCTCGACGTTTTCGTAGCCGGTGACCATCTGCAGGCCGCCCTGGTGGGTGATCGACCACGGGTAGGCGAACCCCGATCCAGTGAACGCGGCATCGATCCGTGAGGTGCTCAATTCAGTTTCACCACCGCTCCCTTGACCGACGTCGTCCCCGACGCCTTCATGGCCAGGCTGGCCGTGGCATCGATCGAGACGTTCGTGCCCTTCAGCTTCAACGATGATTGCGCTGTCATTGCGATGTTGGGCGCGGTGACGTCGAGTTTGCCCTTGCCCTGGATCTTGATGGGCCCCTTGCTCTCAATCGACACGTCGTTGGCCGAGACTTTCGCGTTCTTCTCCGCTTGGACGATCACGTTCTGGGAACTCTTGATCGTCACTGAGCGGTCACCTTTCGTGGTGATGGTGATGCCGCCCTTGTCCGTCATCACTACGGAGCAGGCACTGCCGTTCTTCATCTGCAAGGTGATGCTCGAGGAATCGTTGTCATCGTCGAAAATGAGCTGATGTCCCGCTTTCGTGGTCAAGGCGGTGACCAGGGGTTTGCCGTTCTTGACGAGCTGGTTGTTGGGGATCTTCCCGGTGTTCTTTCCGAAGACGCTGCCGAGGATGACCGGTGAGTCCAGCTGGCCGTTCTCGAATGCGACGACCACCTCCTCCTTCGGCCGGGGCATCATCTGAAGGCCGACGTCCTTGCCTGCGCCGAGTTGGATGAGCCGAGCCCAATCGGTCACGTAGTCCTTGCTCAACCAGGGAAGCGCCACCTTCACGCGTCCGAGGTTCTGCGGATCCTTGATGTCGCTGACCACCGCCGGATAGACGCCGTGGAATCTCTCGGCAGGCTTGCCCGCCCCCATGAGGCCGCCCAGGCTCCGGTCGTCCAGGCCCGTGCACAGGATCTGGGTGCTGAAGCCGCCGGCGCTCGGATCAAAGACGTGCACGAGCCCGCTCACCGTATGGATACCGGAGACATCTCCGAGGTCGGTCAACTGGATGAGTCGGTTCAACTTCACCAGGGGATTGCCACGCACGATCATGTCGATGTCCACCGAGGATCCCGCGATGCGCGCAGCGGTCCCCTTCGCCGCACGCTCTGCCCGCGCCTTAGTCCCAGCGAAGGTCTCCAGGGAGGTCACGGATCCGGCCTTCTTCGAGGACTTGAACTTCAGATTGGCCGTCTGGAGATCCCCGGACCCGATGGAGTCGCTCCCCCGAGCGGCCTCACCCTTGCGCAGATCCCAGCCGGGGATGGCCACGTTCTTGGGGATACCGACGCTGATGACGCTGCCACGGATGGATCGCAGGCGACGATCACCCGCCTTGAACTTCGTGTCGCTGGAGACGGATCCGGAGGCCTTCTTCGGGGGCCCGAAGAACAACTGGGTCTTGCCCACCGTCAACTGCGTATAGACGCGCACGAACATGACCCAGCCCTGCTCCCGTGCCAGGCGCGCCAGGAAGTCCCAGTCGGACTCATTCGACTGCACCACGAAGGAATGGGAGGTGCCGGACGTGGAGATGTCACTTCCGACCAGTCCGTCCAGGGAATACTCGCGCGCGATCTTCTTGGCGATCTCGCCGTAGGACATGTCCTTGAATGACCGGGTCTTGCGTGCTGCCATCATCTCGTAGCCGCCGTCGTAGGCCCGCAACACGATGCGGGCACCCTGGCCCGGATCCGTCCGCAGTTCGCGGCTCGCGATGGTGCCGCGAAAGACGATGTCGCCGGTCAGATTCCCCAGGCCGTACCCGAATACGGAGATGGTCTTGCCGATCTGACTTCTGGATCCCCCGAAGTCGGCGATCTTCTTCGGTCCGCCCTTGATCTCCACCTCGCACATCCGCGGGATGCCGAGTTGGGCCTCCACGGTGACCCGTGCGATCTGCGCCTGCTCTTCGTCAGTGATGTGCGTGCGGTCCCAGAGCATCCGCAGGTTGCCACCGGGAGAGTCGTAGGAATTGCCCAGGAGCGCCATCAGTAGTCCTCGTCGATTCCCGGCGAGAGTTCCTCGGGATCCTCGTCCATCAGGACCATGCCGCCCTCACCGCGCTTAGGCAGCTCGGCGGGTGCGGGAAGGAGGACCTTGCGCCCCTTCGGCACGCGCATGGGGTCGTCGATGTCGTTGTGCTCGGCGATATCGCGCCAGTGCTTGGCGGACTGGTACGTCCGGTAGGACAGGTGCGCGAGGGTGTCGCTCTCGAGGATCGTCTCGCTCAGCTCGGGAGCGAGACCCCCGGACGTGGGATTGGTCAGAGAGCCCGTGCTCGGATACTGGGTGAGCTGCATCGATCCGATGGCCTTACTGGGCGAGCCGTCGGAGTCGAAGCGCACGATCTGCGACGAGAACTGGGACACGACGGAGAGCGGAGAGATGAACGATCCCCACAGCAGCATGACCAGAGGCGGTGTCGTGGCTGTGGACCAGAACGAGTTGCTGTAGTTCTCCACGAGCATGAGCATCTTTTTCAACTCACTCATGACATCGCGCTTCTTACCGTAGCCCAAGGCTCCCGTCGGTCGCAGATTGATGTCCGTGGACTTCATCAGGAATTCGAATTCCATCTTCATCGGCTGCGGGCCGTTCCACTCCAGCGGCCCCGACTGCTCCGACGAGCTGGAGTCCGTGATCTCCCAGCTGGCAGCCTTCGTGATCTTCATGCTGGCCGGAGGGAGGAAGAACTGAACCGAGTCGTACTCCGCCGCGAGGACTGCAGCCTGGCGCGCGATCGCCGAACCCAGGGAACCGACGCCGAAGGCCTGGCCGAGCGCGGAGGATCCCAGAGTCCAGGAGCTCATCTTCGCGAGCAGTTTGCGCGTAACGCTCCCGGTGTTGGGGATGATGACGAGCTTGCAGGGCTCGACCTTCTCCTCCGCGGTGATGGACATGTCGACCATCGGGATTCCGCCACCGAAAGTCTCGATGTTGTATCCGGAGAAGGTGAAGGTCAATGTCTCGATTGAGCTGGACATCGCGATGCCCGTGCCGATCTGATTGACGACGCCTGCCTGGAAGCTCGGTGCGTTCCATGTCTCGGGGAATGCGTTGCGGAACACGATCGTGTACTTCTTGGGATTCGGCCCCTCGGGGATCTCCACCGTGATGGCCACGCTTGTCGGACCATTGGCGCGCGCCCAACTGAACCACTCGGTGATGCTCGTGCTGGTGCCCGGTGCGTACGCCCGCGACAGGGTGACGCGACCGTAGGACACCCGCTCAACCTCGCGGAACGTCGTGCGCATGTACCCGCCCGCGGGCAGATCGTTGGTGTTCATCTCCATCGACCCGAGGGACATGGACTGCCAGCCGCCGCCGAGTGTCGGGTCCCGGGTGGCATCCACGGCGATCGCGAAGCCGGTGAAGTAGCCGGCGGGGTAGCCCGGGTCGTAGCGGGTGGACCCGAAACTCATCGGCCCACCCCCAACCGGCACCGGCGGGATCGGGAGGTTGCCGAGGAACCCCATCAGATCGGAGATCGACATCGCTAGCTCCAATCCCGTGTAATGCGGCCGCGGCGCTCCCGGTCACGCACGAGTTCGGCCCGAAGGCGAGCTCGAATATAGGGATAGAGGTCGGCGGCCTGTCGTTCGAGCCGCTTGTATCGGGAGTCCTTGTCCTTCACTGCCGCGGGCGGACCGAGGACCTCTTGCTCGATGTTGCTCACCAGGGTGTGTTCGACGGCACCGGCGATGGCACCGAGTCCGCGCGAAAGTGCACTCGAACGCAGGTCACGCTCGCGACGCTGGATGTCCGCACCCGCATCGACGGTGGAGGGTGCGGATGCCTGCTGGGGACGCGGAGGTGGCGGCGGCGATGTCCAACTGCTCCGACCGGGTGCATCCCGCGGACCACCGTCGTGCCGATGGTGCAGTTCGGGAGTCTCGGGGTCACGTGAGGGACGCGCCAGGGCCTTGGGCGCGATGGTCTCGCGTGCACCCGACGCCATCGCCTGCTCGACGGCCAGCGCTTTCGACTCGAGGTCCTGCCCCTCGCGAGTGTGTTCACCCGGCATGGACCCATTGCGCCCGCCTTGCTGGATGACGTGCGTCAGTTCGTGGGCGAGCAGTTCCTGCCCGCGCGCACTAGACAACGGTGCATCGCCTGCGAGGTAGATCTGACCGTCGCGCGTGAACGCCTCCGCGTTCACCGCGCCCGTCATCTCGGCGGCATGGTCCCCTTCATGAACTGTCACATGCGTGGGTGGTTCCCCGACCGATCCGCGGAGTGCTTGCTTCACGGATTCGGGAACCTCCACGCGACGGGGGCCAGCCACCTTCGGGGTGGGTGTTCCCGCGAACCCCGCCAGCCCGGAAGGCACGGTGTCCCGCGACGATCCACCCGGGGCCGGACGCGAGCGTGCACGGCGCTGGATTCCGGTACGCCCTGCGAGCACGGGTCGGATCTGCGGCCCAGCCTTCTGCTCGCGACCTACCGACCCTGGGGAGGAGGGGGACACAGCCGAGGGGACCGTCGCCGCAAGAGTCGTTCCGCGGGTGGTCGCACTCAGCGAGGTTCCTGAGACGAGCGCGGATGCAGCGCTCGTGTGCGGATTCGACGTCGCACCGTTCACCGGCGCACCGCCGACCGACGTGGTCGCCGCCGAGGCGGGGGGTGAACCCGACACCGAGGCATCGCCTCCCGAGGGGGCCGTCTCGATCCGATGGGCGAGTTCCGTGGCGTCATCGGGGTCTGGCGAACCGGGCCGAGACGCGGCGGACACGCGGGACGCCGACGGGCGTGGCCTGCCGAGGCCTGGCTCCGGTGGAGGCGACTCCGATGAATCTGCTCGAGTGGGACGCGTTCCGGCAGAAGGACTCTCCGATGTCCCAGCATCGGGAACGTCCGCGATGCCGGGGAACGGGGTTCCCGGCATGGCGGCAGAGGGAGGAAGAGATCCCGGGGTCGCGCCGGTGGTGCGCGCGTCACTCACCCGAGGAGAATCGGCCGCTGTCTCCCCCGCGGCCTCCACGCGATGGACCAGCGCTGCGAGCTCAGCTGCGGATGGTCCCTCCTGCGCGGCCGCACGGGCCTGCAGCTGCCCGGTCGCCTCGCCCTGCGACAGCGACGACATCTCCGGCGCCGGACGAGGGGGTCGTGACGATGTCCTCGGGGTTGCCCTCGGGCTGGCCACCACGTCATCAGTCGGGCCGTGGTCCGGGTCGACACGGTGGACGAGGTCGGCGATGTCGGCATCGCTCGGAGCGGACCCAGCCGCGGAGGTGGATGCACGGTGGACCGGTGTCGGCGGCGCCGTCGGTGACG
>CAZBWA010000016.1:0-2327 GCA_964495555.1 uncultured Bifidobacteriaceae bacterium | reverse complement strand
TGCCCGGGCGTTCGTCCGATCGCGGTGCCGGCAGCGAACCTGCCGTGGACTCCCCCGCGGAATCCTGGCGGTGGGTCAACTCGGAGGACTGCGCAGGCGGCGGCTCGCTCGCGCGGGTGCGTGACGGCGAACTCGCTCGCGTCTCGCTGTCGACCAAGGTCGTGGGCGGAAGTTGGACGTCACTGCGAGCTGCGGACCCGGACGCCTGCGCCTCGAGTTCGTCGATCTCCTCGAGCATCTTCTTCACGGCAGGCGGCAGGTCGTCGTCGTTGTCGTCGGGAACGATGGGGACGTTGACGCGACCGCGCGACCTGCGCCGCTGGAGGGGCGGAGGCGCATCCGAGTTCTGACCCGATCGGCCTGGGCGGCGTGCAGGGACGAGCGGGGTGTCGGTGTCGCTTTCCGGCGAGGCGTTTCCGGTGGTCGGTCCGGGGGGCGTCCAGGACTCACCGTCCGACTGGGGCGCACTCGTGGCTGGCGGGGCCGCGGGTGGGGTGGAAGCAGCCGCCGCGGGCGGTTCGCGATCGGAGAGCCCCTCGGACTTCACGTCCTGATCGGGTGGGGTGACCGGAGCGGGTGGGAGACCGCCACGGCGGCGCACGACGGAGGAGGAGTCCCCCACTCCCGGGAACGTCGATGGGGGCATCGGTGGGGCGATCAGTTCCCCGGGGATGGTTTCGGGGAGCCCGTTCCGCTCAGTCGGTCCTGTCGTGCGCGCAGCATCCGCGGGGCGCGGGGCAGGAGGCCGACTCGTGACTGACGTGTGCACGTCCCGACGCGTGGGCAGGGGCGGAGACTGGGGGGTTCGACGCGTAGGCACCGCACGTGGGCGCGATGTCGGACGACGCGCGGGAGCTGCCTGCGTCGGGGACTCCTCGTCGACCCACTCCTCGTCCGCCGGGGCAATGAGGTGCTCGAGATCCTCGGCCGGGAAGCGCATCTGACGCCGCGCACGACCCGGGATCCGCCCAGTGAGTTTCGCATCGACCGTGTGGCCGACGGGTTCGGTGGACACGGCCACCGGACGCCGAGTGACCAGGAACTCCTTCGGCAACTGCTGGATCAGTGAGGGGATGCCGAAGGTGGGCGTGAGAGGAGGGAGCAGCATGAAGTCACCACGCTGCTCGGGTGCACCGGGTGCTGGGGGCGTGCCAGCACCTTCGGGTGGTGCATCACTCATCGAGCACCCTCCGACGCGATCTTGTTGAAGTTCGACACAACGGACGCCATCCGTCGCCTCACGTCGTGGGTGAGGTCGAGGAGGTCATCGAACGACCAGTGGAGGTAGTAGGCCAGGAACCCGATCTCCTCCCAGAGGCGATCGGGCCCGACCGTCACTATTCCCCCGGTGCACCACCACCCACATCCACCAGGATCGCCTCCTGGCAGTTGGGGCAGGTGACCTCGGCCACCGTGGTGCCCTCGGTGTTGATCCGGCGGTAGAGGTCCTGCAGGAACGACAGGTCCGTCGCCCACAGCCCTCCGATGACCTGGTCGTCGATGACCGGGAGCGTGCCCAACCGGGTGACCACCCGGGCAAGGAGCAGGAGGCTGGTGAAAGCCTCGTGCTCCTTGACCTTCGGGTCCAGAAGGGGCATGAGCTCGTCTCGTGCTGTCGCCAACCGCATCGTGCCCTCGCGATGCACGACACCGTTGGCGTCGACATATCCGCGGGGCAGGACGAAGTTGAACGTGGTCTGTAGCGGACCTACTTCAGTCACGGTCATGAACCCACACTCCTATCGATATCGACGATCAGCCTGTCGTCATCTCCGTGAACGTCATGCTGATCGTGATGTTGATTCCCGACGCCTCACCGGCCTTGAGCGCACCGTAAGTGACGCTGGTGACCATGAGGTTGGTGAACTCGATGGTGCGCACCGGGGTCCCGTACGTGTCCTTGTAGACCAGCTTGCCGGTCTTGCGGGCGCCCATGAAATCGCCCTTGAGGCCGTCGAGGAACCACTTGGTCACTCCACCGTCACCGGTCGCAAGGACCGTCACCTGGATCTGACCGGACTGACGCGGGCCCAGCATCTGCTGGATCACGTACTTGCCCGATGCGGTCATCGACTTCATCTCGATCGTCGCAGCCTCCTGCGCGATGTTGTTCACCTCGATGACGTTCGGGATGTTCTGCCCATCGATCGAGAACTCGAACGAATAGGCGGTTAGGGCTTCACCGTCTGCGAGAGCCATGGATTATCTCCTCTAGTGATGAACGTGGACTATTCGGCGATGGACGTGCCACCGGAGAACTGGGACAAGCGGAAGATCACGAACTCGGCCGGCTTCACCGGTGCGACTCCAACTTCCACGATCACCAT
>CAZBWA010000015.1:0-28772 GCA_964495555.1 uncultured Bifidobacteriaceae bacterium | reverse complement strand
GCGGCCTTCTTCGACGTCGACAACACGATCATGAAGGGCTCGAGCCTCTACCACGTCGCCGTCGGCCTGGCCCGGCACAACTTCTTCACTCCGCGCGAGATCGTCGGCTTCGGCATCAAGCAGTTGAAATTCGTCACCAGCGGTTCGGAGGACCTGGAGGACATGGCCTCGGTGACCCAGGCCGCGCTCTCCTTCGTCGAGGGCCGCAAGGTCGACGACCTCGCCGCGCTCGGCGAGGTGATCTTCGACGAGGTCATGGTCGACAAGTTGATCCCGGGCACGCTCGCCCTCGCCCAGGGTCACCTCGACGCCGGACAGCAGGTGTGGTTGGTCACCGCGACGCCCGTGGAATTGGCCAGCGTGCTGGCCCGACGCCTCGGACTCACCGGCGCGCTCGGCACGGTGTCGGAGATCCGCGACGGCCGCTACACCGGCCGACTGGTCGGACCGCCGCTGCATGGACTGGCGAAGGCCGAGGCGGTGCGCGCACTCGCGGAACGCGAGGGCCTCGACCTCTCCCTCTGCAGCGCCTACTCCGACTCGATCAACGACGTACCGATGCTCTCGGAGGTGGGGTTCCCGGTGGCGGTGAACCCCGATCCGGAACTACGTGCGCACGCGCGCAGCCTCGACTGGCGCATCCGCGACTTCCGTCGTCGTGCCCACCTGCGGCCCTACGTCAAGCCGGTGGCCGCCGGTGCCGCGGGCATCGCCGCGGGGCTGGCCGTCGGCTACACCCTGCGCGCGCTGCGTCGGCGCTAACCGAACACCGACTCCCGCATCGCCAAGAGCCGGTTGATGGATCCGGCGATCGACTCGCGCACCTGATCGGTCACGTCGAAGAGGACCATCGGATCATCGGCCGCCTCGGGAGTGAAGTCGACCGTGGGGATCGGCATCCCGAAGTGGATGAACCATTTACTGGGCAGCGGGATGAGGCCGAGGGGTCCCAGCGCCGGGAATGTCGGGGTGACCGGGAAGTAGGGCAGTCCCAGCACTCGCGCGATCGGACTCGCATTCGCGATCATCGGATAGATCTCTTCGGCCCCGACGATCGCGGTGGGGATGATCGGCGCACCGGTGCGGATCGCCGCCGCGACGAAACCCCCGCGGCCGAACCGCTGGAGGCGGTAGCGCTCGCGGAACGGCTTACCCACGCCCTTGAAGCCCTCCGGCCACACTCCGACGATCTCCCCGGCGGCGAGCAGGCGCTCGGCGTCGGCATGACAAGCGAGGGTGTGCCCGGCCTTCCGCGCGAGGTCGGCGAGCACCGGCGTCTCGAAGACCAGGTTGGCGGCGAGCATGCGCAGGTTGCGATGCGCGGGATGGTCGTCCTTCAACGCCACCTGGGTCATGATCGCGTCGAGGGCGATCGTCCCGGAGTGATTGGCGACGACGAGCGCACCGGAGTCGGACGGCACGTGCTGGAGACCGCTGGTTTCCACGCGGAACCAGTTCCGATAGAGCGGCCGCGCGAGGGGCAGCAGCACTGTCTCGGTGAATTCGGGGTCGAAGCCGAAATCGTCGACGGGGTACTCGCCGTTGAGGCGATCGCGCAGGAACTCCCGCACGTCCTCCGGTGCGACGTCGCCCGGATCGTCGGTGGCGGGACCCGTCGCGACGGAATCACGGTGGACGGGCTTACGGGGGACGGCGCGCGCCGGGGTCTCCGGCTGCGGACCGGTGTTCCCCACCCGACGCGATGCACGCGACACCGACTCGGCAGCCTCAGCCACCGTGCACCTGCCGGGCGAATTCGGTGAACGCCTCCACCGTCGAATACTCACACGCGAAGCCGAGGGTGTCGCGGGCTGCGGAGGTGTCGAGGACACGGCCGTAGGTCAGGAAGCGGATTTGCTCGGAGGAGAAGTCCGCTCCGATCGTGCCGACCTGGCGCAGGGCGTTCAGCGCCAGGCGCGGTGTGGGTACGGGGACCTTGCCCATGTGACGGATCGCCTGGGTCACGGTGATCACCCCGTCACCGGCGATGTTGAACGTCCCTGAGCGTTCAGAGACCGCAGCCACGCGCACTGCGGCGAGTGAGTCGTCCTCGTGCGTGAACTGCAGACGCGGATCGAAGCCCGCCACTGTCGGCACCACGGGTAACCGGAAGTACGCGGTCATGCCCGTTCGCATACCCGGTCCGATGATGTTGGCGAATCGCAGAGTCACGATTCGCACGTCGGGTCGGCGCCGCCCGAAGCTGCGCACGTACCCCTCTACCTCGACGGAGTCCTTCGCCCACCCCGACGCTGGCTGGTGACGTGGCTCGGTGTCCTCGGTGAACATGGCCGGGTCCTTCGGACCGGAGCCATAGACCATCGACGTGGACTTCACCACCAGGGAGCGCACGGACTCGGTGCGCTGGCAGGCCGCCAACAAGTGCATGGTGCCGATGACGTTGATGTCCTTCATCTCGGTGCGCCCTCCGGCCTGGCGGGGGGTGGAGATGACGCCCATGTGGATCACGGTGTCGACGCCGGCGTCCTCCATGACCCGGGACAGGATGGGGTTGCGGATGTCCGCCCGCACGAAGTCACAGGGCAGGGCTCGGGCCGGTTCGATGGCATCGACTCCGATGACCCGGGTGAAGGAGGGATCCGCCGCCAGTTGCGCTGCCAGCCGCCCCCCGAGGTAGCGGGAGACGCCGGTGACCAGGGCGATCGACAGGACTACTTCTTATTGCGGCGTTGGACCCGGGTGCGGCGCAGCAGCTTGCGGTGCTTCTTCTTAGCCATCCGCTTGCGACGCTTCTTGACCACTGAGCCCATGAACGATCCCTACGTGAAAGTTGACCGGCTTAGAAGCCTAGTGAACGACCCTCGGGTCGGGCTCAGGCGGTCTCGACGTAGGAGTCGCGCAGGTAGGTGTGCACCGCCTGCTCGGGAACGCGGAAGGACCGACCCACGCGCACCGCGGGGAGTTCACCGTTGTGAACGAGCCGGTAGACGGTCATCTTGGACACGCGCATCACAGCCGCGACCTCGGCGACGGTCAGGAATCGGACCTCATTCAACGATGAGTCGGTGCCCGCCATGATTCCCCTTTCCCATCCGGGCCATCCCGCCCGGGCATCCGAACACTAGTGGGCGATGGGGCGGCTGTGAAACCGGAATCCCGAAATTGACCAGATCAGAGGGACAGCTCCCCGGATCGCGCGATGTTCGCGGCCAGGGCGGCATGGACGATCTCGGCGAAGTCCCGGTCCTCGAAGACCGCGATAGCCGCCGCCGTCGTGCCCCCCGGAGAGGTGACATTCCGGCGCAGGATCTCCGGGGCCTCCCCCGACTCGGCGTAGAGCAACGCCGATCCGAGCAGGGTCTGGCGCACGATCGCCGCGGCCACATCCGCGGAGAGCCCGTGGGCCCGGGCCGATGCGATCAGCTGCTCGGCGAGGTAGAACACGTACGCCGGCCCGCTGCCCGACACCGCGGTGAGCGCCTCCTGCTGGTCCTCGGGGATCGTTACGACGACCCCGGCGGTCTCCATCAGCCGCACGGCGGTGGCCACGGCCGACTCCGGACAGTCCGTCCCGGCGCTGAGGCCCAGCACCCCGGCACCGATCCGCGCCGGCGTGTTGGGCATGACCCGCACGATCGCGCGGGCGCTGCCTCCCGCAGCCGCGATGTGCGCCATGAGCGCCGCCGTGCTGACACCGGCCGCGATCGAGATGACCACGGCCGACTCCGGGATGGCGGCCCCGATCGTGGCCACGAGCGCGGCGACGTCCTGGGGCTTGACCGCGATGAGGAGGACGTCGGCATCGGTGACCGCATCCACATCCCCGACGGCGAATCCGGCGGACTGCAGGTCCGCAGCGCGATCGGGGTCCTTCTCCACGACGACGATCTGCGGGGCGGGATCGAGACCGGCGAACCCGGTGATCAGGGCACGACCCATGACGCCGCCGCCGATCACCACCACGCGCATGGGCTCACCCTGCCACGGTGCGGCGCGGAACGAGGGAGAGAACACCGGAGGCCAGGGCGGAGGGCTGCTGCACCAATCCACCCACGACCCGTGCCACGAGGTCCGGACCGAAGGGCACGCTAACCCGCACACGATGTCCGCCGGCCAGGAGCCGCTGCTGCTCGGACTCGCGACGTCCGGCGTAGAACGCGAACTCGTAGGAGCCGGGCGGGCGCAGCCGCTTGTCCGCGAGGGCCTCGACGATTTCCACCAGACGCTGATCGTGTGTGGCGAAACTCGCGACGCCGGATCCGGCGATCAAGGCGCGCGCGCACCGGACGTAGGACTTGTCGACCTCGTGGGTGCTCCGGAAGATCGGCCCGCCCGCGGGTTGATGCGCGCCCTTCACCAAGCGGATATAGCCGCCGCCCCACATCCGGCAGTCGGCCTCCGTGCGCCGCAGTGCCGCGCTCAACGTCACCCCCACGGACGCACCGACGGCGCGTAGCCGCGTAGCGAGATCCCAGGTGACGTCCATGTCCGCACCGTCGCCGAAGCCGAGCATCAAGTCCACACGGGTGTCTGCACAGACGCGCGCGAGCACCAGGAGACGTTCCTCGCCGAGCTCGAACGGGAACACGTCGATCTCGCTCGCCCCGGCCAGGCCCGCGTCGGCGAGGGCGCGGGCGAGACCCACGGAGTCGGCGAGCACCACGTCCGGGTCGTGGGTGTCGGCACGCTCGAAGGAGACCCAGCGGCCGCTATCGGTCAACGCCAGCGCTGCGTCCACGCCCGCGTGCACGTAGTCACCACCGGTCACCCGCGCGCTGACCGCGCGCACGACCGGGTTGTCCCGAAGGACGGTGTCGACGATTCCCACGCCTAGGCCTCCCCGACCAGGGGCTGGCGCGGATCGAGGGTCCGCTGCACGAGCGGTGCCACCAGAGCCACGACCTCATCCTCGCTCGCTGAGGCCAGCGGTTCCATCTTCACCACGTAGCGGGTCACCATCACCCCGGCCAGATAGGACGTGATGAGGGCCCCGCGCATGCGCGCGTCGGGGACCCCGAGGCTGACCAGGGCCCGGTCCACGACGGTGTCCTGGACGAAGTCGAGGGCCCCGCGCACCAGGCCTACGGCATCGGCGACCCCGGAGATGCCACCTGCGCCGCCGGAGGCCACCGAGCCCACGTATCCCAGGTCGCTGCGCATCTGATCGGACTGCATGACGGCCATGGCTCCACGCACCAGACGCTCTCCCATTCCGTCGAGCCCCGGGCCGACGAGCCGGGGAACCGCCGATGCCGGGTCGAAGGGCAATTGCAGTGCGGCCTGCAGCAGTTCCTCGCGGTTGCGGAAGAGCGAGGCCAGCACGTCCGGGGCGATCCCGGCTGCACCTGCCACCGCCTTCATCGTCGTGTCGGCATAGCCGGCACGGGACAGGACCGCGCGTGCCGCGGCCGCAGCGGCGCGACCGACGTCGCTGCTATCCATCGCGCACCCCGAGGTGGGCACGGGCGAATGCCAGGGTCTCGCGGAGGTCCACCTCGCGCGCGGCGCGATCCGCCGCCCGGCGCGTACCCACCTCCGCGATGACGTCCCCGGTGAATCCGGACGCGACGAGTCCCTGGAGGACCTCGGCGACCGGCTGGGTCCCCCGGCCGGGCACCAGGTGCTCGTCGACGGGGGCGCCGGTGCCGTCGGCCAGATGGATGTGTGCGAGTCGCGAGCCGAGGTCGCGCGCCATCTCCACCGGGTCCGTGCCGGAGACCGATGTATGGGACAGGTCCAGGGTGGTGTGGGCGTAGTCGTGGTTGCGCACGTCCCAGTCCGGGGAATAGGCACCCAGCCGACCGGGGCCGGCACGCCAGGGATACATGTTCTCCACCGCGAACCGCACGTCGGTCTCGGACTCCATGCGCTGCAGACCCTCGACGAACTCGCGGGCGTATTCGCGCTGCCAGCGGAACGGCGGATGCACCACCACGGTGCGGGCACCCAGCAACTCGGCAACCTGCTGGGCGCGCTGCAACTTCCCCCACGAGTCGGTTCCCCACACCCGCTGCGTGATGAGCAGACAGGGGGCGTGGATGGAGAGCACCTCGACGCCGTAGTGATCGCGCAGGTGCAGCAGGGCGTTCTCGTCCTGGCTGACGGCATCGGTGCCCACCATGATCTCGACTCCGTCGTATCCCAATCCCGCGGCCAATTCGAATGCCGCCGCCGTGGACTCCGGGAAGACCGAGGAGGTCGACAGTCCGACCCTCATGCCGACCCTCCCGTCCGCTCGCGTGTGTCGTGGCGCCACCTGGCCGTGATCACGCTAGCCAGCCAGACCAGTGCCGCGCCCACCAGACCCACGACGATGGACACCACCGAGTACCGCTCCGGCCCGAGCGAGAGCGCGAAGAACGCCGAGAGCGGCGGGATGAAGAGCACGGCCACGAAGAGCAGCACCATGAGCGCGACGATGCCGACCCGGAGCAGATTGAGGGGCCGGGCGGCCTCGAGCGTCACCGCGGTGGCCACGATGAACAGCGTGATGGTGGCCGCCTCCTGGGCGTTGAGCACCGGTTCTCCCACCCGACGGGCGAGGTCGTAGCTCACGAGCGCGCACGTCGCGGCGATCAGTCCCGCGGGAAGAGCGAAGATCACGACGCGACGGAAGAAGCCGGGGCGGAACTTCTCGGTGTTCGGCATCAACGCGAGCAGGAAGCCCGGGATGCCGATGGTGAGGGCACTGATCAGTGAGAGGTGCCGGGGCAGGAACGGGAACGTGATCGCGAAGATTCCGGTGGCCACCGACACCGTCATCGAGTAGAAGGACTTGGTGAGGAAGACGTCCGAGACGCGCTCGATATTGCCCAGCACGCGGCGACCCTCGGCGACCACGCTCGGCAGCACCGACCACTTGCTGTCGACGAGGACGAGTTGGGCGACGGCGCGTGTGGCTCCCGAGCCCGAACCCATCGCGATGCCGAGGTCGGCGGCCTTGAGGGCCAGGACGTCGTTCACCCCGTCACCGGTCATCGCGACGGTGTCCCCGCGCAGGTGCAAAGCGTCGACCATCTCCTGCTTCTGCGTGGGAGTCACCCGGCCGAACACCGACGCGGTGGCCATCACGGTGGCGACGTCGGCGGTGGACGGCGGCAGTTCCTGCGCATCGACCGGGTGATCGGACCCCGGGATCCCGGCCTGGGCGGCGATCGCGCCGACGGTGGCGGCATTGTCACCGGAGATGACCTTGACCTGGACGTCTTGTTCCAGGAAGTAGCGCACGGTCTCCGCGGCATCGGGGCGCAACTGCTGGTCGATCACGACGAGTGCGACCGGGGTGCACGGACCGAGCGCCTCTGCGGAGACCGGTCCCGGCGCTTGCGCGAGGAGAAGCACGCGCGCACCACTGTCGGCGTAGGGGGAGGCGCGCTCCAGCGTCGAGACATCCGAGGGGAGCACCATCTCCGGTGCGCCCAGCACCCACGTGCCGTGCTCGACGAAGGTGACGGCCGACCACTTGCGCGCGCTGGAGAACGGCACACTGGACTGCACCGCCCATCCCGGCGACGGGTAGGCGTTGGCGACCGCGGCCAGAGTCGGGTTGGGCGAGGTCTCACTCGCCCCGAGCGCCCCGAGAACCGCGCCGAGGTCCTCGGCCACTGTCGCCGCGCCCGCGCGCAAATCCACGACGTCGCGGACCTGCATGCCGGGAAGGGTCAACGTGCCGGTCTTGTCAACGCAGATCACGTCGACCCGCGCGAGGGTCTCCACGGCGGGCAGATCCTGGACGAGCACCTTCTTCTGAGCCAGGCGCACCACCGACACCGCCATCGCGATGCTGGTGAGGAGCACCAGGCCCTCGGGCACCATGGTCACGATCCCTGCGATGGTGCCGCGCAGGGCCTCGCGCCACGGCAGGTCCGCCTCCACCAACTGCGACCACAGCAACAGGCCGCCCACCGGCAGCAGCGCGTAGGACACGTACCGGATGAACCGGTTGATGGAATCCCGCAGTTCCGACGACGTGGTCTGGAACTTCGCAGCCTGCTCGGTCAGTCCGGAGGCGAAGGACTCCCGGCCGATGCGTGTGGCCTGCATCGTGCCCGATCCGGCGACGACGAAGGAGCCGGACATCGCGCTGTCACCGACGCTCTTGTCGACCGGATCCGCTTCGCCGGTGAGCAGACTCTCGTCGATCTCCATTCCGGAGGTGGTGAGCACGATGCCGTCCACCACGAGTTGATCGCCCGCCGTCAGCACGATCACGTCGTCGAGGACGATCTCCGAGGCCGGGATCGGCGTATCGACACCGTCACGCCGCACGACCGGCTTGGCCATCGTCACCACGGCCAGCTTCGCCAATGCCCGCGACGCCCGGTACTCCTGGATGATCCCGATGGCCGTATTGGCGATGATCACGAATCCGAAGAGCGAATCCTGGATCGGTGCGATGAGCAGCATCACGATCCACAGGGAACCCACCAGGAAGTTGAACCAGGTGAGGGTGTTCTCGCGCACGATGCTGGAGACGCTGCGCGCCTTGGCCACCACCTGCGTATTGACCTCGCCGCGGGACACCCGCGCGGACACCTCTGTGGCGGTGAGTCCGACGGCGGGGTCCGTCATCGGACGGGTGGTCACCGGGGAAGCCCGTCCATATGCCGAAGGATCACGCCCTCGCGCAGTGCCCACGGACACACGGTCAACTCCTCGACCGCAAGCAGGTCCATCGCCGCCTCGGCGATGATCGCACCGGCCAACAACTGTCCTGCACGCCCGACGGACACCCCCGGCAGTTTCGTGCGCTCGGCGACCGTCTTCGACGACAAGAGCGTGACCAGGTCGCGGACATCCGAGTACTTCAGGGTGCGCCGCGCGTAGGGACCATCGCTTTCCGGGGGCGCTCCTGCGATCCGCGCCAACTGCTTGAAGGTCTTCGAGGTCGCCACCGACAATCGCGGATCCCCGACCCGGCGCAGACCACCGACGACATCGCCGACGGCGGCCCGTGCGTGCTTGCGCAGGGCACGCACCTCGTCGCTGCGCACCGGGTCCGAGTGCAGGAACTCCCGCGTCATCCGCCCGGCCCCCAATCCCAGGGACACCGCCGCATCCGGTTCCTCGTCGGTGCCCGAGGCCAATTCGAGGGATCCCCCGCCGATGTCCATGACGAGCAGGCGACCGGAGGACCAGCCGAACCAGCGGCGTACGGCCAGGAACGTCAGCCGCGCCTCCTCGTCACCGGACAGCACCCCGATGGACAGACCGGTGGCCGCACGCACCTGCGCCAACACCTCGGCGCCGTTGGTCGCCTCCCGGATCGCGGAGGTGGCAAAGGCCATCAGCTCGGTGACCCCCATGTCCTCGGCGAAGTCCTGGCTCTCCCGGATGAAGGCGATCAACGCCTCCACCAGTCCCGTGTCGATGACGCCATCGGGACCGATGTGCTGGGCCAGACGCAACTGCACCTTGCGCTTGGAGGCCGGGATAGGAGCCGCGCCGTAGTGGGCGTCGACGATCAGCAGGTGGACGGTGTTCGAGCCGATGTCGAGGACGCCGAGGCGCATGGTCAGACGCTACTGCCGTCGGTCACCCCGAGGTCGGTGGCTGTCACATTGCCCGCCTAGGGTTGGGGGGTGCCCGAGGTGCCCCTGGATTTCCCGCGTCAGTGGGTGGAGTTCGTCGACCCGGCCGATGACACGAACCTGATCCGTGCGGACCTGACCTGGCTGACCTCGCGCTGGACATGCATCTTCGGCAATGGCTGCAAGGGCATCGTGAAGACCAGCCCCGATGCCGGATGTTGCGCCCACGGTGCCCACTTCTCGGAGAAGAAGGACGAGAAGCGGGTCAAGAAGTGGGTCGCCAAACTCACCGATGACCTCTGGGAGAACAAGGCCAAGGCTGAGAAGAAGGGGTGGACGGAGAAGGAGGACGGGGCCAACAAGACCCGCGTGGTCAACGGTGCCTGCATCTTCCACAACTCCCGGGACTTCCCCGGGGGCTATGGGTGCGCCCTGCACCACCTGGCCGCCCGCGAGGGCGTCTCCTTCGTGGAGACCAAGCCCGACGTCTGCTGGCAGCTGCCGATGCGTCGCTCGTACGAGAAGATCGAGTACGACGATGGCAAGGAGCGCGATGTCATCGTCGTCGGGGAGTTCGACCGTCGGGCCTGGGGTGAAGGTGGACACGACCTCGATTGGTACTGCTCGGGCAACACCGATGCCCACATCGGCTCCCAGCCGGTCTACCTCTCCAACCGCGACGAACTCGTAGCCCTGCTCGGAGAACCCGCCTACGAGGTTCTCGCGGGACTCTGCGCTTCACGCGATGCACTCCTCGCGACGCACCGCACCGATATCGGCCTCGCACCGCATCCCGCCGACCCCGCCCGGTAGCCCGGCATGCCCAAAGCCACCGCCACCTTCCGCTGCGCCGAGTGCGGGTGGACCACGGCGAAGTGGGTGGGCCGCTGCGGGGAGTGCCAGGCCTGGGGCAGCGTCGAGGAGGTGGGCGCAGCCCGCGCGACCACGACGAAGGCCACCGCCACCACATCCCCGGCCGTCCCGATCGGGCAGATCGACGTCACCACCGCCGCCGTGCGCAGCACCGGGATCCCGGAGTTCGACCGCGTCCTCGGCGGTGGATTCGTGCCCGGTGCGGTCCTGCTCCTCGCGGGCGAACCCGGTGTCGGCAAGTCCACCCTCCTGCTCGCGGTCGCGCACCGCTGGGCCGCCGGGAACAACACCGCGCTCTATTTGACGGGTGAGGAGTCCGCGGCGCAGGTGCGGTTGCGCGCCGAACGCATCGATGCCCTCGCCGACTCCCTCTACCTCGCCGCGGAAACCGACCTCGGTTCTGCGCTCGCGCAGGTCCAGAAGGTCGATCCGTCCCTCCTCGTCGTGGACTCCGTCCAGACCATCACCAGTGGTGAGGTCGACGGCGTCGGTGGCGGTGTCACGCAGGTCAAGGAGGTCGCGGCCTCGCTCATCGCGGTCGCCAAGGAACGCGGGATGACCACGGTCATCGTCGGTCACGTCACCAAGGACGGATCGGTTGCCGGGCCACGAGCACTCGAGCATCTCGTCGACGTCGTGCTCCACTTCGAGGGCGATCGTCACGGTCCCCTGCGCCTGGTGCGTGCGGTGAAGAACCGTTACGGACCGGCCGATGAGATCGGATGCTTCGAGCTCACCGAGTCCGGTATCGAGGGGCTCGCCGATCCGAGCGGGCTGTTCCTGGGCAACCGGCAGGATCCCGCGTCGGGCACAGCGGTCACCGTGGCGATGGAGGGCCGCCGGCCACTGATCGCCGAGGTGCAGGCGCTGATCGCACCGACGAGTGCACCGCAGCCGCGGCGCGTCACCAGCGGGCTGGATTCCGCGCGCACGGCGATGCTGCTCGGAATCCTGGAGCGGCGCGCGGGGGTGAAGACCTCGACGGCCGATTGCTTCGTCGCCACCGTCGGGGGCGTGAAGCTCACCGAACCGGCCACGGATCTGGCTACCGCGCTGGCGATCGTCAGCAGCGTCACTGACAAGCCCCTCCCCGCGAACCTCGTGGTCCTCGGCGAACTCGGCCTGTCCGGGGAGTTACGTCCGATCACCTCGTTGGACCGGCGCCTGGCCGAGGCGGCGCGCCTGGGGTTCACCGACGCGATCATCCCCGCCTCGGACAAGAAACCACAGACACCGAAAGGGATGCGCATCACGCAGGTGCGCACCATCGGCGAGGCGATCAGCGCCGCACGCGCCACCGGGGGCACCGACCCCGCGTTCTAGCCGACGAGCACACCCGGCGGATCACTGATCCGCGGCTGCCTCCTCCTCGCCCTTCTTCTTCGGGGGTTCCTGGGGTCGGAGGGAGAACCCGCGCTCGTCACTGACCACGTCACCATTCCGGCCGATCACCTGATAGCTCCCCGGCTTGGCCTTCGGGCCCTTCGGGTCCGGGCAGCCCTTCTGGCTGCGTCGACCGTTCCAGGTGAGGGAGGCCGCGTAGGTCTCCCCCGGTTGCATGGTCACCGTCTTGCTCTTCTTGCTGGCGTTGCAGTCATCCGACGACCACACGTGATACCCGCCCGACTTGATCTCGATCTCATTGGCCTTCGGCCCGACATCCCGCACGCAGGGTGAGGTGCCACGATTCTTGATGATCAGCATCATCTCCGGGGTCTCGCCCACGATGTAGGCCTTCTTCGCGGCCTTCGCCCGCACCACGATGTCCGAGTCCGCGCACTCCTGCGGGCCAGCGGGCAGCGTCTCCACCACGCCGTCGACGCCGATGCCGTCGATGGTGGGAGACGCGCTCGGCGCGACCTCGGCCACGGGCTCGCTCCCGCCGCGCCCGGTGAGGAACCAGGCGATGATCGTCACGATGGTGATGAGGACGACGATCACCGCTCCACGCCGCATCCAGTACACGCTCGAGGGCTCTCGGCCCGCGGGACGTACGAGGCGGCTCATCCCTCCACGGTACCTTCGGGCCCGATCCCGCTTCCCGTGCAACCATGCCCCGTGGGCGCTCCCAGCACGGCCGCGGTCAACCGCTGGTTCCGCACTCACGCCCGGGATCTGCCCTGGCGGGATACCTCGCCGTGGGGGGTCATGGTGAGCGAGTTCATGCTCCAACAGACCCCCGTCCCGCGGGTGCTGCCGTACTGGTCGGCCTGGATGGAGCGCTGGCCCACACCCGGCGACCTCGCCGCAGCGACACCGGCCGAGGCGATCCGCGCCTGGGGCACCCTGGGGTATCCGCGGCGGGCCACCCGTCTCCACCAGGCCGCTGCCACCATCCGCAGCGCATATAGAGGTGTGGTCCCCGACACCTACGACGACCTCGTCGCGCTGCCCGGGGTCGGCGACTACACCGCCAACGCGATCCTCGCCTTCGCCTTCGGCCAGCGCACGACGGTTCTCGACGTCAACGTCCGACGCGTCATCGCTCGTGCCTGGACGGGCACGGAACATCCTCCCGGCCACCTGACCGCGAACGAACGCGCACTGGCCGACTCACTCGTCCCCCGCGCACCGAAGTCCGCGAGCACCTGGGCGGCAGCCAGCATGGAACTCGGTGCAGTGATCTGCACCGCGACGAACCCGGTGTGTGAGGCGTGTCCGCTGCGCACCACCTGCGCCTGGCATACCGCGGGTCGTCCCCGGACCAACGTGAGCAGACGGCGACAGCCCGCCTATTCCGGTAGTGACCGGCAAGAGCGTGGCCGGATCCTCGCCCTGCTTCGCACCCACGACCGACTCACCGCCCCGGCACTGGCGAGAGATGCACCGGAGAGTGCGCAGCACATACGTGCACGTGAGTCACTGATCGCCGATGGGCTGATCGCGAAGACCGGCCGGTTCCTGCATCTTCCGTGAGGCATCGCGCGTAGCGTCCGTGCGACACTCCTCGCATGACGTGGCGCATCGTGGCAGCGGTCGCGGTGGTCGTTCTCGTCATCGTGTACGCGGTGGGATCCGGGCGCTGGGTCTCCACCGGCAGCGCGTGGTACCTCTCCCTCGAGCAACCGTGGTGGCAACCACCGTCGTGGGTGTTCGGCCTGATCTGGCCCTACAACTTCCTGGTGATCATCATCGTCGGGATCGCGATCACGCAGAAGGCGTCCGCACCGCGCGTCATCACCACTCTGGTGCTGCTGGCCGTGACGGTCACCTTGGCGATCGCGTGGGCCTACCTGTTCTACGTGCCGCATGAGCTCACTCAGGCGGCGATCGCTCTGACCGCGGCTGCGTTGTTGACACTCCCGATCACGGTGATCGCTTTCGGCCAACAGCTGTGGATGGGACTACTGCTCGTGCCCTACCAGGTGTGGGTGCTCTTGGCCGCGAGCCTGTCCTGGGGCTACGTGGCCAAGGGTTGATCACCCTCCGCCGACACCGGGGGCGGCGAGGACCAGCAGGATCATCGTGGCCGCGGCGACGACCGCGCCCAGGGGAAGAGTTCGCAACATGTCCCCATGTCAGCACGGGGGTCTGACATCAGGCGGCCGGGACCAACGTCCCCGAGAAGATCTGCCACGCCAGCAGGGATTTGGCCACCAAGCTGAGGATCATGTAGCTGCGCTCGCCCCGGAGGTAGTCGCTCCACTTGCCGATCTGCTTGTACTGCAGGTACTGCACGAGGGCGAAGGAGTTGAAGAAGATGAACAGGGAGATGATGATCCCGACGACGAAGCCGGGGACCTGCGGCTTATCGGAGATCCCGGGCGCGAGCACCCACAGCACGATGATCAACCAGGGCACGATCCCGGACATGCAGCCGAAGACGAAGGGCAGCATCCCGCCACCGGGCTTTTCGTACTTCTCCTGCAACCAGCCGAAGAGGATCATCGAGGCGTTCACGCCGAAGATCGCCATCAGGGCGGCCACGTCGCTGATGCCGACGATCTGCACGATCAGCACGATCATGATCGACGAGGAGAGCGAGTACTCGACCCAGCGGAAGTAGTTGTGCTGCTGCATCAGCCCGCTGACGTACCGCGGGAAGAACATCGGCGAGGCGATGAGGAAGTGGAAGAACGCCGAGAGGCCGAAGAACAGCGCCACACCCCACGCGATGCGGGAGTCGAACAGCGTCACCGGGTCGGTCGGCGGGGTTCCGGGCGGCCCGAGGACGTAGGCGGCAGTGACGGGCAGGGTGAAGTCGTTGGCCAGGATGAGGATCAGGATCATCTGTGTGAGGTGGGCGAACCCGCAGACGATGTTCCACTTGCGCAGACCGGCGAAGGAGATGCCGGTGGGGGACTTCGCGGTCAGATCGATGGTGGCCATGCCTCAGTGTGACACCGAAACACCGGAAATCCCCTCGGCACACACGCCCACCACGGCTCCGTCCCGGTCATAGACATGCACGGCACGTGCATCACCCGAGGGGGAGCCGACCACGATCACGCCGGAATCAATCGACTCGACCGGCCAAAGACCCAGGCTCCCACCGAGACCGACACCCCAGGACTTGGCCGCAGCCTCCTTCGCCACCAGCACCGACACCACATCCGCAGGCTCCACCATCGCCCGTTCCGAGGGCTCCAAGGCACGCACCAATCGACTCACATCGCGGTCCGCCCACTCCACGTCGACACCCAGCCACGGCCCACGCACGGCACCAGCGATCACCAGGTCACGTGTGTGACTGATCGACACGCACACATCCACCTCCCCCACCACGAAGGGGGCTCCCGCATCGGTCACGTCGATGACGATCTCCGAGGGATCGCACCCGAGCACATCGGCCACAGCCCACCGTCCCAGCAGACGGCCAGTCAGCCACTCTCGTCTTCTCGAATCGGAGAACTGCGATGCACGAGCGAATTCGATGTCCGCGAGACTCGAGTCCATCGGCGGCACGTCTGAACGAGACTCACGAATCCATACGCGGGGATCAGAGGATCGGGAAGACACGATCGCCTACGTGGGCTTCCACCCGCAGTGTCCCGCCGAGTGCCTGGACGTAGCGGCGCAACGTATCCACTTTGATCCGATCACACTGCCCGCGTTCGATCTCTGATACGCGACGTTGACTTACGCCAAGGACCTCAGCAACGTCGGTCTGTGTGAGTTCCTGCGCTTCACGGAGTTCCCGAAGGCGATAGGCATGCACTTCCGCCAACATCTGGTCGCGGAGTCTGGCGCGCCTCTCCGAATTTCCCGGGTTGATCGCAAGGTATTCATCAAGAGTCATTCCCATGTTTCACATCCCCTGTCGAAGTGTCATCAGATGATCGCGGAAGAGCCGATCAGCTCTCGGGATGTTCACTCGGTACCACGAATTCCATTGACCACGTTTGTCTCCGCCGACCAACATGATGGCTCGACGTCTCGGGTCGAACGCGAACAGCACGCGCAGCTCGGATTCACCGGCCGAGCTCGGACGCAGCTCCTTCATGTTGGCGAAACGTGAACCATGGATCGTGTCCACCAGCGGCCGCCCAAGGGCGGGGCCCTCGATGCTCAGCGCATCCATGGCCGCGAGGACGTGATCGTGCGAGTCCATATCCAAGCTCTCGAGCCACGGCCGGACGTAGCCGAGATCCACCTCTCAGCGGTTCACGATATACCCTTTAAGTTCTAGAACTCAAAGGGTATATCTCCCCGTCACGACGATGGAGGGCGCTCACGACGCGACGCTAGAAAGGTGCCAGCCCCCGGACAAGGGTCACCGTGCCGCCGCGGGATGAAACCTCGGCCTGTGGACGGCAATGCGCGTTACGCGCGGTAGATCGACTCCCCCGCACGCCAGGTCCCCAGCACCCGGATCGACCCGATGTCCATGGGATCGACCTCGTGCGGATCCGCCGATAGCCACAGGACATCGGCCACCGCTCCCGGGCGCAGCACTCCCGCGTCGTCGCGGCCGGCCTGGAATGCGACCCCCGACGTGTAGGCCGCGAGTGCCTCGTCGACGCTGATGCATTCCTCCGGCATCCACGCTTCACCGTCGCGGGTGATCTTGCGTGTGACGGCAACCTGGATGCCCTCGAGGGGGACGTAGGTGGTGACCGGCCAGTCACTTCCGAAGGAGATGCGTGCTCCGGAGTTGGCCAGCGTCGCGGTCTGGAACTGCCGGTTCAGGCGCTCCTCCCCGAGACGGTGGGTGTTCAGTGCGCTCTGCCAGGCATCAAACTTCGACCAGTAGGGCTCGAAGTTCGCGATCACCCCGAGTTCAGCGAAGCGGGGGATATCCACCGGATCGACGAGTTGCACGTGGCAGATCGTCCAGCGGCGATCCCGAGGTCCGTTCATCACCGCTGCATGCTCGATCGCGTCGAGGGCGTTGCGGATCGCCTGGTCGCCGATGGCATGGATATGCGGGGTGAACCCGTGTGCGTCGATGGCCGCGACGGCCAGCTTCAGCTCCTCGGGATCCCAGTTCGGGATGCCGCGCGAGTGCGGGCAATCGCAGTAGGGCTCGATCAGCGCCCCCGTGGCGGACTCGATGACCCCATCGGCGAAGAATTTGATGGTGTGTGCGGTGACCCGGTGCGCACCACGCGCCTCGACCCGCCTACGCGCCTCCACAAAGCCCTCCACCTGGCTTCTCCACGTGTTCGGGTCCGCCCACTGCGCCAGGTCCACGTTGACGTGCAGCACTCCCGCGTCGAGGGCATCGAGCCAGGAGTCGACGTCCGCGGACTCCACCCACGCATCCTGGATCCAGGTGATCCCGGACTCGGCGAAACACGAGGTGGCGTAGTCCAGCGCCGCGGTCACCCGGTGCGGTGCCACCGCGGGCATGAGTGCGTAGACCGGCCGCCACGCGCCCCACTCGCGCAGGGTCCCGGTGGGATCGCCGTTGTCGTCGAGCACGATCTCGCCGTCATGCGGTTGCTGGACACCGCGGCTGTATCCGGAACGGCGCAAGGCCTCGGAGTTCACCCACACCGTGTGGTAGTCGGTGGCACGCAGCACCACTGGACGATCGGATACTTCGGCATCGAGCATCGACGCCTGGAACACACCACCCGGCGCCAGCGTCGGGTCGAACCCCTCACCACGCACCCACTCCACATCCGGGTTGGCACGCGACCACTCGCCTACTGCCGCAGCGATGCCCTCCGCGGTCGTGGCTTCGCGCACGGGGGCGAACTGCTGCTCCAACCCGCCGAAGATCGGGTGCACGTGACCGTCCCCGAACGCGGGCGCGACGAACCCACCGCGCACGTCGATCACCTCATCGGCGTCCATGGCGCGTGCCTGATCCCCCAACGCGACGATGCGGCCGTCGCGCATGAGCACCGCGTCGCTGCGCTGCCAGGAACCGTCGGGGAGCCGGAACCCGGTCCAGACGCGGGCATTCTCGAGCCGGATCGTGGTCACGGCAGTTTCACCGCGGCACCGGCACGGTCCACGGCGGCCTTTTGGAAGTCGTTCAACGCCTGCTCGGGCATGGTGTCGAAGCCGGCATACAACTCGTGCACCACATCGACCGGCACACCCGACATTTCGCTGAGCACGGTCACGCCACACAGCGGAACGTACGTGGGCGAATACCCACCTTCGTGGGTCATCATGATCCGGCCCGAGCACACCTCATCGGCGACGTCCATCAACTGTCGAGTGAGCGCCCGGTAGCCCGATGTGGTCACCGACATCCGGCCCAACGGATCGAAGGAGCTCGCATCGAAGCCCGACGGCACGACGATGACGTCCGGGGCGAAGGACCGCAGGGCCGGGACCACCACGGTCTCCATCGCGTATTCGTACCCACCGTTTCCGGTACCAGCGGGAAGTGGGATGTTGATCGAGTACCCGAGGCCCTCACCCTCACCGCGCTCCTCGATCGATCCACTGTCGCGCGGGAAGAGATCGTCCTGATGCAGCGAGATGGTGAGCACGCTGGGATCGGTGTAGAACGCGGCCTGGGTGCCGTTGCCATGGTGGACGTCCCAATCGACGGTGGCCACGCGTAGATCCGGATTCGCGGACTGTGCCTTCGCAATGGCGATCGCCGCGTTCGCGTAGATGCAGAACCCCATCCCGGTCTCCGGGCGCGCGTGATGACCGGGGGGGCGCACCAGGGCGTAGGCATTGGTCACGTCACCAGCGAGCACCGCTTCGAGCGCGGCAATCGACCCTCCCGCCGCGAGTGCTGCAATCTCATGGCCCTGCGGGCCGAAGGGGGATGTGCCGTCACCGGCATCACCACCGCGCAGGGTCGCGCTCTCGGCCTTAATGCGCGCCAGGTGCTCGGGGGTGTGGATGCGCAGGATGTCCTCGTCGGTTGCGGGACTCGGCACGATGCGGACCAGGTGATCGGCGAGGCCGCTCACTTCCACCAGGGAGTGGAAGCGTTGCTTGGACTCCGGGGACTCGAAGTGCTGGTACGGCTGCATGACCAGCCCGGGCGGCAAGAATCCCGCGTGCGTGCTGGTGTCGTGCCACCCGTAGAGCTCATGCCAGACGTATCCGGTTGCCATGTGTCCTCCCCCTTACGTCCAGGACTTCTCTTCCTGATCCCACGCACCACCGGGCAGGGTGCCCGGCTTGATGAACGCGTCGAGCACGTTGGCCATGATGCGCGAGCAGTTGTTTTCGAAATCGAAGCACGGAAGCGCCGAGATCCACGCGATGGATCCCGTAGAGAACACGGCTCCGTCGTTCGCGGTGGTGAAGTACGTCATGTCCGCACGCACCGTCGGGCTCTGGGTGCCCAGGGTCCCGGGGTGGTTGAACAGGATGTCCTCGTGCACGCTGGCGTAGTTATCCGACCACGAGGTCGATGATGCGAGCAACTTGGTATGCGGGGGCGTGCCTAATTCGAGGTCGTAGCGCTCGGTCTCCAACCCGGCCGCACCACCGAGTGCCAGACCGAAATCACCGAAGACCTCCCCCTCGACACCGTCGAAGATCCAGGACACCGACTTGTGATAACTGTCCGGCATGCGTCGGTACGGGTGGCACTCATCGAAGCCCTGCGTGGTGAACCCAACACCGGTGAGCTTCTGTGGCGGCCGCGCGCGGTTGCGCCAGATGCCACCGCGCTCCGCGGATGTCTGGTGGTAGTACTCACCGGGCTCGGCCTGCCAGGCACGCATACCGGCCTCGCCCTTACGCACCTCCATCAGCTCCGGTTCACCGTCGCGGTAGGAGATCACCCAGTAGAAGCCGTTACCCCCCAGGTACATCAAACGGCCACCGCCGGCGATGTAGTCCTCGAGGTTGTTCAGACTCTTCTCGCTCCAGTACTCCGGGTGTGATCCGGTCAGCACCACCGAGTAGTGCGACAGCATGTCCAGGCCCTCGCGCTCGAGATCGTGATCGGTCGCGACGTCGTAGGAGTAGCCCTTCTTCTCCAACCAGGCGATCAAGGACAGGTCACGCGGGTACTGCCACACGGTCCCGATGGCCGAGGAGCGCCACTTGGGCCGCATGTTCAGGATCGGCCGCTTCCACGAGGCGAAGCAGACTCCCGCACCGTCAGAATGGTGGTCGTAGGTGGATCTCCCGAATTTCGGATCCTGGTAGTAGTCGGCTTCGGCCTCGGTGAGCACGGCCGGATGGGACAGGATCGCCTGCCCCACGGGCACGTGGTGGACGATCATCTCGTTCGCGTACGCGAGGTACGAGTTCGTCGGCATCAGGAACAGGATCGGTGCGGTCGGCGATGCCGGGCGCACGAAGAACGGGATGTGATCCTCGGCATCACCGGAGGTCACGCGCGCTGCGTAGGCGCCGCTGCGCGTTCCAGCCGGGACATTCCACGTGAACGTGGTCTCCCACTCGCAGTCCATGACCGCGTCATCGTGGAAGGCGATGCCGCCGTACTCGCCCGGAGCCACGCGCCAGTCGTCGTGCTTGCCGCTCCAGTTGTAGCCGGTCATCGCACGCACCGGACGCTGGATGCCCACACCGTCGAGTCCGTTGCCGGAGACGTCCCGCACCACATCGTCGATGCCGGATTCGCCGTACCCCGCGGTGGTGTCCCACCGCGCGATGTCCCCGCCGACAACCGAACCCTGGGCGAGGTCCTTCAGACCATCGACGGACAGGGCGCGGTCGAGCACACCGGCTCGGTCGATCTTGCCGTTGTAGAGAAACTCCTTGAACACACCGCGCACCGGTGCCGAGTTCAGCGCTGCTCCCCACATGAATGCCGACGACGCCACCGCGGGCTTCACCCGCAACTTCTGCTCGACGAGGGAGTAGTGGTCGAACGGGGCGACCTTGCCCAATCGGCCGTTGTACGGATTGACCACGGCCTCCTGGATCAGCGCGGCATCACCGGACTTCGGGTCGAAGGACGCCGCAACGAAGTACCAGGTGTGGTGGACCATCGGAACCGGGGAGACGATCTCGTCTGTGTCGGTTCCATCCCCGACCCAAAACGCCAGGCGCCCTTGTCCGTCGATGCCCATCGCGTACCCCGCGTTCTCATGCAGGGCGAACTTCCCGAGGATGACCTGGCGGCCCTTAGTGGGGGTGGTCGGGAATACGTACGCCCACAGCGTCATCGCTCCCCCGCCGGCCAACCTCCCGGAGGGATCATCGACGACCACGGCGTTGCCGACGTCCACGAACTGCTTGCGCACCGGGTGATCCCCGGCACAGTTGGACGTGACGACCTCCTCGAGGAAGCCGGGACCGTCCGGGTGCTCGTCACCGTGGATGATCCGCACGATCTCCACATGCGCGGTGGTCGCGTTGTCCGCGCTCACCTTGAAGTCGACCGAGTCTCCGGGGGCGACACTGATCTTGTCCGTGTACCCGGTGAGTGCGATCTTTGCCATGGTTTCTCCGATCCCTCAGTGGGCTCTCAGGTCATTGACGCGGCGCAGGAAGACGGCGTGGTACGCCTCGTCCAGGCTCGCATACTTCTTGTCATCGACGATGCGTGGCGGAACTCCGGGCAGGCCGCTGAGGGCCACCACGCGGTAGGACTCGAATGGGACTTCGCAATACACCACGTACTTGTCCGGGATGGGGGCCTTGCGGAAGTAGTTGAGCATCCGCTCGAGACGGTCCGAGTGCTGACCCAGTGGCTTGGCCTCGTGCTCGGCGATCAGTTCCGGGTTGATCCAGGACCGCAACCGTTCGCGCAGGGATCGCTCGAATACCCGGCCCACGATCTCGGACTTGTCGTGGATCTCGGGTGCCTGCTGCGGCAGGAACTCCGCATACCGGCTCGTGATCCCCGCCCGGTACAGCGCCTTGCGCCGATCGCGGATCTCCTCGATCTGCGCCTTGAGGCCGAAGAGGCCGTTGCGGGTGAACAGCACGGACGCCAGGGCCAGCACCCCGACGAGCACGATGCGCCAGGGGCCCCAGTCGGTGAACCACTGGGTGATGCCGACGACGATCACGGTGCCCACGACCGCACCCTCGGCGCGACCCAACCCGCCGATGACGATCATCGCGAGCAGTAGGAGCAGCAGTTCCAGGCTGAAGATCTGCAGTGAGGTGCCGCCGATGTAGGTCGCGTAGAACGCACCGAGGAAGCCCAAAACCGCGGAGGCAATGATGAAGACCTTGGTGCGCTCCTTGTTGAAGTCGATGCCCAGGGCCGAGGAGAACGCCTCGTCCTCCTTGGAGGTGGCTGCCGCCCGCAACAGGATGCCGGTGCGGCCGCCGTTCACCCACCGGTACACCGCCAAGGCGATCAACAACGCGATGAACGCCGTCAAATAGAGCAACGACTGACCCAACCGTGAGGTGAGCAGATCAGACGGGATGATCCGGCCCACCCCAAACAGGGCACCGTTGAACTTGCCACCGAGCTCATCTGACTGGGTGACGAAGTTGCGCATGAACTCCGACAACCCCAGGGTCAGCAGTGCGTAGTACAGCCCGTCGAGTCGGCGCGCGGGCAGCGAGATGATCCAGCCCATCAATCCCCCGAGCACTGCGCCCACGAGCAGCATGACCGGCCACGGGATTCCGTACGTCACCGAGAGGTACCCAGCACCGTACGCACCCACGCCGACGGTGGCCAACGTGGCGAAGGACTGCAAGCCCGCGGTGCCGATGATGAGAGTCCACATCACGTTGATGGCGGCGTAGATGCAGATGATGCCGAACATCGTGAAGAACCGCTCGGACGCGATCCCCAGCGGCAGCAACAACAAAGCCAAAAGCCCGACCGACCAGAACAGCGGCTTCTTGTCGGTGAGCACCATCTCCCGGCGCAGGGTCTTGGGGTTGTAACGGCCGGAGAGCTTGAGCATCGACCGCTTGGTTCCGGGCCACCGACGGCGCTTGAACACGCGGGTGCTGTTGACCGGCCAGTGCGGGCGGTACGCCCGACGGCCGACGAGGCGGGGTTGCTCACTCACGGACGTCCTCCAGGAGACCACCGAGGCCGCGCGGCCGGAAGATCAGGATCAGCACCACGATCGCGAACAACACGAAGGGCACCAGGGACTGCTGGAGATAGCGGGCCGTGAGCGCCTCGGCCAAGCCGATCAATCCCGCCGCAGCCACCGTCCCCGGGATGGAACCGAGGCCGCCGGCTAGGGAGATGATCAACCCGGTGGTCAACGGCTGGACACCAGAGGTCGGGCTCACGAAGAACACCTGGGCGAGCAGCACGGAGGACAGTCCGGTCAACGCACCGCTGATCGCGAGAACCCGCATACCGGTGCTGCGCACAGAGACACCCACCACCGCGGCTCCCAGCGGGTTCATCATCATGGCCCGCATCTGCAGACCGCGGCGGCTGCTGCGCATCCACAGGATCACCAGGGCGAGCATGACCGCGGCCACGATGATCGTCCCGAGCTGCTGGTACGACATGCCGGCCGGGCCGATCTCGATGCGCCCCTCACCGAACACCGGCGGCAGAGGCTTGTTCTGCGGCCCGAACAGGATCAACCACAGCTGCGTGCCGATCAACGAAATCGCCAGGGTCGCGATCAGGCTGCGGGTGCGGAAGTTGTCCCGGTCCTGCAACGGCAGGAACGCGATCGCACCGACGAAGAGTCCGGCCAGCGCGGAACCGAGCATGCCGAAGATCAGCACGCCCGAGGACAGGGCGACACCCTCCAGGCCCCAGCCCTGGGCGTACTCCGCATACAGCCACGCGGTGTACCCACCGGCGGTGAAGATGAATCCCTGCGCCAGGTTGAGCATTCCGATGCTGGCCCAGGTCAGAGAGATACCGATCGCGATCAGCCCATACATCGACGCCAGCACGAGTGCGCTGATCACTACTTCGATCACAGGTGCACCGCCGATGCCGGGGGCACATCGCCCAGGGCCTCGCCCACGTCAAGCTTCAACTCACCGGCGTGCATGCCGAGCACGCGGTCCACACGGCCCTCGATCAGTGGCAGGTTCTGCTCGGCGATGATCATCGCCCCGTCACCCAGGTCGATTTCCAAAAGCGCGGCAACGAGGTTCAACGAGATCTTCGGGGCGAGACCCAGCGAGGGTTCATCCACCAGATAGAGCGACGCATCCGACATCAATGCCCGACCCACGCTCACCATGCGGCGCTCGCCACCGGAGAGCGTTCCTGCACTCTGACCGAGCAGCGGTGCCAATGGCGGGAACACCTCCAGGATGCGCTCGCGGCGCTTGCGGCGGGAGCGCCAGGTGGCTCCGGTGTATGCACCCGAGTCGAGGTTGTCCTTTACGGAGAGACCGGGGAATATGGCGTCGCCCTGGGGTGACAGAGCGATTCCTCGACGCACGATCTGCGGGGTCTTGCGGCCCATGCCATGCGTGCGCCGGCCACCGATCTGCTCGCCACGGAACAACACCGATCCGTCCTGCCACCCGGTCAAGCCGACGATGGCGCTGAGGAACGTGGTCTTGCCGTGCCCGTTGAGCCCCACCAAACCCAACCGCTCGCCCGGTTCGATGGTCAACGAGAGGTCGTGCAACACCCGCACGGGTCCATAGCCCGCGGACAAGCCTTCGATCTCGAGGATGGCCATTACGCCACCACATCCCCGGTGATCGGAACGTCGAAGTACGCCTGGCGAACCTGGGGTTCGAGGAACACCTTCTCGGGCGGCCCTTCCGCAATCACCTGGCCGACGTCGAGCACCAACACCCGCGAGGCCACCATCGCCAGGAGTTCCAAGCGGTGCTCGATGAGCAGCACGGCGATTCCGTACTCCTGGGACAGCTTGCGCACGATGAGGTCGATTTCGTCGATCTCGGATCCGGTCAGCCCGGATGCGGGTTCATCGAGCAGCACGATCCGGGGCGAACGCAGCAACAAACACGCGAGCATCAACTTGCGGCGCTCCAGGGTCTCCAGTGACCCGGTGGGCTGATCCAGCCCGGCACGCATGTGCACGAATTCGGTAGCCCACTCCAACTGCAGTCGTGAGGGGTACGGCTTGTAGGCCTTCCGCGCGGCCTTCAAGGTTTCGGAGACCGTCAACCCAGCAGGGACGATGGGGCGTTGGTAGCTGCGCACGAGGCCGCGAGAGACGCGCTCGCGCATCGGCAGTTTCGCGACGGACTCGCCGGAAAAGACGACGTCCCCTCCGTGCCGCAATTGGCGGCCGGAGAGGACTTCGAAGAGGCTGGTCTTGCCGGCCCCATTGGGGCCGGCAAGACCGACAACCTCTGCCTGCTCGACCTCGAGGGACACGCCCTCGAGGATGCGGCGACCGCCAAGATCAAGGGTGATCTCGGAGCAGGTCAGGAGCGCCATTCAGTTCTCCTACCGGATGACTACTGCATCCACGGTGCCGGGGTGAATGGCGCCTCGGCATCGTCGGCAGGCTCGATGACCGTGTGGCGACCATCCTGAACCTGGTAGAAGTAGTGAGTAACGCCCTCAGCTGCGCTGGCGACGTCGTTCGGGTAGCTCGGGGTCACACCATTTGCGAAATTGATGTAGCCCGTCACACCCTGTGTCGGGTTCGCCGCGATGAACTCGTTCACCGCTGCGAAGTCCGTCGGGTCGACGTTCTTCCAGGCGTTGGCCAGAACGTTGACCATGTCGTAGCACCACGCCGGGTACACCATGCCCATCGTCACGTCATCCGTGCCGGTGGCTGCGTGGTACGCCTCACGGAAGGCCTTGTCCTCCGCGCTGGTGTTACCGGTGCCGATCACGGTGCCCCAGACGAAGCCCTCTGCGGATTCACCCGCGATGTCGAGGTACTCCGGCTGTGACGGCCCGTACTGGAGATACACCAGCGAGCCATCGACCGGCGCCGCGGCGAACTGCTGCGAGAACGACGCGAGCTCGGCACCGATCCAGTGATCGACCATGATCACACCCGGATCGTTGGCGGCGAGCTTCTGCAGCACCGGCGACCAGTCCTTGGTGCCTGCGGTGATGTCGATGATCTCGCCGAGCTGCCACTTGCCACCCGATGCCTCGATCGCCTCGACAGTCGCTGCTGCGATGTTCTGGTTGTACGCCGTGTCGCCACGGATGATGTCCACCGTGTTGTTCTTCGGCGTCCAGGCACCCGAGTCGGCGAGGTTCGTCAGGAACGTGACGAAGCCGGAGCCGTAGTAGGTCTCCGGGGGATCGACGAAGTAGTTCCCGTACTTGGCCGGGTCCGAAGCGCGGATCTTCTGCGCGTCGATGTTCGTGTCACCACTCATGTACGGGGCTCCGTACGCGGCAGCGGCATCCAGCGCGGGCGGCGGGATGATCACGAACGGGCTCACGAGTGCCGCGACACCCTCGCCGGTCAGCTTCTGGAAGCCGGCGGTGATGCCCTCGGGGGTGAGGATGTCGATGTCCGTGACGCTGAACTCGATCGGACGACCGTTGACACCACCGGCGGCGTTGATCTGATCCTTCGCCAGGGTGGCACCGTTCAGGCAGTCTGCGTGGTCCGCGATACCTGCCGGACCGGACTGGGCGATCGGCAAGCCGATCACGATGGGTTCGCCACTGGCTTCGGCCGGGGCGGCCTCTTCAGCAGCGGTCTCCTCGGCAGCGGTCTCCGCTGCCGTCTCGCCTGCGTCTCCGGAATCGGAGGAGCTGCAGGCGCTCAGGACCAAGGACAGTGCCGCTACGGAGCCGGCTGCAGCCATCAGTCGAGTTCTCTTCATGTGGCCTCCAGGACAAAACAGGGCGCGGTCCGCCCGGTACCCCGAACCCCATCAGCCTCAGGGGGCTACGCCTATCGGTAGATCTGCCGATATTTGATCTCTGATTGATAAAGAACTGACTCATTCGGCCCCGAAAGGACCCCCGAACGTGCCAGTCTCCTTGTGTGGCGACCAACCTGGCTTCAGCCATGCGTGCGGCCGGGTCCCTTGCTGCCATCGCCTCGGACCACACCTCCGCCCAGGCCGGGGCCGCCGCGATCCTCACCGAGCTCGAGTCCATAATCCCGATCGCTGCCGCGGAGATCATCGCCCTGGACCCGGTGACCCGGGCCCCGATGATGCTGGCCACCCACGGCTATTCGACCGATGTCCTCAACGACCTCCATAGCGACGAGTTCTTCCAGCTGATGGATTTCCTCGACCTCCCTGACACCGGCCGGCCGACCCGGATGAAGGACCTGCCCGGGGATCCGCTGGACAACTGGGCGGTATCCGACGTCCTTCTTCCCGCCGGCTACCGCGAGGGCCTCACCATGTGCCTGCGGACATCCGATGGCAGGTTCGTGGGGGTCATCAATGTCTCCACCACCGACCCGCAGCACCCCAGCGACATTGCTAAGGACGTCCTCACCCAGCTCTGCACCGCCCTGGGGAACATGGCCGACCCGCTGCGTTCCCGGGGCTGGGTCACCTCTTTATTGGGAACATCCGCTATGGCCGTGGGCCTCGATGCCCTCGGCCACCCCATCCCTCTTCCCGGTGTTCCCAAGCACGACCTGCTCCAGGAGGACACCGAGCTGCTTTCGGTAGCGCGGAAATCCGCGCGCATGAAGTCCTGGTCCTCTTTCGTCTGGCCAACGGATAGCGAGTTCTTCCGCGTGCGGGTCCTCCCCTGCACCGCCGAGGAGTCGATCACCACCCTGGTCAGCCTGGACACGATCGATCTGGGCCCACTCACTCGGCGGGAACTCGAGGTGCTCACTTTGGCCGCGGAGGGGCTGTCCAATAACGAGATCGGCGAGGCACTCGTCGTCACGCCCCGCACGGTCGCCACGCACGTGGAGCACATCCTCGACAAGATCCAGGCACCTAATCGCGCAGCGGCTGCCTCATACGCGCTGCGCGAGGGACTCATCCTCGGCAAGGTCGATCGGCACGACCAGTCGCGCTAGTCCTCGCGCCCTTCGATCGCCCGTGAATCACGCATATCCAGCGGCAACTCCTCGGGCACGGACATATCCAGGGAGGGCTCGACACCCATTTCCTGCATTTTTCGCGCCTGCACCATCACGCGGGTATCGAAGGACCCAACGAACTTGTTGTATCCCTCGACTGCAGCACTCAACCCCCGCCTCATGCCCGCCAAGTACCCCCCGAGAGTCTCCAGTCGCTTGAGCATCTCTGCCCCCGCGCGCCGGATCTCTTCTGCGTTATCGGCCATCAATTTCCTGTCATACCCGTACACCACCGTGCGCAGCATCGGCAGCAACGACGTAGGAGTCGCCACGGACACATTCCGCGAGAACGCCTTATGCAGCAATTCGCCATCGGCATCCAACGCCGAGGACAGCAGCGACTCGAACGGCATGAACATCACGACGTAATCGGCACTGCTAGCGCTCGCGGAGTACTTCTTCGACGCCAGGTCCTTCGCCCGAGATAGCACGTCTTCCGCGTGCTTGCGGTAGTGCTCGGCCGCATCCCCGCCGGAATCCTCGGCCTGGATGGCCCGCCAGTACGCATCGAACGGGAACTTCGCATCAATCAGAATCTCCCCGCCACCGGGCAGGTCGATGATCACATCCGGACGGCCGGATGCATCCTCACCCGACTGCGTGATCTGGGTCCGAAAGTGCACACCTTCCCGCAACCCTGCGTACTCGAGCAATCGCTCGAGCTGCATCTCACCCCACTGCCCGCGTGATTGGCTCGACGTCATCGCTGACACCAACTGCCGAGTGGCGGTCTCCAAATTCAGGTAGTTCTTCTGCACTCCCTCGATCTGCTCACGTAGGGCGGCATCCGAACGAACCCGCTCCACCTCGGCGTTCTGGGTCTGCTTGCGCAAGCCCTCCAACGCCTCACGCACCGGTTCGAGTCGCTCCTCCAAGGTTTTCGACGACGACTGCTCCAGGGCCAACTTGTCCCGATCGGTTTGCAACTGGGCGACCTGTCCACGGGTCTCAGCCAATTCCGTGCGCACAAGGGCGATCGCGGCCTCACCCTCAGCCCGCACCCGTGACTCCTGCTCCACCAACCGAGCTGCAGCAGCGCGGGAAGCCAGCCACCAGCCCAACCCGACGCCAACGATCAGGGTCACAACCACCAGGACGACCACGACGACAGCAGACATACCGCCTCCCGGGAAGCACACTAACCGCG
>CAZBWA010000014.1:15165-30360 GCA_964495555.1 uncultured Bifidobacteriaceae bacterium | reverse complement strand
GTCATGCCCGGGCCCCATTCCCATGTCGGTCTGCGATCGGCCTATGACTCCAGGTTCGCCATCACGTGCTTGATCCGGGTGTAGTCCTCGAACCCGTACATGGACAGGTCCTTGCCGTACCCGGAGTGCTTGAAACCGCCGTGGGGCATCTCGGCGACGAGCGGAATGTGGGTGTTGATCCAGACGCACCCGAAGTCCAGGCCCTTGGCCATGCGCATCGCTCGTCCGAAATCCTTGGTCCACACGGATGAGGCCAAGCCGTAGTCGACTCCGTTCGCCCAGCGCAGCGCCTCCCCCTCGTCCGAGAACTTCTGGACCGTGATCACGGGGCCGAAGATCTCGTTCTGGATCACCTCGTCGTCCTGCTTCAGGCCGGAGATGACCGTCGGCTCGATGAAGAACCCGCGATCGCCCTGGCGCTTGCCGCCGGCGGCGACGGACGCGTGGGCCGGCAACCGCTCGAGGAATCCCAGGACCCGATCGAACTGGGCGGCGTTGTTGACGGGTGGCACCATGGCGTCCCCCGCGGGCCCATCCTGGAAGGTCGTGGCCGTAGCCGACGCCTGCTCGGCGAGGGCGGCGACGAACTCGTCGTGGATCCCCGGTGCGACGAGCATGCGGGTTGCAGCGGTGCAGTCCTGTCCGGCATTGAAATACCCAGCGACAGCGAGCCACTCAGCCGCCGCGGCCACATCCGCGTCGTCGAAGATCACCACGGGGGCCTTCCCCCCCAGTTCGAGATGAACCCGCTTCACGTCACGCGCCGCCGATTCCGCGACCTGCATGCCAGCCCGCACCGAACCCGTGATGGCGACCATCTGCGGGATCGGATGCTCCACCAGCGCCCGTCCCGAATCGCGATCCCCGCAGACCACGTTGAGCACCCCCGGCGGAAGCGCCTCCGCCTGGGCGATGATTTCCGCCATCCGGACAGTCGTCACCGGGGTGGTGTCACTGGGCTTCAGCACAACGGTGTTACCTGCGGCGATGGCCGGGGCGAACTTCCAGACCGCCATCATCATCGGGTAGTTCCACGGTGTGACCTGACCGATGACCCCCACGGGCTCGCGGCGGATGATCGATGTGAAGCCCTTCATGTACTCGCCCGCGGCACGACCCTCGAGGACTCGGGCGGCTCCGGCGAAGAAGCGAATCTGATCCAGCATCGGCGGGATCTCCTCGGCCTGCGTGACCGCGATGGGCTTGCCGGTGTTCTCCGACTCGAGGGCCACCAGTTCTTCGGCGTGGGCCTCGAGCGCATCGGCGATGGCGAGGAGGGCGGCTTGCCGCTGGGAGGGGGTGGTCTCCCGCCACTCCTCGAAGGCGGCCTGGGCCGCGACGTACGCGCGGTCGATATCGGCGGCTCCGGACACCGGAGCCGAAGCGAAAACCTGGCCCGTGGTCGGGTCCACGAGGTCGCTGGTGCGCCCATCCGCGGCATCGACGGATGAGCCATTGATGAAGTTACGAATAGCCCTGGACACGCAGACTCCTTGGGGTCGAAGGTGCCCTTAGCCTAGTGAGACTGCGTAAATCGCAGGCTGAACCGCGTGATTTTCCCTGAATTCGTGGCAAATTCTCACTTTGACCACGGATTCGTTTGCTTTCGCTTCATGGACCCTGCAGGATGGAGGTATGGCCCGCCGTTCCACAGCAGCCCCGCTCGACGATGTCTCGAAGGCCATCATCGAGCAGCTCCAGCAGGACGGACGGCGACCGTACGCCTCCATCGGCCAGGCGGTTGGCCTCTCCGAGGCCGCCGTACGACAACGCGTGGCCCGCTTGCAGGCGTCGGGGATCCTGCAGATCGTCGCGGTCACGGATCCGATGCAGGTCGGATTCCCCCGGGCGGCGATGGTGGGCATCACCGTCGACGGGGACATCGATCTCGTCGCCGACGCGATGGAGAAACTGGCCGAGGTGGACTACCTGGTGGTCTGCGCGGGCTCGTTCGACATCCTCGCGGAGGTAACGGCCGAGGATGACGACCACCTGCTTCGTGTCGTCAACAAGGATATTCGCGGGATCGTCGGAGTACGCACAACGGAAACATTCGTCTATCTGAAACTGCGCAAGCAGTTCTACGCATGGGGAACACGATGACAACCACGCCGCAATACGTCACCGAACCGGGATCGGATTCGCTGGCCACGCGCGCCCGCGACCACCTGTGGATGCACTTCACGCGCCACTCCGTCTTCTACGAGGGAGGCCACGTCCCTGTCATCGTCAAGGGCCAGGGCTGCTACGTCTGGGACGATCAAGGCCGCCGCTACTTCGACGGGCTCGCCGGACTCTTCGTTGTTCAGCTGGGCCACGGCCGCAAAGACCTCGCCGCTGCCGCAGCAGCCCAGGCGGAGGAATTGGCGTTCTTCCCCGTCTGGTCCTACGCGCACCCGCGTGCGATCGAACTCGCCGAACGTCTGGCGCACTACGCACCCGGCGACCTGAATCGCGTCTTTTTCACCTCGGGTGGAGGCGAGGCTGTCGAGACAGCGTGGAAGTTGGCGAAGCAGTACTTCAAAATGACGGGAAAGCCGACCAAGCACAAGGTGATCAGCCGATCCATCGCCTACCACGGCACACCGCAAGGCGCCCTGAGCATCACCGGCATCCCGCCGGCGAAGGTGCCCTTCGAGCCCCTGGTGCCCGGCGGCGTGAAGGTGCCGAACACGAACTTCTATCGGGCCCCCGAGGAGTACCGGTACGACGAGAAGGCCTTCGGGCTCTGGGCCGCGAACAGGATCGCCGAGGCGATCGAGTTCGAGGGACCGGACAGCGTCGCGGCCGTCTTCCTCGAGCCCGTGCAGAACTCCGGCGGCTGCTTCCCTCCGCCGCCCGGATATCTCGAACGCGTCCGGGAGATCTGCGACCAGTACGACGTGCTCTTCGTGGCCGACGAGACGATCACCGCCTTCGGGCGCATTGGAGACATGTTCGCCATGAACCGGTTCGGCGTGGTGCCCGACATGATCACCTGCGCAAAGGGGATGACGTCCGGGTACTCCCCGCTGGGGGCCATGATCGCCAGCGAGCGCCTCTTCGAGCCGTTCACCCAGGGGACGAATGCCTTCCTGCACGGGTACACCTGGGGAGGCCACCCGGTGAGCGCCGCGGTCGCCATGGCGAACCTGGACGCGTTCGAGCGCGAGGGGATCAATCGCCATGTCCAGGAGAACGAGGGCGCGTTCCGCAGGACCCTCGAGAAACTGCGCGATCTGCCGATCGTGGGCGATGTGCGCGGCGCGGGCTACTTCTACGGCATCGAACTCGTGAAGGACAAGGAGACCCGCGAGACCTTCTCGGCAGATGAGTCTGAGCGACTGCTGCGCGGATTCCTGTCCAAGGCGCTCTTCGACAATGGGCTGTACTGCCGGGCGGACGACCGAGGTGACCCAGTGATCCAATTGGCACCTCCGCTGATCATCGGTCAACAGGAGTTCGACGAGATCGAGCAGATCCTGCGGAAGACGTTGACCGACGCATGGGCGATCCTCTAGCGAAGCCGGGTTCGACTCCGCGAACCCGGATCCATCGGCTTCCCGAGAAGGCGGTCCAAGATCGCGATATCGCGTACGCGATCCTGGACGCGGGCTTCGTGGCGCACGTCGCCGTGGATATTGATGGGCAGCCGCATGTGACACCGATGGGCTACGGCCGCCATGGCGATGACATCGTGCTTCACGGATCGCGCGCATCACGGTTGATGAAGACCCTCGCCAGTGGTGCCCCGCTCTGCCTCAACGTGACGCTCCTCGATGGGATGGTCATGGCGCGGAGCCTCTTCGAATCGAGCATGCATTACCGCAGCGTGACCGTGTACGGCTCCGCTCACGAGATCACCGACGACGCACTCATGCCGGCGCTCGAGGCTCTCTCGGAGCGCCTCATGCCAGGGCGGTGGAACCAGGCGCGCCAGCCCAGCCCGAAGGAACTCAGGGCGACGCTGACCCTGGCAGTACCCCTCGACGAGATCGCCGTGAAGGTGTCCGCCGAGGAACCGGTCGACACCCCTGAGGATCACCAGGATCCGCGTATCGCTGCTCTCTGGGCGGGAGTCATCCCCATCGCACGTGCGTGGGGCGAACCTCGCGCGGATGACAGGACACCACCAGGGTCGCCCGCGCCATCCATCATCGCCTCATGGAACCCTCCCTCGTCGCCATGAGCGCTCCCTCGTTCTGGTGGGACTCCCTCCCCGACGACCTCCGGCAACCGCTCGGCGTGGCATTAACCGCCGATTGCGACGTGGACGTGGCGATCGTCGGGGCTGGGTTCACCGGACTGTGGACCGCGTATCACCTGCAGGCCCTCTCCCCCGGCTTGCGCATCGCGGTGATGGACTCCCACGTCGCGGGATTCGGGGCTAGCGGCCGCAACGGCGGATGGGCATCGGCGCTTTTCCCGATCGAGGTGCCCGCCATCGCCCGTCGCTACGGACGAGAAGCGGCACTCGCCATGAAACACGCCATGGTCGACGCAGTCTCCGATCTCGGGGACACCGCCCGGTCCGAGGGTTGGGATATCCATTGGGCGCACGGGGGCACCATCGTCGCGGCGCGCACTCCACTGCAGCTCGAGCGATCGAGCACCGAGGTCGCCGAAGCCGAGGAATGGGGCCTCGACGCCCCGCGCCTGCTCTCCGCCGCGCAGGCCACCTCGATCATGCGAGCCACGGACACACTCGGGGGGACGTTCACACCCCATTGCGCCGCACTGCACCCCGCTCGTCTCGTCCGATTGCTCGCTCGGACGGTCGTGGAGCGGGGCTGCCTCCTGTTCGAGCACACGCGGGTCGAGCACATGGAGCCGGGCGCGGCCCGGACAACGCGCGGCACCGTGCGCGCCCGCTACGTCATCCGGGCGACCGAGGGCTACACGTCGCGCATCGCGGGGATGCGGCGGATGCTCGCGCCGGTCTATTCGCTCATGCTCGCCACGGAGCCATTGCCCGAGGACGTCTGGTCTCGGATCGGACTCGCCGATCGCACCACGTTCTCCGACGCCCGCCATCTGATCATCTACGGCCAGCGGACCGCGGACAATCGCATAGCATTCGGCGGTCGCGGTGCGCCCTACCACTTTGGATCGGCGATCGACTCGGCCCATGACCGGGACCCCCACGTGCATCGCGGACTCTGGGCCACACTCCTCGACCTCTTCCCCGTGCTGCAGGGGTACCGGGTGACGCATACCTGGGGGGGGCCCCTGGGCATCGCCCGCGACTGGTGGGCCAGTTGCGGGGTGGACCACGCGACAGGCCTTGGCTGGAGTGGCGGGTACGTCGGCGACGGCGTCACCACGTCCTTCCTTGGCGGCCGGACTCTCGCCGACCTGATCCTCGAGCGCGATACCCCCCGAACCCACCTGCCCTGGGTGGGGCATACCTCCCCACGGTGGGAGCCCGAACCCTTCCGGTGGTTGGGAGTCAATGCGGGCCTGAGGGTCATGGCCCGGGCTGACTCCGCCGAGGAGAGGACGGGGCGCACCCCCATGTCGGCCACGCTGGTCCAGCGCTTCCTCGGAGGCTGACTCCGGCCTAGGATTGGATCCAATCCACGGAGGGACATATGGCCAAGCAACCGCAGCACCCGTTCGCGCTCTACGACATCGACTCCCTCCTCTCCGAGGAGGAGCGCGCCATCCGCGACGTCGTGCGCTCCTTCGTCGACGCGACGATCAAGCCGAATGTGGCGGAGTGGTTCGAGAAGGGCCACCTGCCGGCTCGCGAACTGGCCAAGGAGTGTGGGGCCCTCGGCCTCCTGGGTATGCACCTCGAGGGGTACGGATGTGCGGGAACCGCGGCCGTTCCCTACGGCCTCGCGGATCTGGAACTCGAAGCCGGCGACTCCGGAATCCGATCCATGGTCAGCGTGCAGGGCTCCCTGGCCATGTACGCGATTCATGCCTTCGGCTCGGAGGAGCAGAAGAATCAATGGCTCCCGGGCATGGCGACCGGCGAGATCATCGGCTGCTTCGGCTTGACCGAAGCCGACTACGGCTCCAATCCCAGCGGGATGCGCACCTCCGCGAAGCGCGATGGTGACGACTGGCTGCTCAATGGCTCGAAGATGTGGATCACGAATGGCACGGTCGCGGACGTGGCCATCATCTGGGCGCAGACCGATGACGGAATCCGCGGCTTCATCGTCCCGACCGATCTACCGGGATTCACCGCAAACGACGTCAAGCACAAGATGTCGCTCCGAGCCTCCGTGACGGCCGAGCTGGTCATGGACTCGGTCCGCTTGCCCTCGGATGCTGTGTTGCCCGACGTCGTCGGCCTCCGAGGACCTCTCAGCTGTCTCAACGAGGCACGCTTCGGGATCGTCTTCGGCACGGTCGGCGCCGGCCGCGACTGCCTGGAGACCGCCATTGACTACGCGATCGATCGGGACCAGTTCGGCAAGCCCATCGCGGCGTATCAACTCACGCAGCGGAAGCTGGCGGACATGACCCTCGCTCTCGGCAACGCGATGCTGCTCGCACTGCATCTCGGGCGCCTCAAGGATGCTGGGGCACTCCGCCCCGAACAGGTCTCGGTTGGCAAGATGAACAATGCCCGAACCGCACTCGAGATCGCACGCGAGTGCCGGTCCATCCTCGGCGGCAATGGGATCACCCTCGAGTACCCCGTGATCCGACACATGAACAACCTGGAGTCGGTGTTCACCTACGAGGGAACAAATGAGATGCACACCCTCGTGATCGGCGAGGCGCTCACCGGTATCGCCGCATTCCGCTGATGACCGGCCCGCTCGAGGGGCTCATCGTCGCCGACCTGTCACGGGTATTGGCGGGTCCGTACTGCACGATGCTCCTCGGCGACCTCGGTGCAACCGTTGTGAAAGTCGAACACCCGGTCCGGGGGGATGACACCCGGTCCTGGGGACCACCGTTCACGCCCGACGCCACATCTACCTACTTCGAGTCGGTCAACCGGAACAAGTACTCCCTGGCTGCTGACTTGTCCGAGCCGCACGATCTCTCCCGAGTCCGTCGTCTCGTCGCGCAATCGGATGTCGTCGTGGAGAACTTCAAGGTGGGATCGCTGGCACGGTTCGGGCTGGACTATGCGACCGTCTGCACGGTGAACCCCCGCGCCATCTACTGCTCCATCAGCGGCTTCGGCTCGGGTCCCGGTGCAGACCTCCCGGGCTACGACCTCCTCGTTCAGGCAATGAGCGGCCTGATGAGCGTTACGGGGACCGATTCCCCCACGAAGGTGGGCGTGGCAGTGGTCGACGTGGTGACGGGCTTACACGCCTGTGTCGCCATCCTCGCCGCGCTCCATGCCCGCGACGAGACCGGAGCGGGGCAGAAGGTGGAGGTGAACCTGCTCTCCAGCGCTCTCAGCGCACTCGTCAACCAAGCATCGTCCGTGCTCGGTGCTGGAGTCGTACCTGGACGCATGGGCAACGCCCACCCGTCGATCGCCCCGTACGAGGTGTACGACGCCTCGGATCGGCCCCTCGTCATCGCTGTCGGTAACGATGGGCAGTTCGCGCGACTGTGCAGCGCGCTGGGCAACCCTGACCTGGCCAGGGACCCCCGCTTCGTCACGAATGCGGATCGCGTGGCCCATCGCGCCGACCTCCACGAGCTGCTCACGGGCGCCCTGCGAACCGACACCGCCGACCACTGGCATCGAGCGTTCACGGAGGCGGGCATCCCGAGCGGTCCCATCAATGACGTGGCCGAGGGACTGCATCTGGCCCGGGCGTTGGGCCTGGAGCCGCAACTCCCCCCACACGATGAGGGTGACCCGGTGGCACATGTGTCACCGCCCTTCCACCTGTCCGCGACACCTCCGATCTACAACCGGCGTCCCCCCGGCCTGGGGACAGACACCGAGGCCGTCGTCGCACGATTCCATCTGGATGGATGAGCCATGTCCACGGCACAGGAGGAGGTCCTCCGAGCACTACGCAGCGATCTGGTCTCCGGTTACCTGGCTCCCGGGGAGCAACTCGTCCAGGAGGCCCTGGCCGAGCGCCACGGGGTGAGTCGTGTGCCGTTGCGCGAGGCACTGAAGGTCTTGGAGGCCGAAGGGCACGTGGTCTACCACCCACACCGTGGTTACTTCGTGACAACGCTGAGTACGGACGATCTTCTCGAGGTGTACCGATTACGGGAGATCCTCGAGACCGAGGCGCTCGAACACGCGGTCCCCGCCCTCTCCTCAATCGACATCGAGGCCCTTGGTGACCTGATGGCAGCGGTCGATATCGCGATTCGCGACGATGACGTCCAAGCCATTTCCGAGGCCAACCGCCGGTTCCATTTCGCGCTCTTCGAGTTCAGTGGAATGCCCCGGCTGGTGCGCTTGATCCGTCAACTCTGGGATTCCACCGAGGCCTACCGCTCCGTGTACTTCGCTTCAGCGCCGAACAGGGATCGGATTCACGACGAACACGTGGAGATCCTGGAGGCCCTGAAGCGTGGCGACACGTCCGGTGTCATCCGCTGGCACAACGTCCATCGCCAGAACACCGTGACCGCCGTCAGCGCGGTGATCGCTGAGCGGAGTCAGCGCTAGGGAGCTGCCGCCAGTTGACCGCACGCCCCGTCGATTTCACGCCCGCGCGTATCTCGAACCGTGATGGGGATATCACGTTGCCGGATGATGCGAACGAACTCGCGCTCCCTCTCGGGAGTGGATGCGGTCCACGGTGATCCTGGCGTCGGGTTGAGCGGGATCACGTTGACGTGGACCGTATGCCCCTCGAGCAGCTCGGCGAGCAGCTCGGCGCGCTCCGGCTGATCGTTGACATCACGGATCAGGGCGTACTCGATGCTCACCCGCCGACCCGTGACATCCCCGTACTCCCAGGCGGCATCGAGGACTTCTCGTACGGGCCATCGCTCGTTGATGGGGACCAACGTGTTACGCAATTCATCGTCGGGTGCGTGCAGGGAGAGTGCCAACGTCAGCGGGAGTCCCTCCGTGGCCAACTGGCGCATGCGGGGAACCAGCCCCACCGTGGAGACGGTGATGCCGCGAGCACTCAACCCCATCCCCGCGGGCGTGGGATCGACCATGCGGTGGATGGCGCCGAGCACTGCCGCATAGTTGGCCAGGGGCTCCCCCATCCCCATGAAGACGACGTTGCTGACCCTCGCCGGTCCGCCAGGAATCGCTCCGGCGGCCAGCACGCGCGCGCCATCAAGAACCTGCATCGTGATCTCGGCTGTGGAGAGGTTGCGTGTCAGGCCCGCCTGACCCGTGGCGCAGAACGGACAGTTCATCCCGCATCCGGCCTGCGAGGAGATGCACATGGTGGCTCGATCCGGGTACCGCATCAGCACAGACTCCACGAGCGAACCGTCATGGAGCCGGTAAAGCGTCTTGACCGTCGTGCCCTGATCACACTCCAGCGTGCGCACCGGAGTCAGCAGTCCGGGAAGGACGTCTCCGAGTGCGGCCCGATCGGAGGCGGGGATGTCCGTCCACGTGCCGGGATCGAATTCGAATCGCGTGAGCAAATGCCGTGAGACCTGGTCCGCGCGGTAGGGAGGGAGCCCCTGGCGCTCCATGAGGGCGCGGCGCTCATCCCGATCCATATCGAGGAGGTGCACCGGTGGCTTGCCCCGTGGTGGGGACTCCAGGGTGAATGTCATGTTCCGATGCCGCTGCCGAGGAAGAGGGTGAACAGCGCCCAGGATGCGAAAGCGTTCGGTATGAGCGAATCGAGTCGGTCCATCATGCCGCCGTGCCCCGGGAGCAGGCTCCCCATGTCCTTCACCCCCAGATCCCGCTTGATCGCGCTCTCGGCGAAATCACCCGCGGTCGCAGTCACGGTGAGAACGAGCCCCGCTATGACTCCCTGCCACCATGCGGCGTCGAGTAGGTAGGTAAAGGTGAGCGCCCCCACCGCGGCCTGGACGATGAACGAGCCTGCTAAGCCCTCCCATGACTTCTTCGGACTGATGTCCGCCGCGATCGGGTGGCGACCCATGAGGACACCTACGGCATACCCTCCGACGTCATTGCCCATGGTCAGCAGGATGAACACGACCACGCGGGTGGCTCCATCGTCGGCTGCGAGGGTCAGCATCAGGAAGCCGGCCAAGAACGGTAGGTAGACGATCGTGAAGATGGTGGCCGCGACATCCTTGACGTAGCCCTCCACCCCGCGGCGGATCCGCCACAGCATGGACAGCAGAACCGCCGCCCCCGTGACCACCAGTTGCGGGACGGGACCCCAGATGTAGGCGACGGCGGGCAGGATCGCGGCCGATGCGTAGACCGGGGTGCGCGCGATGCGGATACCGGCACCTTGGAAAGCGCTCACGAGTTCGCGACTGGCGATGAGGAGCGCGGCGCTCACCACCACCACGAAAAGCCACTTGAGGGTGAAGAGGCTCACCAACACCAGCGCGCCCAGCACGAGGCTCGAGGCCACGGCGGCAGGGAGGTTCCGACCTGCACGCGAGCCGGGCTTGGATCCGGTCACGTCACACCTCGAGCAGTTCGGCTTCTTTGTGCTTCAGGATCTCGTCGACGTGCTCGACGTGCTTGTGGGTCAGTTCGTCCAACTGCTTCTCCGCGCGGCGAACGTCATCTTCTCCGACATCGCCGTCCTTCTGCATCTTGTCCAGGGAATCCTTGGCATGGCGTCGGATGTTGCGGATCGAGATGCGCGAATCCTCCGCTTTGGTGCGGGCGACCTTGATGTACTCCTTGCGCCGTTCCTCCGTGAGCTGCGGCAAGACCACGCGGATGATCTGTCCATCCGTGGTGGGGTTGATGCCCAGATCGCTCTCGCGCAGAGCCTTCTCGATCGCCGGGGAGGCTCCCTTGTCGTAAGGGGCGATCAGGATCATCCGCGCCTCCGGCGTCTGGAACGACGCCAGCTGATTGATCGGGGTCGGCGTTCCGTAGTAGTCCACAAGGACCTTGCTGAACATGGCGGGATTCGCCCGACCGGTCCGAATGGTCGCGAAATCCTCTCGAGCCACCTCGATGGCCTTGTCCATCTTCTCCGTGGCTTCGAGAAGAACCATGTCGATCTCGTCACTCATCCTGGATTCCCTTCCACGGTGCACGTCATTGCGAGACTAGCGTTCCGATCCGTTCACCACGCACCGCGCGGGCGATATTGCCTTCGTGCAGCAGGTTGAAGACCACAATCGGCAGGGCATTGTCCTGACACAGCGAGATCGCGGTCGCATCCGCCACCTTGAGGTTACGTTGAAGCACCTCCGCCGGGGTCAGGACATCGAATTTCCGCGCATCGGGATTGGTTCGCGGATCGGAGTCATACACCCCGTCGACCCCTTTGGCCATCAGCACCACCTCTGCACCCACCTCGAGGGCGCGTTGAGCCGCGGTGGTGTCCGTAGAGAAGTAGGGCTGACCGAGGCCCGCTCCGAATATCACGACGCGCCCCTTCTCGAGGTGGCGGATGGCGCGGCGGGGAACGTAGGGCTCAGCAACCTGCCCCATCGCGATCGCGGTCTGCACCCGCGTCTCGACCCCCGCCTTCTCGCAGAAGTCCTGGAGTGCGAGGCAGTTCATCACTGTTCCGAGCATGCCCATGTAGTCCGCACGAGCCCTGTCCATCCCCCGCTCCGACAGCTGTGCGCCGCGGAAGTAGTTGCCCCCGCCGATGACGACCGCCACCTGGGTGCCGGACTGCACCACTCCAGCGATCTGACGCGCGATCGACGCCACGATGTCGGGATCCACGCCGAGGCCCCCGCCTCCGGCGAATGCCTCACCGCTGAGCTTGAGCAGAACCCGCTTCCAGCCGCCTTCGGGGACGGCAGGCCACGTATCGATAGTGCCCTCGAGCGTCGGCTGGATCGACCCCGATGCCATATCGCCTCCCGCTGGTCTCAGGCCTGACCCGGTTCGAACCTGGCGAAAGCCGTGACGGCCGTTCCGGAGTCCGCCAGGACCTGGGCGACCGTCTTCTTGTTGTCGACCACGCTCGCCTGCTCGAGGAGCACGGTGTCCTTGAAGAAGGAGTTGACCCGTCCTTCGACGATCTTGGGCATCGCCGCCTCGGGCTTGCCCTCCTCCTTCGCGGTGGCCTCCGCGATCCGGCGCTCGTTCTCGACGGTCTCCGCAGGCACGTCCTCGCGCGTGAGGTAGTGGGGGCGCATAGCGGCGATCTGCATCGCCACGCCGCGGGCCGCATCCTCATCACCGGCGTACGCCACGAGCACGCCCACCTGGGGCGGGAGGTCCGAGGCACGACGATGGAGATAGACCGCCGCCGGAGTCGGCACGACGGCCACCCGCCCGAGCTCCAGCTTCTCGCCGATCACCCCAGCCAAGTCGGAGATCGCCGTGGCGACGGTCCGGCCGTCTGCGAGCGTGGCCGCCTCCAGCGCGGCGCGGTCGCCGATCTGACCGGCGTGGGCGGTCGACGCGATCGCCTGCGCAAGATTCTGGAAATCCTCGCTCTTGGCGACGAAGTCCGTCTCGCACAACAGCTCGATGAGCGCGTTGTCCGAGGCTGCGACGAGACCATTCGACGCCGTGCGCTCGGCACCACGCTTCGCGGCCTTGGCGGCCCCGGAGATCCGGAGGATCTCGACCGCCTTGTCGAAGTCGCCGTCACTCTCCTCGAGCGCCTTCTTGCACTCCATCATCCCCGCTGAGGTGATATCTCGAAGGCGCTTCACGTCAGCAGCGCTGATCGTCGTCATGTCCACCCATTTCCCATGTCAGGGCCGAAGCCCACTCAGTCCTACTCGGTTGCTGCTTCCTCGGCACTCTCCGGCGTGGCGCTGCCCGTGAGGATCTCTCGCTCCCACTCGGCCAGCGGCTCCTCGGCCACGGTGCCTGTCGCCGTCGCGACACCAGCGCGGGCCATCAGGCCTTCGGCCACGGCATCGGCGATGACGCGGGTGAGCAGGGCGACGGACCGGATCGCGTCGTCATTGCCGGGAATGGGGAAATCAACCTCGTCCGGATCGCAGTTGGTGTCGAGGACCGCGATGACGGGAATACCGAGCTTGCGGGCTTCACCGACGGCGATGTGCTCCTTCTTGGTGTCGACAACCCAGATGGCGGAGGGGATCTTCGCCATGTCCCGGATGCCGCCCAACGTGCGCTCGAGCTTCTCCTTCTCACGGCGCATCATGAGCAGTTCCTTCTTGGTCATCCCGGAACCTGCGACGTCATCGAAGTCGATCTCCTCGAGCTCCTTCAGGCGCTGGAGGCGCTTGTGCACCGTGCTGAAATTCGTGAGGAGACCACCCAGCCAACGCTGGTTCACGTAGGGCATTCCCACGCGTGATGCCTGCTCGGCGATGGCTTCTTGGCCCTGCTTCTTCGTACCGACGAACATGATGGTCCCACCGTGCGCGACGGTCTCCTTCACGTATTCGTAGGCACGGTCGATGTACGACAGGGACTGCTGCAGATCGATGATGTAGATGCCATTGCGCTCGGTGAAGATGAAGCGCTTCATCTTCGGGTTCCAGCGACGGGTCTGGTGGCCGAAATGCACACCGCTCTCGAGCAACTGGCGCATGGTGACGACAGCCATGACGAACTCCTTCGGGCTCGCGCCCGTCGGGCCCCACCGGAGTGGGACAACGGTTGACGATCGTCCCGGCGGGACGATCCCTGGTGGCTCCCGCCGCCCGCACCTCCGAGGAGGACCGCTGGGGCGGACGGACCGGTGTCCGGCGTCGAGCCACGCGAAATATGTCGTGCACTCCCGAGGGAGCCGCCCGAGTCTACGCGATCGTGAGGGGGGTTCGAACGCGCGGTCCCCAGGGGAGCACCCACCCCCCGCACCGCGCCAGGACCTGGCTCCCCGGGCCCCGGAGCGCACCACACTTCCGGTCGTGGACCTCCTCCCCGTCATCCTCGCCGCCGGCTCGTGGCTGTGGCCCCTGTCCGGACCTATCGCGACGCCCTTCCAGGCTCCCTCCCATGCCTTCGGCGCCGGTCACCGGGGCATCGACATCGTGGCCGAAGCCGGAGCCGATGTGCGCGCCTCCCACGGGGGCAGCATCAGCTTCGTCGGTCCGGTCGGAGGAGTACCCACGGTGTCCGTTCAGTGGGGATCCGTTGTGTCCACCTATCAACCTGTCGAACCCCTCGTCGAGGAGGGACAGGTGGTGGTCCCGGGGGAGATTCTCGGTCGGCTGGGTCCGCGCCATGGCGAGTGCACCTGTCTGCACTTCGGGGTCCGCGTGTCCGGCGACTACCGCGATCCTCGCTCCTTCCTCCCACGCGGCACAGTCTTGAAGTCACCGCGACGCACGTGACCACCGGCCGTCGCCGGCCACCACGGCAGCCAGGGCGGTCAACTCCTCGACGGCCCTCGCTACCTGGGGACGGGTCATCCCCGACGCCGCCACGAGATCGTCCAGAGTGGAGCTACCCGACGCCGGGAGTGCGTCCATGATCGACGAAAGCGCCGGAGGAAGACGCCACTCCTCGTCCCCGGTGCACTGCGGATTCGGGCCGGTCAGCACAGCGGCGACGTCGGCGGAGCTGACGACGACCTCCGCTCGCCTCTCGGCAATCCATTGGTTGCACCCCACGGACGCCCCCGAGGTGACGGGCCCGGGAACCGCCATCACGATCCGCCCGAACTCCTCGGCGTGGCGGGCCGTACTCAACGACCCTGACCGTCGTGCAGCCTCGACCAGGAGGGTGCCGCGCGCCATCCCGGCAATCAGCCGGTTGCGAGTCAGGAACCGGGCCCGACGCACCGGCAGCCCCAGCGGCGTCTCCGAGACGACGCACCCGCGTCGCTGCACGGCGACGAAGAGGCCGTGATGGGCGCGCGGGTAGGGCACATCCACTCCCCCCGCCGTGACGACGACAGTGCGGCCGCCTGCCGCGAGAGCCCCGCTGTGCGCCGCCGCATCGATTCCGAACGCACCTCCGGAGACAATCGCCACACCGCCTGCCGCGAGGTCCGCCGCCCACGTACGCGCGACGTCCGATCCATAGTGAGTGCACGCCCGTGCCCCCACAATGGCAACAGAGAGATCGCTGAGCTCGGCCAGGTCCCGAGAGCCGAGGACCCACAGCACGTGAGGTGCCACGATCCGCGAGTCCACCAGTGCCGCGGGCCATCCGTCGTCGAGAGGCGTGAGGACCTGCACACCGAGGGAGCGCGCTCGGGCCCACTCCTCATCGAGGTCGATCCGCGACCATCGCAGCCCGTAGACCTCACGCGATCTGTGTCGGATTCCTCCCTCGACGAGCCGGACGAG
>CAZBWA010000014.1:0-15065 GCA_964495555.1 uncultured Bifidobacteriaceae bacterium | reverse complement strand
CTTCCCTCACACGATCCCGATGCCACTCCGATGCCGAGTGCGGTCAGGTGCACTCCGATGTCGATACGACTTCGGAGCGGTCCCGAGAGGCGCGCCTGGTAACTCCGTGCTTTGGCCGGACCGCACGTACACCGCACATCCACCACATCGTTGAAGTAGCCACAGGGACAGGGGTTGGCCGCCAACACGACTTGAACGTCCGCCGGCAACGTCCCGATCCATCCTGCTCGGTGCAACGCGACCACACCAGACTCCATTGATTGTCGGAGACCCTCGAGGACGTCTCGACTGAACTCGGGGGTCTCGTCCAGGAAGAGCACACCCCGGTGGGCCAGCGTCACCGCCCCTGGAACCGCACCGGACTTCCGAATCGATCCCAGCATGGCTGCCGCCGATGCGCTGCTGTGGGGCGCCTGGAACGGTGGGCGACGGACGAGGCCGGTGGGGCCGGAGCCGGCCACGGAGTGGATCGCTGTCACCTCACGCGATTCGGGATCGTCGAGATCGGGTAGGAGGCTCGGGAGCCGGGTGGCCAACATAGTTTTTCCGACACCCGGTGTTCCTGTCATCAGCAGGTGATGGCGCCCGGCCGCGGCGACCTCGAGCGCCCACCGTGCATGTGTCTGACCCACGATGTCTCCGACATCGAGGGAGTCCTCCGCCCGTGCCTCCCCCGCGGGCACGACGTCTACCGGTGACCCTTCCCCGCGAAGCACGCACACCGCCTCGCGCAGAGTGGTGACCGCGTAGACCTCGAGCCCCTTGAGCACCGCACACTCATCGGCGTTGCCGGAAGGGACCACCACGCGTTCGATGCCCCCGCTCGCGAGCCCGACGATGAGTGCGAGCGCGCCGCGCACCGGGTGGACGCCTCCGTCGAGTGCCAGTTCACCGATCACCGCCAGGGTCGCCAGCCGGGAGACCGGAATCGCACCATCGGCGGCGAGGATCGCGAGGGCCATCGGGAGATCCAGTCCGGCGCCGTGCTTGGGAAGTTCCGCAGGCGCGAGACTCACCGTCACGCGCGTTCCCGGAAATGCGAAGCCCGAGTTCTGGACGGCGCTGCGGATGCGCCACCGAGCCTCGTTGACGGACGCCCCGGGTAGGCCGACGATCCCTACCGCCGGGAGACCCGCGCCAACGTGCACCTCCACGGCGATGGGCACTCCCGAAACCCCGTCCAGGACCGCGCCGTGCACTCGGGCGAGGCCCACCTCACACACCGCGGACATGACGGAGGATCGGGTGCCCGTCCCAGGGCTGGACGACGCCCACGACGTCGAAACGGATCTCGCGGGGTCCGATGCGCTGCTCCATGACGTAGCGCACGGCCAACTGACGGAGCTTCGCCATCTTGCGATTCCCCACCGCCTCGAGGGGTGAGCCGTGAGAGAGGGACCGCCGAGTCTTGACTTCACAGATCACGAGCGTGTCGCCATCACGCGCGACGACGTCGAGTTCGCCGGATTCGCATCTCCAGTTCCGGTGCAGGATGACCATGCCTTGGTTCTTCAGGTACTCGGCCGCCAATCCCTCTCCGTACGCTCCCAATGCCTCGTGGGCCGGAAGGGAGTGCGATTCATCGTCGGACGCCATGCCACGACTGTGCTGTCCCCTACCGGCCGCGGCAAGCAGCGAATCCAGACCTGGGGACGATGCCCTGTGGATGTCTTCAGGCCACGGGTGTCGGCAGGCGCCAGGAGCGTCGATGCTCCGACGATGCTCCGTAGCGCTCGATGGCTGCGAGGTGTTCCTTCGTGCCATACCCCTTGTTCTGCTGCCACTGGAATTGAGGGAAGTCCGATGCAAGATCCACCATCAACTCATCGCGCGCGCATTTGGCCACGATGCTGGCGCAGGCGATGCCGACGCACCGGCCATCGCCCCGCACCACGGTGGTTACCTGCGGGAAGTCGGCCGCGGGCTCCTCTCCCCAGAGAGTGCCCTGAGCGCGGGCTGTGAGGAAGTCGCGGTCTCCGTCCAGGAGGATCGCGTCGGGCCTCGAGGCGAGGGCGCCCAGCGCACGCATGGTGGCCGTCCGGAGGGCACCCATGATGCCGTCGCTGTCGATTTCCCCAGCAGATGCGTGCCCCACGCTCCACGCGACAGCCCACTCCTGGATCTGCGGGAGCAGGCGCGCACGCTCATCGGCGGTGAGGGCCTTGCTGTCGCGTACCCCGCGTGGCGGTCGAGCGCTCCCCGCGGAAACGACGACGACGCCGACGGTCACCGGACCCGCGAGTGCACCTCGGCCTACTTCGTCGATGCAGGCAACGGAAAGGGCGCCATTGCTCAGGAGTCGTCGCTCGAGACGCAGTGTGGGCCGCACCGTCATCCTGCGAGTGCCGGATTCCCGAAGATCCCTGGGATCGTGGGGACGGAGATGCGCCCGGGGGGCCACATGACGAGGAACACCCGCCCGACGACGCTGTCCACGGGGACGGCCCCGCCGTTGTCATCGAGATGGAAGCGTGAGTCTCGTGAATCTCCGCGGTTGTCGCCCAGGACGAACAGAGCGTCCTGCGGCACAGTGACATCGAAGAGGACCTGGTCGGTCGGACCCACGATGTAGTCCTCGATCAAGGGAACACCGTTCACGACAATGCGTCCCTCCGCATCGCAACACGCCACCCGGTCACCTCCAACCCCGATGACCCGTTTCACGAGGTCCTTTCCCGAGTCGCTCGGAAGGACCCCGATGAACGTCAACCCCTGTTGAAGCCACCCGCGCCATCCCTCGGGGGGTGGTGGAGGCTCGGGCAGCCATGTCGAGGGATCCTTGAACACCACGATCTCACCGCGCTGCACGCCCGAGATCGTCGTGGTGATTCGGGAAGCGATGATCCGGTCGTTCACCAGGAGAGTCCGTTCCATGGACGCGCTCGGAACGTAGAAAGCCTGGGCCACGAATGCCCGCACGAACGCGGAGAGTGCCAGCGCAATGACGATCACGATGACGAACTCCCGCAGGGCCCGCCACCCGCGCGAGCCCGCGCGCGCCGGGGCTACGTGTTTCCCCCCGACGTCGCTCTCCCGTCGAGTCGGAGGGGTCGCCGACTGACCATCCTCGGGCTCACGCGCGGAGACGGCCATCACGGGACCGCGGCGAACGATGGGGGGATGTCGATCGAACCAAGACGGTTCGGGGGCCACAGGACCGTCATGGCACGTCCCACGACCCGATCCTCGGGGACGAAGCCGCCGCCGGGGTCACCGAGGTGAAAACGTGAGTCGGATGAATTCGACCGGTGATCACCCATGACCCAGAGCATGCCCGCCGGAACCTCGACATCGAAGGGCTCGAAACTCGGCGCGTCGCCGGGGAACAGATAGTCGGTTTCCTCGAGCGGTGTCCCATTGACGAGAACGCGGCCCTCGTTGTCGCAACAGGTGACTCGATCCCCACCCACGCCAATGACACGCTTCACGAAATCCGTGTTGTCCGGGGCCATCACGCCGAAGGACTGCGCGACGTAGGCGACCGCACCCGTCAGGGGATCACGTCGGGGGACCGAGGATGCCGGGACGAAGGAGTCGGTTCCATCGAAGACGATGACATCGCCTCGTTCCACCGGCCGGGAGTGGTAGACCAGTCGGTTGACGAGGATCCGGTCCCCGATCTGCAAGGTGTTCTCCATGGAGCCCGAGGGGATGGAGAAGGGCTTGGCGACGAAAGTCGTGACCAGGAGGACGATTCCGATTGCCACAGCGATGGTGACGGGGAGGTCCCACCACGCGCGCCGACGCTCATCGGCCAAAGATCATTCCTCGGTCTTGACGTTCTCGCGCTTTTCGCGGATCTTGGCGGCCTTACCCCGCAGGTCGCGGAGGTAGTAGAGCTTGGCTCGCCGCACATCGCCGCGGCTCACGATCTCGATCTTCTCGATGATCGGCGTATGCAGCGGGAAGATGCGCTCCACACCGACACCGTAGGAGACCTTACGGACCGTGAAGGTCTCATTGGCTCCCGATCCGGAGCGGCCCACCACGACACCTTGGAAGACCTGAACGCGGGTCTTGTTGCCCTCGACGACCTTCACGTGAACCTTGACGGTGTCCCCAGGACGGAAATCAGGGATGCCGGGCTTCAGTGAGCCGGCGTCGACGGAATCGAGAGTCTTCATGGTCTTCACTTCCTCCAGGCGCCACGGGTCGCCTGCGGTTGGTGTGCGGATCGTCGCTCCGGTCCCCTGTGGCAGACCTGCGGAGCCCGCTCAGTGTGCCACATGCGCGGTGAGGTCACTCCGGCCCGGGGTCGAGTCGGTCCGGACGCCCCATCGACGTGCGCCTCCGGGACTCCTCCCTGCGCCAGGCCTCGATGCGACCGTGGTCACCGGAGAGGAGGACCTCGGGGACTGGCAGCCCCCGCCACTCCTCGGGGCGCGTGAAGACGGGCGGCTCGAGCATCCCGGCACACCCCTCGGAGAAGCTGTCCTGACCCGCGCTCGCCTCGTTCCCGAGTACGCCGGGCACCAGCCTTCCCACGGCCTCCGCGATCACGAGGGCGGCGACTTCCCCACCGGCGACCACGTAGTCGCCGAGCGACACCTCCTGGACACCCCGCCAGTCGGAACGCGTCGCGTAGTACTCGCCGACCCGGGCATCGATTCCCTCGTAGCGACCGCACGCGACGACCAGCCACGGCTGCTCGGACATCTCACGGGCCATCCCGTGGGTCAGTGGAATGCCCGCCGGAGTCGGGATCACGAGTCGCGGGCTGGGTTCACCGACCCCACGGATCTCATCCAGAGCGCTCCCCCACACGTCGGGGCGCATCACCATGCCGGGGCCGCCGCCGTACGGCGAGTCGTCGACGCTGCGGTGGCGGTCGGTCGCCCACGCGCGCAGGTCGTGTACGCGTACGTCCAGCACACCTGCCTGTCGTGCCTTGCCGATCAGAGAGAGATCGAGCGGGGATAGGTACTCGGGGAACACGGTGACGATGTCGATGCGCATCAGTCCACCAGTCCGTCCGGGGGGCTCACCGTCATCACCCCGGCCTCGAGGTCCACGCTCGGGACGAAGGCCCGCAGGAACGGCAGGAGGATCTCGCCACCGGGTCCGTCGATCGCGAGGAGGTCTTGGGCAGGAAGGTGGAGCACTTCGCGGACCGTGCCGAGCTCATCGCCGGTAGGCAGGATCACGCGTAGCCCTACGAGGTCGGAGTCGTAGAACTCGTCGGGGTCCTCCGGGCGATCGGATGGGTCGCGCTCGACCTCCAGAATCGTGTCCCGAAGCCCTTCGGCGGTATTCCTATCCTCGATGCCTACGAATTTCACCACGAGGCGACGGCCCTGCCAGGCGCTGCGCTCGATGCGGAGGTCGGGCCCGCCGACGGTGAGGACTGTCGCACCTTCTGCGAAGCGCCGGTCGGGTTCATCTGTCCGCGGTTCGATCGTCACCTCTCCGCGGATTCCGTGGGGTCGACCGATCCGGCCGATCACCACCCGCATCGGGTTAGCGCTCGGCGGCGTCGAGGAAATCGATGCGAACGCCACGTCCCGAGTTCACGGCCGCGATCACCGTGCGCAGGGCAGTGGCCGTACGTCCGCTCCGACCGATCACGCGACCCATGTCGTCGGGATGCACGGAGACGTTGAGGCTCGTGCCACGCCGACCAGAGCGCTCCTCGACGTGCACATCCTCGGGATGATCCACGATTCCGCGCACCAGGTGGCTCAGAGCCTCATCGAGCATCAGTCGCTCTTCTCCGCAGACTCGTCCTTCGACCGATCGGTCACGTCCTCGATCGCGTGCTCGACAGCCTCGACGACGTCCGAGACGACCTCTTCCACGGCTTCGACGACATCCTGCACGGCTTCGACGACGGCATCTGCCACGTCGGAGACGACCTCTTCGACGGCCGCGACGGCTGCGGGTGCTGCCTTCGGGCGCGGGGTCTTCGGGGCATCGGCGGCGGACTTCACTGCAGCCTCGAAGGCGATCATCTTGTTCGGCTTCGCCGGTGCCACCTCGAGCGTGCCTTCGGCACCTGGCAATCCCTTGAAGCGCTGCCAGTCGCCTGTCACCTTGAGGATCGCCGTGACGGCCTCAGTCGGCTGGGCTCCAACACCGAGCCAGTACTGGATGCGCTCCGAGTCGACCTGGATGACGCTGGGGTTGTCCAGCGGCTGATACACGCCCACCTCCTCGATGGCTCGGCCACCACGGGCCGTGCGGGAGTCGGCGACGACGATGCGGTACTGCGGCGCGTGGATCTTGCCCAGGCGCTTCAACTTGATCTTGACGGCCACGTGCAGGTTCTCCTGTGCTATCGAGTGGTGCGCGCCGCGGGCGCGTGGGGCGCGCTTACGGCGGAAACCGTGGGCACCGGACGGAGGTGAGAGGGGCCTGTCGTCGGTGAGTGCCCCCGTAGTGTGCCAGATCGGCGAGGTGGCCGGTCAGCGCCCCTACTGCAGGAGGCGCTTGAGGTCCGGGGGCAGGCTTCCCATGTCCACCTCTCCCCCCTCGCCCTTGCCCTGGAGTGCCCGCTTGGCCGGGTTCCCGCTACGCCCCTTGGCCCCCTTGGCCGCCTTGGCCTGCTTGGCCTGGCGCCCCTTGCTCTTCTTGCCCCCGCCGGCGAGGCCCGGTATCCCGGGCATAGCGGGCATGCCCCCCGAGCCCATCTGTCGCATCATCTTCTGCGCCTGACCGAACCGGTCGACGAGGGAATTGACGTCGGAGACGGCGGTGCCCGATCCCCGCGCGATGCGTGCGCGGCGCGAGCCATTCAGGATCTTGGGATCGCGACGCTCTGCCGGTGTCATCGACTGGATGATTGCCGCAACGCGGTCGAGTTCACGATCGTCGACGCTGTCGAGTTGGGCCTTCATCTCCCCCATGCCGGGCAGCATCCCGAGGATCTTCCCGAGCGAGCCCATCTTCTTGATGGACTGCATCTGCTCGAGGAAGTCGTCCAGGGTGAAGTCCTCGCCTTGGCTGACCTTCCGTGCCATCCGCTCTGCCTGATCGGCGTCGAAGGCGCGCTCCGCCTGCTCGATGAGGGTGAGGACATCCCCCATGTCCAGGATCCGATTGGCCATCCGGTCGGGATGGAAGACCTCGAAATCCTCGAGCTTCTCTCCGACGGACGCGAACATGATCGGCCGACCGGTCACGCCGCGTATGGAGAGGGCCGCGCCGCCGCGGGCGTCACCGTCCAACTTGGTGAGGACCACACCATCGAAGCCGACCCGATCGGCGAACGTGCTGGCAGTGGCGACCGCATCCTGTCCGATCATGGAATCGACAACGAAGAGCACATCGTCGGGATCGGCCGCCTCGATGACGCGTGCGAGCTCTGCCATGAGGTCCTCGTCGACAGCGAGTCGTCCAGCGGTGTCCACGATCACAACGTCGTGGAGCTTCTCCTCCGCGAACCTGCGCGCCTCCCGGGTCACCTGGACGGGATCCCCGACCCCGTTACCCGGCTCGGGGGCGAAGACCGTCACGCCCGCACGCTCGCCGACGATGCGGAGCTGATCGACCGCGTTCGGACGCTGAAGATCCGCCGCCACCAGAAGCGGTGCGTGCCCCTGAGTGCGGAGGTGCAGCCCGAGCTTCCCGGCAAGTGTCGTCTTTCCCGAACCTTGTAAGCCCGCCAGAACGATGAAGGTGGGCCCAGACTTTGCCAAGCGCAGGGGCCGCGTGTCCCCGCCGAGCACCCCCACGAGTTGCTCGTGGACGATCTTGACCACCTGCTGCGCGGGGTTCAACGCCCCCGACACCTCGACGCCCATCGCCCGCTCGCGGACGGACGCCGTGAACTCCCGGACTACGGGAAGGGCAACATCTGCTTCCAGCAGAGCGGTGCGAATCTCCCGCACCGTCGCATCGATGTCCTGCTCGGACAACCGGCCCTTGCCGCGCAGATCGCGGAAAGTCGCGCTGAGCCGATCGGACAGGGATGCGAACACGCGATCACCGTAATGAGTCGGATCCGCTCACGGTGGAACGGGGTGCGGCAAGTTGCGCCTCGATCGCCGCAACGATGCCCTCGGCCTCAAGGGCCCCTAGGGGCCGGCCTGAGCCGTCCACGATGAAGAAGGAGTCCACGACCTCGGAGCCCGCCGTGGACACCACGGCCCCGCGGATCACAGCGTCATTCTCCGCGATGACCCGAGCAACTCGATGCAGCAAGCCGGGCTCATCATGGGCTCGCACCTCGATCCGCGTGTGCGTGGTCGGAGCATGGCTCACCAAGACTCGTGCGGGAGGCGTGTCCTCTCGACGCTCGGGCGCTTCTCGACGAGCGAGCCACTCGTCGATGTGTGGAGATCCCTCCAGGACACGCCGGATGTCCTCGGCGATGAGGCCCGGATCGGGGGCATCCCCGAAGAACGGACGCACGTGCCAGTCCTGTGCAGCGGAGGCACCCACGGTGACGACGCGCGCTGCACGCACCTCGAGACGATGCGCGGCGAGCACTCCCGCCACGATCGATAGGAGACCTACGCGGTCCGGTGCCCCCACGGTGATGAGCAGGCCATCGCTGTCCGGCCGGGATGCGACGCTCACACCCGCTGATCCGAGCACCTCCCGCTGCGCGGCGGATGGCTCCGGGATGGCGTCGTCCACGTCCGTCCGGTCCCCTACGACGGTTGCGACCAGTCGCCGCAGTAGATGCTGCCGCCACTCGGTATCCACACTGGGACCCGTGGCCTTCTGGTCCGCCAGCGCGAGGAAGAGCAGCAGAGTGAGGACGGCCGGCTCCGAGACGGCATCCAGGACCTCCTGCCGCGTGGCCGGATCGGAGATGTCCCGGCGCGTCGCGATGTCCGGTAACAACAGGTGCCAGCGGATCATGGACGTGATCGTGCGTGCGTCTTCCGGGGAGAGCCCCATGCGGTCGCACATCGCCGGGGCGAGTTCCGCACCAACCACGCAGTGGTCGCCTCCCCGAGCCTTACCGATGTCGTGGAGGAGGGCTCCGATGAGTAGGAGGTCGGGTCGATCGACCTCACGCGTGAAGCGTGATGCGTGGACGGCGGTCATCACCAGATGCCGATCGACGGTGAACGTGTGCACGGGATCTCTTTGTGGGGCTGACCGCACCACCTCCCATTCGGGAATGATCCGCACGAGCAGTCCTGCCTGATCCAGGGTCTCGAACACGTCCGCGGTGCTCGAACCCGCGCCCAGCAGTGACACGAATGACTCACGCATCTCAGGAGTCCACACCGGAACGGTGCCGGCCTCGGCCACGAGTCGTGCCACCGTCACCTCGGACAGCGGATAGTGGTGCTGGGCGCTGCAGGCTGCCGCGCGGAGGAGCAGGCCGGGATCACCGGCGACGTCGGTATCGCGCGCCAGGTGGATCTCGCCGTCGGCGACTACGAGTCCGTTCGCGATCGGCACTCGTCGCGCGATGCTGCGCACCACCCGTCGTCCGCTCGGGCGTCGCTCGAGCCGCTCCCAACGCATCCAGGACTGGTCGCTCACGAACGCGATCTGTCGTGCTGCGAGGTAGACCGCGCGTAACAGTGCGTCGGAGTCCGGGTAGCCCAGTTCCCGCGCGACGTCGTCGTGACTTTCCAGAACCAGTCGGTCCCCGAGTCCCTGGCGGTGGAGTTCGTCACGGACATCGAGGAGCAATTGCAGGCTCCCGCTCCACGGGACATGTGGGACGTCCACGAGCCAGGAACCCGCGAGCGCACGGATCACGGTGGCCTCGCGGATGCCCCCGTAGGCCTCCTTGAGATCCGGCTCGATCCGCTGGGCGAGGTCACCCGCACGCGACCGCCGGGACACCACGAGATCCCTCAATTCGGGCGCCCGACGTGAAGCGTGTGCGCGCCAATCGGCGAGCACGGACGAGCGCACCGACGACGCGATGTCGGCATTCCCGGCGATCGGTCGCAGATCCATCAGACCCAGCGCCACACGGATATCTGCCTGCGCCATGCGGCGGGCCTCGGCGGGAGTTCGCACGCTGTGGTCCATGGAGATCCGCGAATCCCAGATCGGGTACCACACGGCCTCGGCGAGTTCGCCAACCTCCGTGCCTGCAGCGTGAAGGAGGATGAGGTCCAGGTCGCTGCGCGCGGACAACTCCCCGCGCCCGTAGCTCCCGGCGGCCGCCAGACACACCGAGGTCCCGTCGACACTCGACGCAGCGACCGCCTGACCGAAGAGGTCGACGAGCCAGGCATCCGTCGCACGCGTCAACGCCGCACGGCGCTCGGGACCCGTGAGGTCCGAGCGCCGTGCGACGTCGAGACGTTCTGCGAGGAGGCTCTCCATGGGGTCAGAGCGCGTCGACGCCCTTTTCCCCGGTCCGGACGCGCACCACGGCCTCCACTGGGACCGCCCAGACCTTGCCGTCCCCGATCTTCCCGGTGCGAGCGGCTTCCACGATCGCTTCGATCACCGGCGCAGCCTGAGCGTCGTCGACGAGGATTTCGACGCGAACTTTGGGCACCAGGTCGACTGTGTACTCCGCGCCTCGGTAGACCTCTGTGTGACCACCTTGGCGCCCGAAGCCGGACGCCTCCGACACCGTCATGCCGCTGATACCGAGCCCCTCGACTGCCGTCTTGACATCTTCCAGCTTGAAGGGCTTGATGATGGCTGTTACGAGTTTCACTGGTCCTCCTCCGCTCGTGCACGTCCCGCATGGCCGATGCCGGCGAAGACTCCGCCGCCGCCGGAATCACCCAGTTCATAGGCGGACTCCGCGTGTTCCGCCAGGTCCACTCCGGAGACCTCCTGATCCTCGGTGACCCGCAGCCCGATGACAGCCTTGATGACAAGGGCAATGATCGCAGTCACGACCAGCGAGTAGACGAGGACGGCCGCCGCTCCCACGAACTGCAGCCAGAGTTGGTTCCACCCACCGCCGTAGAGGAGTCCGTTGATCCCCGTCGGAGAGGCTTCGGTGGCGAAGAAACCGATGAGCAGCGTGCCCACCAGTCCACCGACGAGGTGGACGCCTACAACATCCAGCGAATCGTCGTACTTGAAGCGGTACTTGAGCCCGACCGCAAGGGCGCACAGGACACCGGCGATCGCTCCGATGGCCATTGCGCCGAGCGGGCTCACGGCCGCGCACGCGGGCGTGATCGCGACGAGGCCCGCCACGATGCCTGAGGCGGCGCCGAGCGAAGTCGCCCGACCATCACGGATCTTCTCCGTCAGCAACCAGCCGAGGGCCGCGGCGCACGTCGCCGCGAACGTGTTCAGGAAGGCCACGGCGGCCGTGTTGTTCGCAGCCGTCGCCGAGCCGGCATTGAACCCGAACCAACCGAACCACAGCAGACCGGCGCCGATCATGACGAGGGTCAGGTTGCTCGGGCGCATCGGTGTTCTCGGCCACCCCAGACGCTTCCCGAGGACGAGGACGAGGGCGAGTCCGGCGATGCCCGCATTGATGTGCACCGCTGTACCGCCCGCGAAATCGATAACGCCGAGCTTGTAGATCCAGCCACCGTTGTCACCCGCGAGGTTGAAGACCCAGTGGGCGACGGGGAAATACACCAGGAGCGCCCAGACGCCCGCGAAAACCATCCATGCGGCGTACTTCATGCGATCGGCCACGGCACCGGCGATGAGACCTACTGTGAGGCAGGCGAACATGGCCTGGAATGCCACGAAAGCCATGGCCGGGTACACCGCTTCGGGGTTATCGGACATCAGCCCCTCGAGTCCCGCGTACTGGGTGATGTTGCCGAGCCACCCTGCCTGCCCGTACGAATCCCCGAATGCCACGGAATATCCAACGAGGACCCATAGCACGCCGACGACGAACAGTGCCCCGACCACCATCATCAACATGTTGAGGACCGACTTCGACCGGACCATCCCGCCGTAGAAGAAGGCAAGTCCGGGGATCATCAGGAGCACCAGGGCGGCTGCCGTCATCAGCCACGCGGTATCCCCCGTGTTGAGAGCGCTCTCCATACGCGCACCTCCCTACGTCTCTCGCGCACGACCGTGACCATCACGGCGTCGTGGCGTAAGGGTGGGGTGTGTGCGTTTCACGCAGGATGCCCGCAGAGTTTCCTGGGCATGACGAAATACGGCAGGAGGTTACGGGTCTGTTACGGGGTGGTGAGGAGGGCGTCCACGAACTCCTCAGGCTCGAACGGAGCCAGGTCATCGGGCCCCTCCCCCAGGCCGACGAGCTTGACCGGGACCCCCAGTTCATTTTGCACGGCAACGACGATTCCGCCGCGGGCCGTGCCGTCCAGTTTGGTCAGCACGATTCCGGTGATATCGACTGCCTCGGCGAAGACGCGCGCTTGGGTGAGACCGTTCTGCCCCGTAGTCGCATCGAGGACGAGCAGGACCTCATCAACGGCACTGCGCTTCTCGACCACACGCCTCACTTTCCCGAGCTCATCCATCAATCCGGTCTTTGTATGAAGGCGACCTGCCGTGTCGATGATGGCCACGTCGATCTGCGCATCCGCGGCCGTGGTGACGGCGTCGAACGCGATAGCCGCGGGGTCGGCCCCCTCGGGCCCCCGCACCACGGGGGCCCCGACCCGATCCCCCCACGTCTGCAGCTGGTCGGATGCCGCCGCCCGGAACGTGTCCGCCGCACCCAGCAGGACCGTGCGATCCTCAGCGATGAGGACCCGCGCCAACTTCCCCGTGGTCGTCGTCTTGCCGGTGCCATTGACACCGACCACCAAGATCACCGCGGGGCGTCCCGGCGCGTCGGTGATCAGCGTGCGATCCATGTCGGGGCCGACCATCGCAAGGAGCTCCTCGCGCAGGAGCGCCGTGATCTCCTCAGGCCGGGAACCACCCTCGACGCGGACCCGGCTCTTCAATCGGCCGAGGAGTTCACGCGTGGGTCCGACGCCGAGATCGGAGGTCAGAAGCAACTCCTCGACCTCGTCCCAGGTTCCGTCATCAACCCGGTCGCGCGTGAGGAGCGTGAGGAGGCCCTGACCGAGGACGTTCTGGGACCGAGCGAGGCGCGCCCGGAGACGACGCATCCGACCGGTCGCGGGAGCGGGCACCTCGACTTCCCACACGCCGATCTCGTCGACGGGTTCCTGGGGGGCGGGGATCGCGGTCTCCGGTGCGATCTCCGTGACCCCGATGTCGGGGGCCGATGTGCGGTTCTGGAGCGCCGGCACCTCCTGAGTCGCCGACCGACCACCTCGTTCCAGTCCGCGGGGCCTGCGAAGGAGCGCCAGTGCTGCGCCCAGGGCGATGCCCACCACGACCACTGCGATAACGATGTAGAGCGAGACGTCCATGTGCGTGACCGAGTGCGAGCGCTTACGCGCTCACGGCTTCCCGAAGTCGCTGGCTGATCACCTGTGTCACGCCATCGCCGCGCATCGACACACCGTAGAGCGCATCAGCGATCTCCATGGTCCGCTTCTGGTGGGTGATCACGATCAACTGAGAGGACGAGCGCAACTCGTCGATGATGTCGATAAGCCGCCCGAGATTCACATCGTCGAGCGCGGCCTCGACCTCGTCGAGGACGTAGAACGGGCTCGGCCGCGCCTTGAACAAGGCCACCAGGAAGGCGACGGCGGTGAGGGATCGCTCGCCGCCCGACAGGAGCGACAGGCGCTTGACGCGCTTGCCCGGCGGCCGCGCCTCGATATCCACACCGGTCGTCAGCATGTCCGATGGATCGGTGAGGATGAGTCGACCCTCGCCCCCGGGGAAGAGGCGGGCGAAGACTCCCTCGAATTCGCGTGCGACATCGGCGTACGCCTCGGAGAAAACCTGCTGCACGCGGTCGTCGACCTCGCGGACGATAGCCAGAAGGTCCTCGCGGGTCCGCTTCAGGTCGTCTAGTTGCTCGGTGAGGAAGCGGTGCCGCTCCTCCATGGCCGAGTACTCCTCGAGCGCGAGGGGATTGACCTTCCCCAGGAGGGCGAGTCCCTTCTCGGCCACAGCGAGCCGACGCTCCTGCTCCACTCGCACGTAGGGGTAAGGCTCGGCTGGGGGTGCCTCGGGATCGACCTCATCCCCGGGTGCCGCGGGGCTCGGCGGCACGAGTTGGTCCGGCCCGTACTCAGCCACGAGGACCTCGGATTCGACGCCGAACTCGGTGAGGGCGCGCTCCTCGAGCTGCTCGATCCGCAATCGCTGTTCGGCACGGGCCATCTCGTCACGGTGCACGCTGTCGCGCAGTGCGTCGGACTCCGATGCCAGTTCCCGGAGCCGTGACCTGATCTGCGCCAGAGTCTGGTCCCGCTCCCGCGTGCGGGTCTCGATGAGCGTGCGCTCGCGCATGGCCATCTGCGTGGATCGATCGACGTAGCCCACGACCGCGCGACTCGCCTTGAGCACCGCTTGAGCCACGATCAGAGCAGCCGCACGCCTCTCACGTCGGTCGATCGCTGCGGCACGCGACGCCCGTTCCTGGGCGGCGTCGCGTTCGAGTCGGGACGCCCGCTCGACGACCGCACTCACCCGCTCCTCAGACGTTCGGACAGCCAATCGAGCATCCATCTCCGATGCTCGAGTGGCCGCCACGTGCGCCTGGAAGTCCATCCGACGATCGAGCCCCACAGTCGGCTCAGGTTCATTCTCGGCCGCGCGCAGGCGTGCACTCAACCTCTCGATCGTCTCCTCATCGGCAGCGCGGGCGCTCACGGCGGCTTCCCATGCACGCTCGAGGCGCTCGGCCTCGGCAGCAGCCGAGCGTGCGGTCTGGCCCAGGATCCCCAACTGCTCGGCGACGGCCGCCATGCGCGCGTCCGACTCGTGCAGTTTGCGGAGCGTGATCTCCGCCGTGGAGGTTGCCGACGCCTGCCTCTCCCGCGCACCGGCGAGGTCGAACGTGAGTCGCTCCGCGTCGTGCGTGAGCTCCCCGAGAGTGGCGCGAGCTTCGTCCAACGCCGCCTGCACCTCGACCAGGCTCGGCGTCCCTCCCGATCCGCCGCGTACCAGGCCCTGACGAAAGACGTCTCCCTGTTCGGTCACCCACACCAGGGACGGATGGGCCTCCACGCCGCGCGCAGCCGCGTCGGTGTCCTGGACGAGCACAGCGGATCCGAGCAACTGCTCGACGATCGAGGAGAGTCCGGCACCCGCGCGCACCGAGTCGCGGAGCCACGAACCCATCGGTGGAGGCGAACCCAGGCCGG
>CAZBWA010000013.1:0-30919 GCA_964495555.1 uncultured Bifidobacteriaceae bacterium | reverse complement strand
TCGTCGTCCTGCATTTCATCGGCCTGGCCAGCGTCGTGGGCGGCTTCCTGGTCCAGATGCGCTCAGCCGAGAAGGGCGTCAACCCGGCGATGCTCCACGGTGCCCTCACCCAACTGGTCACGGGCGTCCTCATGGTGGGGATCATCGAGATGGGCATGGTCGACGAGACCCTGGACATGGCCAAGATCGCGGTCAAACTCCTCATCACCCTGGTCATCACGGTCCTGGCCTTCGTCGGCCGGAAGAAGCCCCTGCCGCAGACCGGGCTCTGGGGTGCGATCGGCGGTCTGGCGATCGTGAACATCCTGATCGCCGTCTTCTGGGCCTAGGGCGTCGCCACCACCTGGAACGCCTCCGCGAGCCGTCCGGACGGCAATCCCCCCTGCTCCGCGGCCATCTCCAGCCACTGCCGTACCCGTGACTCGATCTCGTCGGGGGCGGGCAACTGGGAGGCGTGGGCCTGGATCGCCCGCATCTTGGCCTCGAAGGTGTCGGTGACGTCCACGTAGTGATCGGGGGTGGGGGTGGCCATCAGCCACACCTCGGGCACCGTCCAGGCCTCGAGCCCTTCGTCGAGAAGGAGGGAGGGGTGGGCGAAGGGGTTGCGCGCATCGGGGTAGACGGAGCAGATCGCCGCTTCGCCGGCGGCCAGGTGGTCCGGGTGCGATGCGGGGATCCGATTCCAGTTGCGATCGGGGGACTGGATCAGCATGCGCTGGGGGCGCACCTGGCGGATCAGCCTGCTGATGTCCCGGCGGAGTTCATGGGTCACCGCCAGCTCCCCGTCCCGGTAGCCCAGGAAGTGGATATCGGACACCCCGACGGCTGCCCCGGCCGCCCGCTGCTCCGTCTGGCGGATACGGGGGATCTCGTCACGGGCCACGGCCGGGTCGAAGCCCCCGGCGTCCCCGTTGGTCACGATCCCGTAGGTGACCTCGATCCCCTGGCCGGTCCACTGGGCCACGGTGCCGGCGGCGCCGAAGTCCACGTCGTCCGGATGGGCGGTGATCACCAGGATGCGGGCGACCTCGGAGTCGGGCATGGGGAGGGCCATGGGGGGAAACTAGTGGTCGGCGACGGGGCGAATTTCCCGGGGTTCCGTGTGCCGTATTCGTCACTTGCGTCACTCCCGTGACACAGTAGGGGCGTGCTTCCCCTTCGCCGCCGCATGCCCGCCGTGGCCGCGGCCTTCGGACTCCTCCTCGTGGGAGGCATCCCCCCGGCGGCCCAGGCGACCACCGGGATGAATTGGGTTCCCACGAACTGGACCGGCGTCGTGGCCGGGGCGCCCGTGCCCGGCGAGGGCCTGCCCCCGGCACCCCTGCCCCCGCCGCTGACCCCGATGGCACCGGGCATCAATCCGATCATCAGCTACGAGCCGCAGAACACCTGCGACCCCTCGCCCAAGCCCGGGGCGCTGCGGATCGACCAGATCATCAAGGGGACCTACGGAGCCAACCAGTACACGTGGATCCCGCGTGGCTGCGATGTGGGCGGCACCAGCGAGCACAAAGAGGGGCGTGCCATCGACTGGATGGTCAGCGTGCGCGATCCGCAGCAGCGGGCCAATGCCGAGGCCTTCCTCAATTGGCTCCTCGGTCCCGACCAGACCGGGCGTATGTACGGGCATGCACTGCAACTCGGCGTGATGTACATCGGATGGCATGACCGGATGTGGCGCGGATACGGCATCGACCGCGGCTGGCAGGAGTTGAAGGGATGCTTCGGCAAGAGCGACTCCAAGTACGACAACTACTGCCATCGCAACCACATCCACATCTCCCTCACGCGTCTGGGCGCGACCGGCCTCGACCCGACGGGTGCGCCGATCCCGGGTGACCCGCTCGCGCCGCCAGCGCCCGAAGCTCCGTTGGTGGAGGTCCCGACACCCGAGCGGCCGCCCGCTCCGGCCCAACCGGGTCCGGACGAGGACCTGTTCATGGCTATCGGCGCCCAGATGGGCTACCAGACCGACGAGCAGGGTCCCCTCCAGCCGGGCGAGGTGCGCACCATCGACCTGGCGCCGGTACCCCTGAACGCCACGTCAGCCCTCGTCACCGTCACCACGCGGGAGGCACCGGCCAAGGCGCGTGTCCGAGTCGGCATCGTCGGCAAGAAGGGCAACGCCGTATCGCTGCGCGTACCCAAGGCCAAGGTGCGGACATCGCTACTCGCGGTCCCGGTCGCCAATGGCGAACTCCAGATCGGCGCGGTGAAGTCGCCCGTGCAGGTCCGCATCGATGTGCTCGGTTACTCGGTCGACAACGGGGTGTATCCGGCCGTCGGATCCGCACCGGCGAAGTTGCATCGCAGTCGCTTCGAACCCGGTGAGGTCGTCGTCGTGAAGGCACGCGGCGTCGGCACGGTCCCGCGCAAGAAGAAGAAGGTCACCGCGGTGATCCTTCGGGTCACGACGAAGGGGCTGGGCCAGGAGGGTCGGTTCGCCGCGTACCCCGTGGGCGGCGCCGACCTCGGCACCACATCCGCGCCCGTCTCGTCGACCGGCAGGCGCACCAGTGTGATCGTCGCCGACATCGGCGAGCAGGGCCAGGTCGCCCTCGCGTCGTCGGCCAAGGCCAAGGTGAAGGTCGAGATCGTCGGGTACGTCAAGCGCTGACTAGGGTCGTCCCATGAAGTACGTCGAGTCCGTGGTGGACCTCATCGGCGATACACCGCTCGTACGCCTGCGCCACGTCACCCGGGGGATCGTCCCCGAGCCGGGACCCCTGGTGCTCGCGAAGGTCGAGTACGTGAACCCCGGCGGATCGGTCAAGGACCGTATTGCGACCCGGATGATCGAGGCCGCCGAACGCGAGGGTCTTCTCAAGCCGGGCGGCACCATCGTCGAACCGACGAGCGGCAATACGGGCGTGGGTCTGGCGATCGTCGCCCAGCAGCGCGGGTATCGGTGCGTCTTCGTCTGCCCCGACAAGGTCAGCGAGGACAAGCGCAACGTGCTCAAGGCGTACGGTGCCGAGGTGGTGGTGTGTCCCACCGCGGTCGATCCGGAGGATCCGCGTTCCTACTACTCGGTGAGCGACCGACTCGCTCGCGAGATCCCCGGCGGGTGGAAGCCCGATCAGTACAGCAATCCCAATAACCCGCTCTCGCACTACGAGCAGACCGGGCCGGAACTGTGGGAACAGACCGACGGGCGCATCACGCACTTCGTCGCCGGGGTCGGCACCGGGGGCACGATCTCCGGCACCGGTCGCTACCTCAAGGAGGCCAGCGGTGGTCGGGTCCGCATCATCGGCGCCGACCCGGTGGGATCGGTCTACTCGGGTGGCACGGGGCGGCCGTACCTGGTCGAGGGCGTGGGTGAGGATTTCTGGCCGACCACGTACGACACCGGCATCTGCGACGAGGTCATCCCGGTCACCGACGCCGCCTCCTTCGAGATGACGCGACGTCTGGCACGGGAAGAGGGTCTGCTCGTCGGAGGGTCCTGTGGCATGGCCGTGGTCGCCGCACTCGAGGTGGCATCGCGGGCCACGCCCGACGATGTCATCGTGGTCCTCCTGCCCGATGGTGGACGCGGATACCTCTCGAAGGTGTTCAACGATGACTGGCTCGCCTCCTACGGCTTCCTCAGTACCGATGACCAGCTCACCGTCGGCGAAGTCCTCGCAAGCAAGTCCGGTGGACTGCCCAGCCTGGTGCATACGCATCCCACGGAGACGGTGGCCGATGCGATCGCCATCCTCGAGGAGTTCGGTGTCTCCCAGATGCCGGTCGTGCGCGCGGAGCCGCCGGTCATGGCGGCAGAAGTCGTCGGCGCGGTCATCGAACGAGACCTCCTCGATGCGTTGTTCACGCAGAAGGCCAAACTCTCCGACCGGGTCGACGAACACATGTCCCCAGCTCTGCCGATCATCGGCGCCGGGGAGGCCGTCGCCTCCGCGGTGGGCGTGCTCACATCGTCGGATGCAGCCGTGGTGATCGAGGATGGGAAACCCGTCGGGGTCATCACCCGCCAGGACCTCCTGGGGTACCTCGCCCGTTAGACGAGCGCGGGTAGGGCGAGCCCGGTGTTCGCATGGCAGCGGTAGCCGTGCGGGACCTTGTGCAGGTACTGCTGGTGGTAGTCCTCGGCGAGGTAGTAGACGTGATCGGCCGCAGGCAGGATCGCCGTGGTGATGTCCCCGTAGCCACGATCGGCGATCACGCGCTGGTAGGCGTCGCGCGTCGCCTCAGCCAATTCCCTCTGCGCCTCGGTCGTGTAGAAGATCGCGCTGCGGTACTGCGTGCCGACGTCGTTGCCCTGGCGGAATCCCTGCGTCGGGTCGTGGTTCTCCCAGAAGATCTTCAACAGGTCGAAGAGTGCGACGCCCCCGGGCTCATAGGCGACCATCACGGTCTCCGTGTGACCGGTGCGGCCGGTGCACACCTCCTCGTACGTGGGGTTCGGGCTGTAGCCGCCCATGTAGCCGACCGAGGTGCTCACCACGCCGGGTACGGCCCACATCAATTCCTCCGCGCCCCAGAAGCAGCCCGATGCGAGGTAGATGACCTCCGTCGTGCTGGCCCACGGTCCGCGGATCGAGGAACCGAGAACCGCGTGCACGTCGCCGACGTCGAAGATGGGTTGGGCGTGTCCGGGGAGGGCCGCATCGGCGGCGACCATCGAGGTCGATCGGAATCCGAACATCTCACTAGGGTAAGGGTCGTGACGGGATCGGAGAGCGAGGGCTTCAACACCCGGGCCATCCATGCCGGTCAGGAACCGGATCCGCTGACCGGGGCTGTCGTGCCACCGATCTATCAGGTGTCGACCTATGCGCAGGATGGTGTCGGGGGCTTGCGCGGCGGGTACGAGTACTCGCGCAGTGGGAATCCGACGCGGACCGCGTTGCAGGAGTGCCTCACCTCGCTCGAGGCTCCCGGGATCGCGAGCGCCGTCGGCCTGGCCTTCGCCTCCGGTCTGGCGGCGGAGGACACCCTCATGCGCACGGTCCTCGCTCCGGGAGACCACGCGGTCATCCCCGACGACGCCTACGGCGGCACCTATCGCCTCTTCGCGCGCGTGGCCCGTCCCTGGGGGGTGGAGCACACCCCGGCGCCGGTCACCGATCCCTCCGCGATCGCGGCCGCGATCATCCCCGGCCGCACCAAGCTGATCTGGATCGAAACGCCGACGAATCCATTGCTCAACATCGCCGACATTGCGGCGATCGCCGACGTTGCACACGATGCGGGTGCGCTCCTCGTCGTGGACAACACCTTCGCCTCGCCCTACCTCCAGCAGCCGCTCCTCCTCGGAGCCGACGTGGTCGTGCACTCCACCACGAAGTACCTGGGCGGTCACAGTGATGTCATCGGCGGCGCCCTGATCACCACCGCGCCGGAGTTGGGAGAGCGTTTGACCTTCCATCAGAACGCGATGGGTGCGGTTCCCGGTCCGTTCGACTCCTGGCTCGTGCTGCGGGGTATCAAGACCCTGGGCGTCCGGATGGATCGCCATTGCTCGAACGCCGCGCAGATCGCCGAGTTCCTCGTCGGACACCCGAAGGTCAGCGCCGTGCACTGGCCCGGCCTCGTCGATCACCCCGGGCACGCGGTGGCGGTGAAGCAGATGCGCGACTTCGGTGGGATGGTCTCCTTCCGCGTGGCGGGCGGCGAGTCCGCGGCGCTCGACGTGTGTGCGCGCGCCCGGGTGTTCACCCTCGGAGAGTCGCTGGGGGGTGTCGAGAGCCTCATCGAGCATCCAGGTCGCATGACGCACGCATCCGCGGCAGGGAGCCCCTTGGAGGTTCCCGCGGACCTGGTGCGCCTGAGCGTGGGCATCGAGGACTCCGAGGACCTGCTCGGCGATCTCGAGCGCGCGCTGGCTTAGCCGGTTGCCGACGGAGTCAGAGTCGGCTCCGGTGTCGCTTCCGGCCTAGCCGTCTCACTCGGCGGCGCGGTGGGTGGCGGCGTCGGCCCGGGGAGCACGGGCGTCGGGCCCTGCACAGTCATCATGTCCGCGATCCGGCAGGTCGCCCCGGCGCAGACGGAGAGCGCCTGGGTCTGTGCGGCTAATTGTGCGACGAGTGCCGGATCCGCGACTGGAAGCAGGTTGACGAGTTCGTACGGATCGGCCTCACGGTCGTAGAGGGTGCGCGTTCCATCGGCGTATTCGACGTACAGCCACTTCTCCGTGCGCAGTGCGTCGAACTGCGGAGGATTCCCCCGCTGGTAGTCCGGATCCCCGGGCCCGGACTCGCCGAGGCTCTCCGACAGGACGCCGGTACGCCACGGCACGGGTGTCTGGCCGGTGTCGATGAAGCCCTTGAGGGAACGCCCGTCCACCCACGCAGGGGCGGAACGCCCGAAGATCTCCGTGAACGTGGGGGCGAGATCGATGGCACTCGTCATGGCGTCGATGCGGGTGCCGGGGATGATGCCGGGGCCGATCATGACGAGTGGCACCACCGTGTCGAACGCGTACGGAGTCCGCTTCCCCTTCGGAAGACGGAAGTGCCCCAGGTGATAGCCGTTGTCCGCGCTGAGCACGACGAGGGTGTTCTCCGCCTTGCCACTGCGCCGAAGCTCGTACAGGACGGCACCCACGGAGTCGGCCACCGACTCGGCGGATTGCGCCCTCTTCCGCCAAATCCGGTCGTCCCCGGCCACCTTGCTCGGGCTACGCAGCGTGAACTCCTGCAGCCAGGGCGGTTCGTTGACACCGAAGGCGTTGTACGTCGGTGTGCGGGGAACGCCTGTGGCCCCGTGCGTTTCCTTGTTGCGCGTGGCCACGGGCGACGGCTTGTGCGGGCTGTACGTGGAGAGCATCAGGAAGAAGGGCCCGGGTGACTCGCGGATGAACTCCGTCGCCTTGCGAGTGATGACGTCGTTGAGGAAGTCGGCCGGGCGCTTGCCGTAGCGCACGAGTTTCCCATTGACATTGAGTGTGTAGTTGTAGCCGGTGTAGCTATCGCTCCTCGATGTGGGAACACCCCACTCATCCCAGCCCGGTGGCACGTACGTCAATGCATCTCGATCCGGGTAGCCGTTGAGGTACTTGCCGAACAGTCCAGTGCGCACACCCGCGTTCGACACCCACACCGGGAGGTTGCTCACCTGCTCATTGCGTTCCTTGAACTTCGCCCACCCACCGCCGGTCTCGGCGAGATTCGAGATCACCTTGTGATTGTGGATGTATTGCGATCGCAGAATCGTGACGCGCGAAGGGCAGCACAGCGAATCCACCACCGTGTGATTGGTGAAGGTCATGCCCTGGTCTTGAAGTTCGGCCAGGCGGGGGACCTGCCGGAACAGTTCCCAGTCGAGGTCGTCGGCCAGGATGAACACGACGTTCTCAATGCGCGATGCCGCCGGCGCAGGCGCGGGCGGTGGCGTATCCGTCGGCTGTGGAGTCGGTGCCTCGGGTGAGGGTGTGGGATCGGTGAGCGTGTCGGCCTGCACGGACGTGGTCGCAGGGGAGAACGCGGCGATCGCCGTAAGCCCCGCCACCGTGCCCAACACGGTGGCCGAGGCCACCACCGTGACCATCACGCGACGCCTCGTCATGCCGCCCTCCGACGCAGGGTCTCGGGCATACGTAGGACGAGGATGATCGGGATCACGGCAAGCGCCGCGCCCGCGGCGAAGGCCCAATCGAAGTCGTAGGCATCGACCAGCAGCCCGGCCAACAGCGGTCCCACCACGGCCCCCAAGTCCGACATCATCTGGAACGTGGCGACCACGATCCCACCCCTACGGCCTTCCATGATGTCACCCACCGTTGCCGAGGGAGCGGAGCCCAGGAAGGCCGAGCCGTATCCCTGCACCGCCATGGAAGCGAGGAAGAGAACGACTCCTATCGCTCCGGCGGTTCCCAGGGTGTTCACGGCGAAGTCCGACGCGGTGAGGAGCACCATGCCCGCCAGCGTTGCCACCGACCCGAGCATGAGTGCCTTCCGGCGCCCCTGCGTGTCCGCGATGCGTCCCGCCGGCAGGAGCACCACCGCCTGCACGGCCGCCGCCGCGAGGAAGCCGAAACCGGAAAGGGAGGCGCCGCGCGCCAGCCCCTCGACGACGAAGAGGGGAACCACCGACGAGCGGAGTCCGAAGGAGACGAACCCGCTGATGAGGTTCGTCCCGAGCGCGGCCTGGTAGGCCTTGCTGCGCAGTGCCTCGCGCAAGTCCCGGAGCTTGTTCTCCTGGCCGTGCGAGACCTCGCGCTCCCGTTCGCGTAGGTGGGCACCCGAGAGGTAGATACCCGCGACGATGGTGGCGAGTATCAACGTTGCCGCGTAGACGAAGAACGGTGCGCGGATCGACCACGCGACCACGAGGCCGCCCACCGCAGGCCCCGCGACACCGCCGATGAGGAAGCCGCCCTGGAATGCGGCTGCAGCACGGCCGCGTTGGTTGGCGTCGACGACGCGGAGGACCAGGGCCATCGCGGACACGGTGAACATGGAGGAACCGATGCCGCCGATACCGCGCAGCACGATGAGTTGTAGGTAAGTCTGTGAGAAACCCGCGGCCAGGCTCGAGAGCGCGACGATCATCAGACCGGAGGACATGACGACACGTTCGCCGAAGCGATCGGTGAGCGCGCCCGCACCGGGTGCGCTGACGAAGCGCATCAGTGCGAACACGGATATGACCGCGCTCGCTTGGAGAGCGCTGACATCGAAGGTGCGCGCGAAAATCGGCAAGGAGGGCGCGAGGATCCCGAAACCCAGGGCCACGCAGAAGGCCACGGCCGTGAGAACGGCGACCTCCCGCGGCAGGCCCGCGAGAAGAGGGGTGCGGCGGATCGCCTGACCGATCCGTCTCACAGGCTCACAGCGGCCGCGCGCTGCTGGGACTCCAGGGCGGCGGCGAAGACACGATGCGACATGAGGGCTTCGTCAGGGGTGGCGCATCCGAAGCGATCCCCGAGAGCGCCCACGCGTTCCGCGAGGTAGCTCGCCCACATCTGCATCAATGCGTCGGCGAAGCCGAATTCGAAGATGGCACCGGAGATCATCGGCCAGGCAGACACGTTGCCCGGTTGCACCTCCTCCCAGACCTGCTCGGATCCGTGGCGGGCGAATCGCTGGAAGACAGCCGGAGCGCGTGTGCTGAACCGGACTCCGGCATCCATGCCCAGAGCCTCGAATACCCACGTGTTCATGTTGCCGGGGGCGATGCGGCGCGTCTCCCACACCATGGGGAAGGTGCGGTGCGCATGGAGGTCCTCGCGTCCGCGGAGCAGCAGCATCGCGTTATCCCAGGTGTCGCAGGGCGCCATCTCCGCGCTCCCCGCCACAGTGGGCCGCTCCGTCACAATCGAATCCAGGACGGCGAAGACCTGGGTCGGGGTGTAGCCCAAGCGCAGGGGAACGTGTGCCACGTGCATGCCGAGATCGCCCATGACGCCGATCTCCCCGCACGTCTCGGAGCGCCGCTTCCAGTTGATCGGCTTCGATCTGTCGATGTCGGAGGAGTGCAGGAATGCCGAGCGCACCTCGATGAGCTCGCCGAGGGAACCCGTGGCTGCGATGGCGCGTTGGGCTCCGGGGAAGAAGGGCATCTCGCTGCTCACCCGCACGAAACCGGAGGAGGCGTCCACCGCCCCGACGATCCGCTCGGCTGCCGCGAGGTCGATGCCGAACGGCTTCTCTCCGAGGAAGTCCCGCCCGGCACGGGCGGCCGCGATGTAGATCTCCTCGTGCAGGTCATGTGGGACCGCGATGTAGAGCACGTCGATGTCCGGGCTGTCGACGAGAGTGCGCCAGTCATCGGTGCTGAGGGTGATGGCCGAGTTCTCCTCGAACCATGCGCGCGCAGCCGGGTTCGGATCGGCGATCGCAGTGACACGTGGCTGCGCGGGGTGGTCCACAAGATGCATCCATCGACCGCAGACCGCCACGAGTTCGCGGCCCATGAGGCCGCCTCCGATGACTCCGATGCGTACGGGGGTGCTCATTCTGTGGAGAGGATCTGCTCTGCCTGATCCACAGTGGCGTTCTGGTGCAGCATCGCCATCAGGGCGCGCGTCATCGCGGCCGGATTCGGGTGCTGGATGATGTTGCGGCCGTACACGATGCCTGCGGCGCCCTGGTCCAGGATCGCCTTCGTGCGCTCCAGGAGCTCCCGATCGCTCACCCGCCCGCCACCGCGGACGAGCACCGGGATGCCGGTCGCAGTCCGCACCACGTGGTGGTAGTCGCTGGGATCGTCGGTGGGATCGGCCTTGATGATGTCTGCACCCAGCTCCACCGCCTGGCGCACCAGGGGGACGATGAGTTCGATGTCACCGTTGACCGTGTACCCACCGTTGGCGCTGTCCTTCATCACGAGGGGCTCGACCATGAGCGGCATGCCGTAGCGATCACAGTCCTGGCGCGCGCGCAGGACGTTGGAGATGCATGCCTCGCGCACGTCCGGGCGCCCGGGGAGGTCGAAGAGGTTGACCACGATGCTGGCCGCATCCATCTGCACGCCGCGCAGCGCCGGATCGGGGATCATCAGGCTGTACATGTGGTCCGGGAGCGGCGATCCGTAGACGTTCGCCACGTCCGTGCGCATCACGAGAGCGGGCCGCGCACGGCCTCCATGCTCGTGCTGCAGCAGGCTCGCCTGGCCCTGGGTCAACTGGATGGCATCGGGATTGGCAGCGACCAGCGTGCCCACGGCCGCCCGCAGATTCTCGATCCCTGCCAGGAAGCTGCCCTCCCCGAAGAACCCGTGATCGACGGCCACGTCGAAGCAGCGACCCGACGAGGGGTTGAACAGGCGATTCATGCGTGGGGTTATGTCGGTCATGCGACTCCTTGGCAGGACCCATGATGGGATGGGGTCTCGAGCCTAACTGGCGTAAGGAGCGTGACCGATGAGGCCTGTGCTGGTGGGCCTGGATGTGGGCACGACCCGGGTGAAGGCCATCGCCGTCGCTGCCGACGGGTCCGTCCTGGCCGAGTCCGCGGTAGCCACCCCGTGGGTGCACGACGGTCCTCAGGCCGAGATGGCGCCCGAGCACCTGGCCCAGGTCCTGCGCGCTGTCCTCGACGGTGTCGTGCGGCATCCAGGGTGGCCGGAGGATGGGCGCGCCATCGGCATCGGCATCGCCAGCATGGCCGAGGCCGGCATCCTCATGGATGGCTCCGGCACCCCGCTCGCGCCGATCATCGCGTGGCACGACCCCCGTGGTGATGTCGAGACTTTGCGCTCGGCCGTCGGAGTCGACGCCTTCGAGTCGCATGTCGGCATGCGCCTGAACTCCAAGCCCTCGGTCACGAAACTGCTGTGGCTGCAAGGGAATTCCGATGTCGACGCAGCGGCGACGTACCTCAGCGTGGCCGAGTGGGTGGCCTATCTCCTGGGTGCCGATCCCGCGAGCGAGTTGTGCCTAGTGTCACGGACCGGCCTATTCGACGTCGTCGCGCGCGCCCCGTGGCAGGCCACGCTCGACCTCGTCGGCAATCTGCTCCCCGGTCCGGTGGTGACAGCCGGTGACGCCGTGGGGAGGGTCGGTGACGACTGGCCGGAGCCGATGCGTGGTGCGGTCATCACCATCGCGGGTATGGACCACCATGCAGGTGCTTTCGCCAGTGGTGCCGCGACATCCCAGGCACTCTTCGACTCGATGGGGACAGCGGAGGCGCTGCTGCGATTCACTCCAGGCCCGTTGACCCACGATGACCTCCGAGCCCTGGCGGTCGACGACATCGCGGTGATGTGGAGTGTCATTCCGGATCACGTGTGCCTGCTGGCCGCATTCCTCACCGGTCTCTCGCTCGAGCGCATCGCCAAGACGATCGGTGCGACGGATCGTGACCAGCGCCTGCGCATCGCTTCCGAAGCTCTCACCACCGAGCGCGGCTCACTATCCCTGGAGGACACCGCCCATGACGGGTTGTCGATCCGTGGCATCGACGACTCCGCACGTCCGGCAGCACTCTGGCGCGCCAGCGTCGAAGACCTTCTCGCTCTCAGCGAAGCGAGTGTCCATCGCATGACCGAGATCGTGGGGCCACCCAGTTCGATCGTGATCGCCGGTGGCTGGATCAAGGATCCGATGGTCGCCGCGACCAAACGGGCATCTCTGGGCGAGTTCCGGGTGAGCGACGTCGATGAAGCCGGGGCCATGGGCGCGGCCATGTTCGCCGCGATCGCCGCGGGTGTCATGCAACGCCCGTCGGCGTCCGAGACACCACGGTGGTCGTGACCTCCGACTCGGATCGATCGGCCGTCTATGCAGCCGAGGACCAGTGGACCGCCATCCTGGATCGGGGTGGCACCGTCGATTTCTTCGGATCGACGCTGACCATTCCCATTCAACGCCGTTTCGGGGACCTCGCCGCAGTGCGTGCCTACGTCGAAAGCGCCTGCGCGACGGTCGGGATTGACTCTCCCCATGTGCGCGTACGGAAGGGTCACACGCGCGCCCATTTCGAGTCACTGCCGGCGACGATCGCGATCCCCGGCGTGGACGGTGCCCTGGCGGGAACGTGGGCGGCGCGCGAGACCGTGGTACTGCACGAGGTTGCCCACCATTGGACATTCATCGATCACCGGTCCGTCGCGCATGACGCACGGTTCCGGACGGCCATGATCACCCTGGTGACGCACACGCTCGGCGAAGAGGCTGCCTTACTCCTGCGCGCCGGGTACGACGGGGCCATCCGTGGCTGACATCACCCGTCGGATCTCCGCCTTGCTGGACAAGGCGGACCGCACGGACAATCCCTTCGAAGCCGAGGCCTATGTGATGAAGGCCCAGGCGTTGGCGACCATGGCCAGCATCGACATCGCGGCGGCGCGTGTCCGCGCGCCGGAGCGCACTGAGCCGATCACCCGCACCGTGGTGATCGGTGAGAAGGGCAAGCGGGCCAACCAGCACCTGATCGCCCTGTTCGTGGTGATTGCGCACGCCAACTCCGCACACGTCGATGTCGCTGCCGACTCCACGTACGTTCTCGGATACGGCATGCCGGGGGACCTCGACATGGTCGAGGCGCTCTACGCCACGATCTCGGTCCAGATGGTCTCTTCGGCCACCGGCTACATCGCCGCGGGGGCCTGGCGGCAGGAGACCTACCTGGTCCGCGGCAGCCGTCGCGCCCGCAAGCCCTTCACCGCCCAAACGGCCCGGGCCGCCTTCTACCGCGCTTACGTGGATCGGATCGGCGAACGCCTCCAGGAGGCCCGCCGCGAGGGGATCCGGGAGAGCGATCGTGCAACCGGGGGCTCGGCGGGCGCACTGGTGTTGCGGGACGCCGAGCGACGGGTGCGGGACTTCCACCGTCAGACCTCCTCCGCCCGGGGCCGGTGGGGCGGGTATTCGGGGGGTGCCCGGCCCTCCGGGACGGCGGGGACGGAGGGCAGGGCCGCCGCGTCGCGGGCCCGGCTCGGCACGAGGGGCGAGGTCCGGGGGGACCGGGGTCGACTGGGGCCAGGAGGGACTCCCTAGGCACCTCTATATACGAATATCAGGACAAATAGGAATTATCTACATTTATCCCACTCCGTGTGGCAGCGGGGCAATCCCCCCTCACACTGGCATAGTGGAGGCATCCTGCTTCCCCCAGGAGGAATCGTGATCGGCGACGTGGTCCGGGCTCTCGCTGCCATGCTCTCGGCCGAGCAGGTTGCGGGTATCACCCCGTCCGTCGCCTTCGAGGCGCCGAAGAAGGATTGGGCCGCCGCACGCACCTCGCCCACGCTGAACCTGTTCCTGGCCGACATTCGCGAAGACCTCTCCCGGCGCACCACGACCCTGGTGAAGGAGACCAACGGCGAGGGGGTCGTGGAGTACTACCGCCAGCCGTTCCGCTTCTACGACCTGACCTTCACGCTGACCGCCTGGACGAATCGTCCCGAGGACGACTACGCACTGCTCGGGCTGGCCCTGGTGTGCCTGAATCGTTACGACTACATCCCCGCGTCGTTCTGCAGTGATGAGCTCTCGGCATTCCTGCAGGAGGGGCACGTACTGAACATGCGCGTGGGCGGGAAGATCTTCTCCGACCGCTTCGCCACGGAGTTGTTCTCCGCGATGGGGACGGACTACCACGCCATCGTCTCGGTGGTCGTCACCATGCCGGTGCCCGCGGGTGTGCGCGAACCGGCCGGTCCTCCGCAGACGCAGCCGCCTCGCATCGGGGTCACCGATACCCGTGGACCCTCTACCGATGAGATTCTCGGACGCGATCCGAAGAATCCCGATGCAGGCTTGCGCACGCGATCTCGGAGCACCACGTGACACGGACGATGCCGCGCTCGGATCTGGCGCCCTTCGACTCGATCGTCATCACGCTCGCCATCCTCGGCGAGCGCGTGGCGCGTACGGTCGAGGCGGCACGTCTGGAAGGCGATGTCCCCGATGAGCATCGCGGATCGTTCTTCCCGCATGACCTGATCATCCGTGATGCGCGACTGGCTCCGCCCGGAGTCGAGGACGTCACGCTGTCCCCGTCCGATATCCCGCAGTATGTGCTGTCCTGGGCCACGGCGATCGGTCTCAGTGATCGCGAGCTCGGAGCCATCCTCCTGGCCGCATCCCCGTCTCTGGATCCGCGCTTCGAGCATTTCTTCATCGTGCTGAACAACGAGAGCGGTACATCGGGGCCGTCCATCACCACGGCACTGCGCCTGTTGGGTCTCGACCCCTCCGATCCGGACAACCGTGCGATGTTCGACGCGGACTCGCGACTGTGCTCCCTCGGGCTGATCGAGGTGAAGCGGGATAACCATCCGTTCCCGGCACGCACCTTGCACGTGTCCGAGCGGGTCGTGCGTCACCTGCTCGGCGATGAGCGTTTCGGGTCCGAGGTGGCCCCCTATCTGTCGCGGATGGCGACACCGGACGTGGGCGTGGATCTCCTGCCCAGCGAGCCGCCTCTGCCCGAGCCCATGCACTACGGCCAGCCGGTCGGTCCGGTGCCGGTCCTCAAGTCGCATCCGGGTTCGGGGGCGCTCAGCCGCGCCGTCACCCTGTTCACCGCCGCGGGTGGCGACGTGCTGATCCTCGACGGATCATTGCTGCCCCTCGACGCGGAGGAGCGTCGTCGAATCGTGCGTGCGGCTTTCACCGAAGCCGCGCTGGCGGCCCGGCCGCTGATCATCGACGATCGCGCGGTCACCGCGGACTCCGTCAAAGCCGATGTGGTCCTCGCCCACGGCTTTCAGGTGCCGATGATCCTGCTCGCCCCGGGGAAGGTGGCGCTGGCAGATCCGCGGTGCACGGAGGTCGAGTTGCCGCCGGCACCGGAGCGCATGCGTTCCCAGTGGTGGGGCGCCTTGGGTTCCCAGGGGGAGCCGGGGCTGAAGAATCTGTTGCAGCGCCTCGACCCCGAGGAGATCCGGGAGCGCGTGACCCGCGGCGAGTCATCCCGTCCCGCGCGGCTCACGAGCGGCTACGCACGCCAGACGCAGCCCGTGTTCCTCCTCGATGATGTGATCCTCCCCGATCACGTGCGCGCCGAATTGGAGCACCTGCTCGATCGCGTGCGTCTGCGCCCCACGGTCATCGATGACTGGGGAATGCGTCCGGGTGGCCTGCGCGGTCGCGGTATCACCGCACTGTTCGCCGGTGAGTCGGGAACGGGAAAGACGATGGCGGCGGAGGCCCTCGCCGGTGAGTTGGGAACGCCGCTTTTCCACGTGAACCTCGCGAGCGTCGTCGACAAGTACATCGGCGAGACGGAGAAGAACCTCGAGCGCGTCTTCTCCGAGGCGGAGAATCTGGACGGCGTCCTGCTCTTCGATGAGGCGGATGCGGTCTTCGGCAAGCGCTCTGAGGTCTCCGATGCGCGGGACCGGTACGCGAACTTGGAGGTCGCCTATCTGCTTCAACGCATCGAGGCCTTCGACGGATTGGCGATCCTGACCACCAACCTGCGCTCCAATCTCGATGCCGCCTTCGCGCGCCGCCTCGATTGCATCCTGGATTTCCCGGCCCCCGACTCCGAACTCCGGGCGGCCATCTGGCGCGCATGCCTGGCGGAAGCCGGTGCCGTGGTCACCGATGAGGAATACCGACGCCTGGCATCCCTCGAGATGGCGGGTGGAGCGATCCGGTCGTCATCGATCTCCGCTGCCTTCATGGCAGCAGGCGCCGGAGAGCCCGTGTCCTTCGTGCATGCGGTCCGTGGCGCCAAGCGTGAATGGGTCAAGCTCGGTCTCCTGTCGTTCCCCCTCCAATCGGTGCTGGATGCGTCCTCGCCGCAGGTAGCGGGAGGGGGATAGCGATAGTGGCTGACAACTTCCCCCTGCCACCCACACCCGAGTCCGGCGAAGACCAGTATCGACGCTGGGTTGAGCACATGAAGTCGAACATGCGCGCCAGTCGACTCCGGCCCGCAGAGACTCCAACCCCCGCAACCGAAGGTGCATCCACCGACGCCGCGGCCGGTGGTGACACGACTCTCGTGATGGACACCGCGGGCTGGTTCGTCGACGATCATGCGGACCCCGAACGTTCCGTGCTTCCCCGACCGATCGTGTCGATGAGTCAATCCCGCGTGGAGGCCGCTCCGGGTCAACCGGTGCGCCTGAAGGTGACGGTGCGCAACGTCGGCCCCGTCGTCGAGACCTACTCCTTGAGTGTGGTTGGACCCGAGGGATCGTGGTTGTCCGTCGTGCCGAGCGAAGTCTCACTCTTCCCGGGTAGTGAGGGGTCCGCCGCACTCATCATCAAGCCGGGTCGCACATCGAAACTGCCGGCTGGTGACTACACCGTCGGCGTGATGGCGCGTTCGGAGGTCGACCCGCACGAGAGCACGGTCACCGAAGTCACCATCTCGGTGACGCCTTTCTACGACTCGAACCTGAGTTTGAGCCGGACGACGATCGACATCCGTCGCCGTGCCACCACGTTCGCCCAAATCACGAACAACGGCAATGCGTTCGTGGACTACCGCCTCGACGTCGCGGATCCGGATGGATACCTGCGGTTCAAGGTCGAGGATCCAGACTTCACGCTCGCTCCAGGTGACACGATCTGGAAAAAGGTCACCGTTTCGGCCCCCCTGCATATCTTCGGGTCCTCGCGGACCCTGAGCATGGTGGCGAGTCTCACCTCGGTGCGCGACCACACCTCGGGTATGCCGCTCGAGGAGATCCGTCCGAGCATCCAACGTGTCACTCTGGTGCAGCGGCCGGCGATCCGTTTCCGTCTCGGTCTGCTGGGCCGCATCCTCCTCATCCTGCTGATCGCCGGCCTGGTCGTCGCCTTCGTTCTGAGCCGTGCGGGCCTGACCGGGACCCCCGATCTCAAGGTGGGACCGCCACCGCCTCCGCAGGGGCTCACGGCGACGGCCTACGAGGGCTCACAGGTACTCCTCACCTGGCAGGCCTCGCCCGGTGCCCAGGGCTATTCGATCTATGCCGTGGGCAGTACTGGTAACGCGTTGATGGCTGCGAGTCCGTCCCCGAGTGCATCGCCGAGCGCCAGCGCGTCTGCGAGCGCTAGTGCCCCTGCGGCGGTGACCGCGGCTACGCCCACGGCCACACCCGCGTCCACCACAGCACCCGCGTCCACACCCACGCCGACCGCAAGCGCGGCCGCGACGCCGAGTGCGAGCGCAGCGCCCAGCGCGACACCGACACCGACGACGGACGCGACGACGGCCTCCCTCACCTCCCTGGGATCGGTGAGGGGTTCCCTGCGCGCGGTGCGGATGCCCGTGCGCACCGGTGGTGACGCGTCCCCGGCTCCGAGTACGGGATCCGTAGCGCCGTCGCAGTCACCCAGTGCGGAGGGTGCCACCTCGACGGATGTCGCCTCGTCCACATCGTCTCCCACGGCGTCCCCGACATCGGTGGCCGGTGACCAGGAACTTGCGGAGACCGGAATCGAATCACCGTCCTGCGGTGACTGCACCCATGTGGCGGACGTGCCGACCGGCACGACGCGGTACATCGTCACCAAGACGATGCCCGGGCAGCAGAACTGCTACCGCATCATCGCGACTGCCGGTTCGTCGTCCTCCCTCTACACACCGAGTGAGTGCGTCGAGATCCCGGCGGCGGATGGCTCCACGTCAGCGACCTCGACATCGTCGACCGGCTCCTCGTCGGGGTCGACGTCAGCCAGCACCTCGGGCGTGTGCCCGCCGTACATGCCGTTGGCGTCCGCCCTGACGTCGACGTCGGTGGCCATCACCTGGTTGCCGCCGACGGACTACAAGGAGCCGTCGTCCTCGAGCGACTCGAGCAAGAAGACGAAGAAGGGATACCGGAAGTTCCTGAAGTGGAAGGTGGGTCCCTTCACCACGGCCGATCGCGCTGGTCGCACGTTCGTCATCGCCGGTGGTGGATCGAGCTCCGGATCGACGGCCCCGCCTCCCGCGCAGTGCAATCCCCAGGCACCCGTCACCGGCTTCGAACTCCAGCGTCAGATCCTCGATGGCTGGACAACCATCTCCCCAGCACCCACAGCCAATGACACGGCCTTCGAAGTCGGTGGACTGCAGCCGGATACGAAGTACTGCTTCCGCATGCGCAGCCAGGCCACGCCGAGCCCCTCGGCCTATACCGACACGTTCTGCGCCACCACGGAGTCGTCGACCGCGAGCACCGCGACCCCGGCGGCGACTTCCACGCCGACGCCCACCCCGACACCCGCGGTGGTCGACCCGACCGGCACAAGTCCCACACCCGCAGCCGCGGTGATCATCGAGGGTGTGCGTTCCGCGAACCTCAACCCGATGGCGTCGGTAATGGACTAGGCGTCGCACCAGGTGAGGCGGCCGCCGAACCGTTCGGCGATGCACTCGGGGATGTGGTCGGCGTTGGCGAGGGCACCGGTGTTCCCTCCCGACGGAAATCGACCTTGAAGAGGTCTCCGAGGGACCACGGCGGCATGAAGTCGATGGCCGTGATGGCCACCTGCCCGCCACCGCCGGGCGCATAGACATCGGGCAGCGCCGGCGGATACACGCTGTCGATACGCAACACAACCTTGTCCGTGTAGACGATCGGGAAACTCACCACGCTCGTATAGTCCTGTGGTTCCACGATCACGTTCAGCGATGCCTGGACAGAGGGCGTGGCAGTCGGAGTCGGGGTCGGAGACGTGCTCACTGAGGGGCTCGGCGTCGGAGACAGGGATCCTGACGGTGACGCCGAAGGTGCGGGCGTGGGCGAAGCTGTGGGTGAGCCCGTCGTGGTCGCCGAAGGGCTCGGGCTCGGCGTGGAATCGGAGTCCAGCTCGGTGAAGATCAATGTCAAGTTCTCGGGAGTGGCCAGTGCGCGAACGGCGAACTGGCCATTCTGGATCCCGGGGCGAATCACCATGCGGTCGAGGCGCGAGGGCTCGGTCAACTGGAACGTGATGGTGCTCCCTGCCCCCCAACTCGGTCCCGGTGCCGATGCCCAGAAGCTGCTGAGGTCATCACCGACGATGGAATTCGCCGGGTTGCCGTAGCCCGTGGAGCTCGCGGTCACGCTGGTGAACGTGACAGGTGTCCCGAGATCGGGATCGATCCAGTAGGCGACCGTACGAATCACCCCACCGATGAATGCCCGACCCGGTTGACCCGGTGGAGAGATGAAGATGATGCCGAGGATGAGGATGACCAGCGCGACGACGGCGAGGAAGCTCCAGTCGGTGCGTCGCGGGGGCTTCTCCGAGGGTGCAAGGGCGCTGGCCAAGGTCTGGGTCGGCGGAACGGCATCGCGCAGGGTATACCCGCAGCGAGCGCAGTAGGAGGCATCGACGTAGTTGCGGAAACGACACTGCGCGCACGGGATTCCGCCCGGGATACCGAGGTCGTCCGGGCGGCCGATGGGGATGGTGCGCTTCTGCGCCGCCTCCTGGCGGGTGGGCAACTCCGCGGAGACCGTCTCCGGAACCGGGGGGGCGTCGACCACATAGGCATAGGCGTTCTCGACGACGTCGGTCGGGGTCGTGGGTCCCTCGGGGGCGGTCGTCGTCGGGGTCGCGGCCGGAGCATGCGCCGCATGCTTCTTCTTCCCCCAGAATCGCCACCAGGGATCCTCCCCGCCGAATCGGCGATGGGGACGGGAAGGCTTCGCGGGCTTCGGAGGCTTCTCAGCCTTCCCCGGGTGGAGTGGCTCCGGAGTGGCCGGGGGTGCGTGTTCGGGGGAGGTGTCCGATCCAGGTTCCGGCGAGCTGGTGGAGTCGGCCACGTTCGGTACTGAATCGGCGTCCGGTGCGTCGGTTGCGGAGGCGTCCTTCGGGGGCGCCGGAACCCAGGGGGGATCTCCGGCGAACTCGAGGTAGGCGCTACAGCTGGGGCAGTACGGAGTCCACGTGGTCACCGTCCCGCACCGCGTGCATCGGATCGTGGTGTTCACGTGCCCTCGGTCAAGGTGGCATCCACGTGGGCCGGGACCGCGGAGTTCAGCACCAAGGAGACAAGCCCCGGGTCGACGCTCGCCCCTTCGCGACCCCGGACCGTGATCGTCACGCTGGGCGACGGGGGGACGGTCCAGGTGCTCGGGTCGGTGAAGTCGCGACTCGTGGTGACCGAGCCCGACTCCTCGACGGTCACGTCGAGTTCCATGACCATCGTGAGGAAGTCGGTGATTCCGCGCGCGGTGCCACGACTCGAGTAGAAGCGGAGCGCATGGGACAGCGACTTGCGGACGGTGTCCTCGTCCCACCCGATCTCCGGACTCACCAGGATCCAGGTGCACATGTACTCGACGAAGTCCATGGGAGCGAGGAAGACGTCGAGGTAGGAGTCGTAGCAGTCCAGCACGGAGATGATGGGGGCGAGAACCTCATCGAGGCTCGCGCAGATCTTCTGCGCCACCGGATCCTCGATCAGCATCGACGAGGTGTAGGTGATCATGGGGAAGGGAGTGCGCAGCCCGGGGACGAGCCGACGCCCAGGCTGGGTTGCCGGGGGCGTGGAAGTAGTGGCGTCCTGAACCGTCATGTCTTCAGGACCTGGAAGTCGCTCGGAAAGCTGAAGAGCAGGTCATGGGGCTCGAGGATGATGCGATCCGCGGGCTCAGCTCGCTGCTCGGACACCGCGTCGATCGGGATGAGCCGCACGACATCGAGGTAGGCGACCCCGGGCACCTTTTGCAGGACCCCGTAGATGTCACCGACGGAGATGTCGCGCCCGAAAGGCCAGCCCGTGCCGTCGTACCCACCGCGCAGCGGATGGATGAAGTTCGCGATCGCGAGGTCCGCCTGCTGGAAGACCTGTGGAGCATCGACACCGGGAGCCAGCGCCATGCGGGCGGCGACGGCCATGCCCAGATAGCGCGGCGGTTCGATGCGCACGGTGGTACCGACGAGGCGGCGCTCGTCGATGAAATCTCCGACGCTGTCCAGCACCTCCTGACTCGGCCGAAGCACTTCGAAGGGGACGCGGCCATCGGGGATGTCGGGAACCACGAGGACCACGACGGTGCCCGGGCTTCCCACCTCCGAGCCCGCCAGACACTTGGTGCGCGCGATGGACGGAGCAGCGCGATGGACGAGGAGTTCGAAGTCGCCCTTGCTGACGGCGCGGTCGCGGGCTCGGACGAGCAGGGCTGCGCGGGCCTTGAGATCGTCGATGCTCTCGGCGTCCACCCCCCCGATCGCCGGAACGATGTTCTGCACTCGTGCCACGAACGGGATGGAGGTGCGCAGGAGTCGCAGTGCCCCCGTCTCGAGATTCCCTTGGACGCCACCACCAGCGCGGTAGAGGGGAACACGGACGGTGGCGTTGGCCTCCGGTGTGGCCCCGTACGTGCGGGTGCTGCCGTCCTCCATCCGGATCAATGGTCCGAAGCGCAGCGTCCCGGTCACCTCGTCGAGCGTGAAGACCTTGTCGGTGGGCCCCTGGTTCGCAAAAGACTCCACCCGGGTCCAGGTCTGCCATCCCTCGGGGCTACTCACCTCTATAAGGAGGTGTTCCTGCTCGGAGACGAGGGGGATCCGGCTCACCTGCAGCGCCTCACCGGGTGTGCCCGTGGTTCGGCCGACGGTCTCGTTGGTGACGATCTGGCAGTGCGAGGCGGAGACGCGTCCACCGACGGTGGCGAGGGAGATGCTGTGGATGGTCGGGCTGGACTTGTAGGCGGGCTGATCGCCCTGGGTCTCGACGATGCGGCACCGCAGCCAGGCCGCTTCGATGCTGCCCAGACTGGACAGTTGGTGTGCGTCGACGTAGAGGCGGATCTTGCCGTTCCGGTTAAAGCCCCCGGTGGTGTCGGTGATCAACTCCACCTCGCTCCAGGCCTGCCCGTCCCACGCTTCGAACACGCGTGGGGGTCGGAGCGGATCCACGCCGATGCCGTCTATGCGCGAGTCGACATCGAACTCGATGATGCAGTGGGCCGCTGGCTTGGACAGGCCGATGAAAAATGCATCCCCGACCGCCGGCTCTGACGAGAAGGCCGCTTGGTCAGGACCGGCACCGAGGCTGGGCTGTACCACGCGGAATGCCCCACCGGCGGGCTGCGCGAGCAGCCCCTTCACCGTCGCCGAGACGATCGTGAGGTCTTCATTCGTCGTGAAGATGATCGGTGCGGACGTTCCCTTACGGGCGGTCGATACTTCGACCCCCATCGGAACCACCACGTCATTGCTCTGCGGGACCGTCAGCGTGAACTCCAGGGTCGTGTAAGCGGCCGACGGGGGTCGCAATGATTCGCCGAGGAGTTCGAGGAACTTGATGTAGTGCAGGTCGGGCACCTGATTGAGTCGGAAGACGAGCTGATCCACCATGTACGCGAACGTCTCGATGAGGGTGATCCCCGGATCGGCGACGTTGTTGTCCGTCCACTCGGGTGCACGACGCTGGAGCAGGCGCTTGCCCTCATCGACGAAGTCCTGAAATGCGCGGTCGTCCAGATTCGGTGTGGGAAGGGTCACGATGACTCCTGGGGTAGCTGCGGCTGCGCATCGTCGTCATTGGGGATCAGGTAGAAGGGAACAAGCAGGTTGCGCACGTCGTAGGTGTCCTTCAGGCGATACGTCACCATGATGTTGGCCGTCGTGTTGTCGTTGTCGAACTTCACGGACACCGTGACCACGTCGATCCGTGGCTCCCATCGCTTGAGGGAGGCGGTCACCTGGGCCTGGATCTGCGTGGACAGTTCCGGGGACGGCGTCTCGAAGACCAGGGCATGGATCCCGCAGCCGAACTCGGGGCGCATCGGGCGTTCGCCATACGCGGTGCCGATGATGAGGGCGATCGCGCGCTCCACGTTGGCGGAACCACCCACGAGACCGAGGCGCCCCCGCTCGTCGAAGCGCAGGGGATAGGCCACCCCCTGCCCGATGAAGTCGGTGAGTCCCATGGTCAGGCTCCCAGGTTCACAATGCCGCCGGTCACGTCGACCGCGGGCGCCACGATAGAGGCGTCCGCCTCGGCCTCGATATTGACCGAGGCGGCGGAGATCGCGATCTCCCCACCCGCGGTGATCTCGATCGCACCCTCCGCGCTGATGGACACATCCCCCTCGCCGTTTATCTCGACCGCGGCGGAATTGACCACGACGGCCCCCTCCGAGTTCACCGTGACGTCCGAGGCGCTCGTGATGACGATGGGCTGCCCCTCGACCGTGATGATCTCGATGCCGGTCTCGGGGGAGAGGCGGATGAGGGTCGAGGCGCCCATGGTGGTGTTGATGACCACCCCGGGGGTCTCCGGATCGTCCATGAAGAGGAGTTGATTGCCCAGTCGCGAGGTGAACCCGCGGATCACGGGGACGCCCTCGACCGCTTCCTCCCAGGGGACGCCGGGTTGACGCTCGAGGTTGTAGAGGCCACCGAGGACGTAGGGCGAGTCGAGCTGGCCATTCCCGAAGGCGACGAGCACCTCGTCGAGTGGCTCGGGGATGATCTGCATGCCCATGACCTCGCCCGCGCCCGCCTGGACCACCCGCGCCCAGTTGCTGACGTAGAGCGGGTCGAGCCAGGGGAAGCTCAGCAGGACGCGCCCCAACTGCTCGGGATCCTCGGAGTCCGTGACGATGGCGGGATACACGCCATGGAGCTTGCTCGTGGTGCGGGGCTCGGCGGCACCCTGTAACCCGGCGAGTGTCCGATCCTCCATTCCGCTGCACACCACATGCGTGCGGTAGCCGTACTGGTTGGGGATGAACGTGTGCGTTGCGGCGGTGATCGTGTACTCACCGGTGAGGACACCTGCCTCGCTCAGGCCCAATGCTCTGCTGGGCATGCAGAACGGATTGCCGCGCATCGTGATCTCGACGTTCGCGTAGGCCCCGGACATCCGGAAGGCGAGACCTTCACTCGCCGCCTCCGCCTGCATCTCGTTCTGTGCGAAGCGCGTGAAATTCACGTTCTGGTTCGCCCCGCCGAGTTCGGCGCCCAGAACCTCGGGTAGGACGAGGTTGAGGGAGCTATCGCCAATCGTCGGGCCCTCGCCCATGCCTGGCATGCCCAGTGTTTGGTCCCATCCGCGTGCCGAGGACACAGCGGTGATGCCCGCGCCGGACACGGAAGCCTTGAGGTTGAGAATGCGCTCGTCGCCGACATCGAAGGATAGAGGTGAGATCTCCACACCCGGGACGGGCGGCGGCGCCGTCTCGGCGGGGGTCTGTGGAGCGAACATGAGCGTGGGGATACCGGCGACGGGATCGACGGCCACGTAGACCACGTATCCGATCTCGCGCGCGAGTCGGACGAGAAAGTCCCAGTCGGATTCATTGGACTGGACTGTCATGGGATAGACGGTCGGATAGGGGACCGCGACGGTCGGGATCTCGTGTTCGAGCCCGATCATCTCCGCGATTTCGGGATACATCATCATCGGGTAGCCCTTGGTGTTCATTCCATGAAGCATGCGATGACCGGCGTCATAGGCACGCACCCTGCTCACGCGCCCCGAGACCTTCTCGAATCCGACTTCGACGGTCTCGACCTGCCCGGAGAACACGACTTCGCCCACGGGGTTGTCCCCGACTACCGCGCGGATCTCCATCAGGTTCCCGATGGCGAGCCCGGCCTCCTCGACGAGGAGGAAGAAGGGATCGGCGAATTCCACCTCGCACATCGCTGGGAGGTTCACCTGCGCGTCGACCTGGATCCGTCGAATCTGATTCGACACGGTGGGCAGCACGGGGAGGTCGTCGACGAAGAGCCGAAGACTGAGATCCCCTGCGGGCCCGAGGCTCATGACCCGCTCGTGCGCGGCGTTCCGCGCGGATTACCCGGTGTGGGGGTGGGGCCCACGGTCCGACCGGACTCACCACGCCGGGGAAGGGCTGCGCGATCGGGCACGAGAAGTCGGGAACCCGCCTTTACGCGAAGTGGATCAGTGATCTTGTTCGACGTGGCCAGGTCCCGCCAGTAGGCGGGGTTCTTGTATGCGCGGAATGCCACGTGAGCCAGTTGGTCTCCGTAGTACACCTCTTGACTGCGTCGTGGGAGGTCACCGCCGGACGTCGGGTTCGTGGGCAGCGAGGTCGGCGGGTACTGCGTGATCTGAATGTGGCCGGTGGCCCGGGTCGGTCGTCCGCTCGGATCGAACTGCGTGAACTCCGCGGTGACGTTCTGTACGTAGCTGACGGGGGAGGTGAAGTCGCCCCACAGGACCATGACCATCGGCGACGTGCCGACACCCATCACCGCCATGAGCGGGTCGACCTCCATCAGGGCCAGGAGCCGCTCCACGTCGGGGAGCACGGAGCTGGCCTGGGACACGCCTCCCTGGCGGGAGTCGGACATCGTGCTGTCGAGGATGTAGTCGAACTCGATGTTGAGGGGATTCGTGCCGAGCCACTGCACGGGCCCCGAACCGATCGCGTCGGGAACCTGGTCGGCCTGACCCCAGCCACCCTGTTTGCTCACCGAGATACTGGACGGGGGAACCCAGAAGGTGATCGCGGGCAGCGCCCCAGCCACCATGCTGATGCCCTTCGACTGCGCATCCGAGGCGGCCGCGACCAGACTGGTCGCGCTGTAGGCGGCTGCGTCGCCGGCGACGGTCCAACTCGTCATCGTCGAGAGTGCGCTGGACATCGGGTTGTCCGCACCTCCGGGCATCACGACGAGACGGAAGGGCTCGACGGCCTCGGGCTCGTCGATGCCCGGGGTGAGGTTGTCGCTGGTCACGAATCCCGAGTGGCTGAAGGTGAGGGACTCGGTGCTGAACTCGGATCCTGCGCCGGCGTAGAAGCTCGGCTGGGTCCAGGACACCGGGTAGGCGTCCCGGAAGTTGTAGACCGCCTGCTGCAACGTCCCGCGCACGTCGAGGTAGTTGATCGCGATCGACACGCTTGACGGACCTTGGTCCGAGGCCGCCGCGAACCACTGCGGGATCCAGCCCGACTGGTCCGGGGTCCAGGGACGGGAGAGGGTGACGTTCTCGTAGGTGAGGTCACCGATCATCTGGAAGCGGGAGCGGCTGAAGCCGCCTGGATAGAGATCCTGGGACCCCAAACTCATCGAGCCCATGTTGATCGACTGCCAGTTGGCACCGAGCGTGCGATCAGCGGCGATGAGATCAACGCTGAGGGAGAACCCGACGAAGTTCGTCGCCGTGTACTCCGGATCGAAGGGGGCGGGGGACTGGGACATCGATCAATCATCCCTCATGAGTCGACCGCGTCTCTCCCGGTCAAGGAGGAACTCATTGCGCAGGAGATACCGGATATGCGGATACAGAGCATGTGCATGACGCTGTAACCACGCGTCATCGGTAGCCGTGTCCTGCGGAGCGTTCGCGGCGGAACCGCTGCTGGGACGGGGGGTATGGGCCTTGCTGCTGCTCGAACGCCCCGAGGAGTCGCCGGCAGCGTTGTCATCCAGCGGCTTGGTGGGGACCGTCGGCGGTCCCTGGGAAGCCTTGCGTTGGACGGGCGTGGCAGGAGGCGTGGTCTCCACCTGAGGGGGTGTCGGTGCGGGCGGCGGTGTCCGAGTCGGAGTCGCAGCACGCGGTGATGTCGCCGAACGGGAATTCGTGGTCGGCGAAGACTCGTGCTCCTCCCCGCTCGTCGTCGAGGAGGGACGCGCGGACTGTGCTGGTACGCGCGGGCGCGGCTGCGGCTGACGCGCTGTCGTGCGCGGGAGCGACACTGCGCGCTCGGGCGAGAGAGGCGATGTCGAACGCGCCACCGTCGGACGGCTTCCGGCCGTCGACGGTGCGCTGAGCGCGATTCCTGCGGTGAGTGCCGTCTCCGCGCTCAGTGCCTGCTTCTCTGCCTCACGTCCGGCGTGGGAGATCTCGTGTGTGGGTGCGGTGCCTGACTTCTGCTGCACCACGTGGGTCAGTTCGTGTGCGAGGAGTCTGCGGGAACGGTCCGATGTCAGCGGCGCGGTCCCTGGGAGGTGCACGACGCCCTCGGTCGCATAGGAATCCGCGGCGATGCGTGCGGCCGTGCGATTCACCTCCGGGCCTCGTCGCACCGTGACTTCCTCTGGGCGGTGTCCGGTGACCTGCGCGACCGCCTCCTGCACATCGCGCGGGACCCGCACCGATTCCTCCGAGACTTCCGGCGGGCTCGCGCTGCTCGTAGGGCTGGGAGTGCCCGAGGCGCGCCGCTGGGTGACGCCCGCGGGTACCGGTGCTGGATTCGCTGCCGAGTGTGGACTCGCATCGACGATGGGGACACCGGCAGTTCCGCGTGCATCCAGCGGAGCGGGAGATGCAAGGGAGGGGCGCGTGGCATTCGTGCTCGAGGCCGTGACAACGGGTCTCATCGCTCGATCGATCACAGGTTGCGCGTCGTTCACGGCAGCGACAGGTGTCGCGGGCCGTGACGACGGTGGGGACGTCGGTGTCGGTGCCACGGGATTGGACGCCTGCGGTGACGTCGTCCTCGCACGTCGCTGGGTGACGGGCGGGGCTGAGGCTGCCCCAGGGGTCGCAGTCGACGGGGGTGAGATCGATGGAGGTGCGGTGAGAGATGGAGTCGGCGGTTCCTCGATGCGGGGGATGGTCACGCCCGCTGCTCGGGTATCTCGGGCCGACACGGCGTCGTCCCCCGGAACCTCGAACGATCTCGGAGCGGTGGCTCCCTGCCGCGTGGGAGCCGCGGACGTCGAGGTCGACGGGGAGTCGGTGACGCTGGTGCTCTGAGATGGTGCGGGAGTCACCACGGGTGATGGGCTCGCGTCTGTGCGTGGCGAGGGGGTTGCATCCGCGCGAACGGATGACGACGGTGACTGCGCAGCCGGAGTCCCGGAGACGGGGCTCGGGGCGGCGACGCCCGGACCGGCGGGGCGCGGCGCTGGGGTGGGGTCCGTTACTTCCCGACGCGCGCGTGGTTGCGAAGGGCTCGAAGGACGCGACGGGCCCGATGAGTTCGAGACTGTCGTGGTCTCACGCGGTGTGACGGTGGGAAGGGCATCCGACGTGGCCGACTCCGGTGCCGCAGTCCGAGCGGCCGCCCGAGTCGGTGCGACCGGTGCAGTGGATGGCAAGGGCGTAGATGCCGGCGACGATTCGGCTGCCGGAGTGGTCGCGGACCCCGCGGGTGCTGGCGCAGTGGCGCGGACGCCCGACAGTGACGGTGACGCGGGAGGTGCCTGGGGTGATGTCACCGGGCTCGTCGTCGTGGCTGCCGGGTTCGCGGATGCGAGCGGCGGCGGCGCTGTGCTGATGGACGGCGACTCCGGTGTCGGTGCGGGTTTCGGGGAGACGGACTCCTGGACAGTGGGGATGGTCACCGGGCCCGAGGCCCGCTGGGGCGACGTGGATGTGGGTGCCGATGCCGATGCGGGATTCACGCGTCGCGGGGCGGGCGTGGCCACGGTCGGCGCTGGTGGCGTGGGAACCGGCGTACCCGTCGCCCGGCGCTGAACGGTGGGTCGCACGACAGGAATATCGGGCGATGTTGGGGGAACTGAAGGCGTCGTTGCGGTCGATGGCGCGGCGCTGGCCGCGACCTCCGGGACAGCGATGGGCGTCGTCGTGGGCGCAGGAGTAGATGCACTGTCCGGAGTCGCCGTGGCTCGGCGTTGCACGACCGGGGTGCTCGTCGTCGCAGCCGCAGACGACGTCGGGGGTGAGGGAGCGGGTGTCGGTGACGTGGCCTGCGTGGGTGCGGATGCGGGCGCAGACGCGGGGGTATCGGGCGATTGCGTCACGCGACGAGACCTGGTGGAGGGGGCCTTCTCCGTGCGGGGAGCGGTGACTTCCGCCGGAGTTTCCTGCGACGGCAGTGTCGAACCTGCGTCGCTCACGAGGGGCGGCTGCCCGCGATGGCGGGTGCTGAGGGAGCGACGCTGGGGCGGTGGCGGGGTTGTGGCAGGTGCGGTCACGGGCAGGCTCTCCGCGGGAGCGGGCGGGAGAGCCGGCGTCTGTGTGGACGGCGCGGGTGGGGGCGGTGTGGGTTCGGTCGGTGTGGACGGAACTGCCTCGACGGGTGGCTGACCTCCCCGCATGCGCAGACGATTGGTGAGCACCTGCCCCTCGGGCGTGATCGTGACGTTCGCGGGGGTCGCCAGATCGGGCGGCGGCGTGGGGGCCATGGGCGTTGCCGGACGCTGGACCCGGCGGTCGGCAGGGGTCATGGCCCTTCGTGGAGCGGCTCCGCGCGGTGTGGCGGGACGGGTTCCCCGGGAGGCCGGGCGCGGTGTCGGGGTCCGGGCCGGCAGGACCGGTGCAATCGAGACAGGGCGAGAGTCCGACGTCGACGCCTCGATGGAGTCATCGGAATCCCACGGGTTCTCGGGGATCGGCACACCCCCGCTTTCCGTGAGAGACACGGGCGAGGGAGGGGTGGGCCTGTGGGCGGGAACGGCGCGCGAGGTGCGCATGACCCCGGTGAAGTTCGAGAACCTTCCGTGGGCGAGGGTCCCTTGGGCGATTCCCGTCGGACGGCGGGTGACCGTGTATGCCTCCGCTGCCTCGACGCTCGTCGCCATGGGCGTGAGCAGCGGACGCAGTGGCGCGAGGGAAAGGAAGTCCCCGCGGTAGGGACCCTTCCACCCCTTGTTCTCGGGGGCGTCGCTATCCGCCATATGCGCTTCCATCCCGAGCGAGGGTTCGTGCCTGATCCACCAGCCGCTGACGCAGGCCGTGTGGAAGATCGAGGAGGTTGTCGAGCGACCAGTTCAGATGGAACGCCAGGAATCCGATCTCGTCCCAGAGCTCATCGGCCCCGGCCGTCATGCTTCCCCCAGGCCACCACCTGCCAGGTCCACCGCGAAATTGGAGGAACACGACGGGCAGGTGACCTCGATGAGCGTGTGACCCTCGGAGTTGATCTGTCGATAAAGGTCCTGCAGGAACGCGAGGTCCGTCGCCCACAACCCGCCCATGACTTGATCGTCAATGCTCGGGAGCGTTCCCAGTCTCGTCACGACGCGCGACAACAGCACCAGCGACAGGAACGCCGAGTTGTCACGCACCTTGGGATCGAGCAACGGCATCAACTCATCGCGCGCGGTGGCAAGCCGCATCGTGCCTTCGCGATGAATGGCACCGCTGGCGTCGACGTATCCACGGGGAAGGACGAAGTCGAACGCCGTCTGGAACGTCTCAGTTGGCGCGGTCATGATCAGTCCGCTACGACACCTTCAGCTCGACGAAGCTGAGCGTGATGGTCATCTGGATCGCACTAGGTTCACCTGCGGTGGTGTTGCCGTAGTCGACCTCGCTGACCAGCACCTGACCGAACTCCATCGTGGTAATCGGCGCACCTGTGGTGTCCTTGTAGATCAACTTGGCCGACTTACGTCCGGACGACTGATTTCCGGACAGGCCATCCATGATCCACGAGGTCACGCTGGCGTCACCGGTGTTCAGCACCGTGATGCTCATCTCACCCGACTGATGGGTTCCGTACATCTTCTGATTGACGTACTGACCCGTCGGCGTCATCGACTTGGTCTCAATGATCGGCGCGGTCTTCTTGATGCTGTTGACGGAGACGACGTTGGGGATCGTCACGCCGTCCACCGAGAACTCGAACGAAAAAGCGGTAAGTGAGTCGCCACCTACAAGTGCCATTGCCTAACTCCTATCTGGGTAAGTGGGTCTTAGTCGCTAACCGAAGCGCCGCCGGAGAACTGCGACAGGCGGAAGATGACGAACTCTGCGGGCTTGACCGGGGC
>CAZBWA010000012.1:0-33183 GCA_964495555.1 uncultured Bifidobacteriaceae bacterium | reverse complement strand
GGGACAAGGTCGACGACTACGGGAAGTTGTCCGACTTCGCCCGCGACGAGGGTGTTCGGATCGGCACGGTCAACTCCAATACCTTCCAGGACAACGACTACATGCTGGGTAGCGTCACGCACCCGGATGCGCGCGTGCGACGCAAGGCCACGGACCACCTGCTCGAGTGCGTGGACATCCTGGACGCGACCGGGTCCCGTGACCTGAAGCTGTGGTTCTCCGACGGGACGAACTACCCGGGACAGGATGACATCCGCGCGCGACAGGACCGTCTCTTCGAGTCCCTCGCGGAGGTGTACGCGCGCCTCGGCGACGGGCAGCGCATGGTGCTCGAGTACAAACTCTTCGAGCCCGCCTTCTACACGACCGATATCCCCGACTGGGGTGTCTCGTACGCCCACTGTCTCAAGCTGGGACCCAAAGCCAAGGTGGTCGTCGATACCGGTCACCACGCCCCGGGCACGAACATCGAATTCATCGTCGCGTTCCTCCTGCGCGAGGACAAGCTCGGAGCGTTCGACTTCAATTCACGCTTCTACGCGGATGACGACCTCATGGTGGGGGCCGCAGACCCATTCCAACTGTTCCGGATCATGCACGAGGTGGTGAAGGCCGACGCCATCGATCCGCGCTCGGGCATCGCCTACATGCTCGATCAGTGCCACAACATCGAGCCGAAGATCCCCGGGCAGATCCGTTCCATCATGAACGTCCAGGAGTCGGTTGCCAAGGCTGCGATCGTCGATCAGGCGGCACTGACCGCGGCCCAACTGGCCGGTGACGTGCTTGGAGCGAACGCCATTCTCATGGATGCCTACAACACGGATGTGCGAGGTGCCGTCGCGCAGTGGCGGTCGACCCACGGTGCGATGGCCGATCCCATGGCCTCCTACCTCGCATCCGGCTACGCCGAGCGCATCGTGAGCGAGCGCATCGGCGGCGACCAGGCCGGATGGGGAGCCTGACCGACCACTGCACCATCCCTCCCACGTAGATTGGCGTTCGATGACGCATTCCGCTGTCCAGTCCCTCCTCGCGCGGTCCAACCGCCTGGGAAGCGACAAGCGCAACACGAATTACGCAGGCGGGAACACCTCCGCGAAAGGCATCGACACCGATCCCGTCTCCGGTGACGACGTCGAGTTGATGTGGGTGAAGGGCTCCGGCGGCGACCTGGGCACCCTCACGGAGGCCGGACTGTCCGTCCTGCGACTCGATCGGCTCCGCGACCTGGTCGACGTCTATCCCGGGGTCGACCGTGAAGACGAGATGGTCCACGCCTTCACCTTCTGCCTCCACGGGACCGGGGGTGCCGCGCCGTCGATCGACACGGCGATGCACGGCCTCGTCGACTGCGCCCACGTCGACCATCTGCATCCCGACTCGGGAATCGCATTGGCGACGGCCGCCGACGGCGAACGTCTCACCCGCGAGTGCTTCGGGGACTCGGTCGTGTGGGTGCCTTGGCGCCGCCCGGGGTTCCAACTCGGGCTGGACATCCGCGACATCCAGCGCAGCAACCCGCAGGCCATCGGATGCATCCTGGGGGGACATGGCATCACCGCCTGGGGTGCGACGAGCGAAGAGTGCGAGCAGAACTCGCTGCGCATCATCCGTGGCGCGGAGGAGTTCATCGCCTCGCGGGGGAAGGCCGACCCCTTCGGTGCTCCCATCCCCGACTACGCCCCGCTGCCGGTCGCAGAACGCCACCGACGTGCAGCCGAACTCGCCCCGGTCATCCGTGGCCTCGCGTCGATGGACCGCCGCATGGTGGGGGACTACGACGACAGCGACGTGGTGCTGGACTTCCTGAGCTGTGCCGAGCATCCGCGCCTGGCCGCGCTCGGGACCTCCTGCCCGGACCACTTCCTGCGCACCAAGGTGCGCCCGATGGTCCTGGACCTCCCGCCGGCGGCGCCCCTGGACGAGGTCATCGCGCGCCTGCGCGAACTCCATGAGGAGTATCGACGCGACTACGCGGCGTACTACGCACGGCATGCCACCCCGGACAGCCCGGCGATGCGCGGTGCGGATCCGGCCATCGTGCTCGTCCCGGGAATCGGCATGTTCTCCTTCGGCGCCACGAAGCAGACCGCGCGCGTTGCGGGGGAGTTCTACGTCAATGCCATCAACGTCATGCGCGGAGCCGAGGCGCTCTCCACGTACGCGCCCATCCCCGAGTCCGAGAAGTTCCGCATCGAGTACTGGGAGCTCGAGGAGGCCAAGCTCCGCCGGCTCCCCGCACCCAAGCGCCTGGCCACTCGGATCGCGGTCGTCACGGGGGGAGCCAGCGGCATCGGTCTGGCCACGGCCCGTGCGCTCGTCGCCGACGGCGCCTGCGTCGTGATCGCTGACCTTGACGGTGCCAAGGCCGAGGCGGTGGCCGCCGAACTCGGCGGGAGCGACGTCGCCGTGGGCGTCGCCGCGGACGTCTCCTCCGAGGAGGCGATCGCCGCCATGGTCCGCACGGCATGCCTGGCCTTCGGTGGCATCGACCTCGTCGTCAACAACGCGGGCCTGTCGCTGTCGCGGCCCCTGCTCGAGACGACGGTCGCCGACTGGGACCTGCAGCACGACGTCATGGCCCGCGGCTCGTTCCTCGTGAGCCGGGACGCGGCACGCGTGATGATCGCCCAGGGCATGGGCGGGGACATCATCTACATCGCGAGCAAGAACGCGGTGTTCGCGGGCCCGTCGAACATCGCCTACAGCGCCACCAAGGCCGACCAGGCTCACCAGGTGCGCCTGCTCGCGGCCGAGTTGGGCGAGTACGGGATTCGCGTCAACGGGATCAATCCCGACGGCGTGGTGCAGGGCTCGGGCATCTTCTCCAGCGGATGGGGTGCCAATCGCGCCGCCGTCTACGGGGTCAAGGAGGAGGACCTCGGGAAGTTCTATGCCAACCGCACCATCCTCAAGCGCGAGGTGCTCCCCGAGCACGTCGCCCAGGCCGTGGCGGCACTGTGCTCGGACGAGTTCTCCCGCACCACGGGGCTGCTGGTGCCGGTCGACTCCGGCGTGGCCGCCGCGTTCCTAAGGTGAGCCCGTGAACCGCCGCCTCCCACGCCCCTCGGAGATCCTTCCGCTCATCGGGCGTCCGGATCGGAGCCGCACCCGCCTGCAACGCCGCCTCGATCGCTGCGCGAGTGTCTGGGACGTCCGCGCGCTGGCAAAGGCACGAACCCCGCGGGCGGTCTTCGACTACACCGACGGTGCGGCGATGAGCGAGTCGAGCTTGGATCGCAGTCGCGATGCCTATGCCCGCGTGGAGTTCACGCCGCGTGTGCTGCGCGACGTCGCCGACGTGGACCTCAGCATCTCGATGCTCGGTGGCGTCAACGGACTTCCCTTCGCCTTCGGGCCCACGGGATTCACGCGGATGATGCATCATGCGGGGGAGCCGGCGGTCGCGGCGGTCGCGGAGCGATTCGAGTTGGCCTATGGGCTGTCGACCCTCGGCACGACGAGCATCGAGGCGCTGGCGGCGGCGAGTCCCGGCACGCGGCGCTGGTTCCAGCTCTACGTGTCGCGGGAGCGCGAACGCGCCGAGGACCTGATGCATCGGGCCAAGGCGTCGGGCTACGACGCCTTGATCCTCACGGTCGACACGGCGGTCGGCGGGATCCGTCGTCGCGAGGTGCGCAACGGTCTGACGATCCCACCGCAACTGACCCTGCGGACGATGGCGGACATGGCGACCCACCCGCGCTGGTGGTTCAACGTGCTGACCACCGAACCCCTGGAGTTCGCGAGCCTGACCAGCACCGGCGGCACGGTGGGGGATCTGCTGACCAAGGTCTTCGACCCCGGTGTCACCGCGAAGGACATCACCTGGATCCGCGAGCACTGGACCGGATCACTCATCGTGAAGGGCGTGCAGAGCGTCGAGGATGCGCGACTCGTGCGCGATCTCGGCGTCGACGCCGTGGTGCTGTCCAACCACGGTGGGCGTCAACTCGATCGTGCGAACGTCCCGCTGGAGATCCTCCCGGCCGTGTCCGCCGCGGTCGGCTCGGACATCGAGGTCTACATCGACGGCGGGATCATGTCCGGCACGGACATCGTGGCCGCCCTTGCCTTCGGCGCCCGAGGCACCTTCATCGGCCGGGCCTACCTCTACGGACTCATGGCCGGCGGCTACGACGGCGTCGTGCGGGTCGTGGAGATCCTGGCGAAGGAGGCCCGCACCACCCTGCAGTTGATGGGGGTCACCTCGGTGGCCGAGCTCGAGCCCGGGATGGTCCGGCTGCGGCCCTGATGTCGGACCCCCGCCCTAGCGTGGCCGCATGATCATCGACTGTGGAACGTGCGTCGTCGCCGGCGACGCCTGCTCGGACTGCGTCGTCTCGGTCCTCCTGGGCCCCCCGGGAACCGTCCAGATAGCGGACGAGCATGCCCCTGCCGTCGCGGCCCTCGCCGCGGGGGGCCTGGTCCCGCCCCTACGGCTGGTGTCCGGAGCCTGATTCGCCCCCCGTGCGGGTGGCGCCACCTCTGTTACCGTGATGGGGTCGGAACGGGGCCCGTCGGCCCCGCGTCAGAGACCGTGAAGTACCGGTCGGTGAGCCTGGGAGGTGTCGGGTGCGTTCAGGACGCCTCAGCCGCGCCCGCACCGGACTGACGGCTCTGGTCGCCGCCATCGCCGTCACGGTGGCCATGGTGCCCCCGGTCCAGGCATCGCCGAACCTCCAGCAGGTCCGTGAGCGCGTGATGGACCTCGAGATGCAGGCCCAGTCCGCCGACGAGCGGTACAACGAGGCTCGGTCCGAGCTCTCCGACATCCAGAACAAGCTCGACGCCCTCAAGCGCAAGGCCAAGCGCGAGCGTCGTGAGCTCCGGCAGATCCTCGGTGGGGTCGATGACCTCGCCCGTGCCGCCTACACCTCCGGCGGGGTGGACACCTCCCTGCAGGTCCTGCTGGCCGAGGACCCGAACGAGTTCTTGGCGCAGGCCGCCGCGTTGGAGCAGGTGCAGCGGGGGCAAGCGGCAGCCCTCCGGGCATCGGAGACCACGCGGCTGCGCCTCGCGCAGACCGAGGCCGCGGTCGCCGACAAGGAGCGCGCCGCGACCAAGGCCAAGCAGCGCATGCGTGATCACCGCAATGAAGCCCGCGACCGTCTCGCCGAGGCCCGCGCGATCCTCGCCAGCCTTCAGGCCCGGGAGCGCGCTCGTCTGGCGCGGCTCGATCAGGCTGACCGGCAAGCGGCGCTCTCCGCGGCCGCCGCCGCCAGCGCGCGACTTGGGTCGGGTGTGAGTGCGCGCACGGCCAAGGTCATCCGCTATGCGCTGAGCCAGGTCGGGGACCGCTACGTGGCCGCCGCGAGCGGCCCCAGTGCCTATGACTGCTCGGGCCTGACGATGTCCGCCTGGCGTCAGGCCGGGGTCTCACTGCCGCACTACAGCCGTTCGCAGTTCGCGACCACGCGCCGGATCCCCCTGAGCCAGGCACGACCCGGTGACCTCGTCTTCTACTTCGGTCAGGGCGCACACCACGTCGGCCTGTACATCGGCAACGGCAAGATGGTGCATGCCGCCAATCCGAGCTCGGGAGTCCTGGTGTCCAACATTCTTGGACCCTGGTACTCCTCCCGATTCAGCGGGATCGGTCGCGTCGTCGGTTAGCGGTACAGCGCCTCGACCTCTTCGGCGTGCTCCTTCATCACCACAGCGCGCTTGATGCTCTGCTTCGGCGTGAGTTGCCCTCCGTCGATGGTCCAGTCGGTGGTGAGGATGGCGAACTTCTTGATCGCCTCCGCATTCGACACGGCCTTGTTGGCCTCGTCGACCGCCTTCTGGATCTCGGCGTTGAGATCGGCGTCGTTGACCAGGTCCACGACCGTCGAGCCCTCGGGCTTCCCGGTGAGCTTCACCCAGCCCGGGAGCGCCTCGGCGTCGATGGTGACCAGGGCGCCGATGAAGGGCTTGGCGTCGCCTACGACCACGCACTGGCTGACCAGGAAGTGGCTACGCAGACGGTCCTCCAGGACCGCGGGTGCCACGTTCTTGCCGCCGGCGGTGACCAGGATCTCCTTCTTGCGCCCGGTGATCTTCACGAAACCGCGATCATCGATCTGGCCGAGGTCGCCGGAGTGGAACCAGCCATCCGGCTCGATGACCTCGGCGGTCGCGGTCGGGTTGTTCCAGTACCCGACGAAGATCTGATCGCCACCGAGGAGCAGCTCGCCATCGGGTGCGACCTTGACCTTGGCGCCGGGGATCGGCTGACCCACGGTGCCGATGGTCAGGGCGTCGGGACGGCTCACCGTGGTCGCGGCGCTGGTCTCGGTGAGGCCGTAGCCCTCCAGGATCGTGACGCCGATGCCGCGGTAGAAGTGCCCCAGGCGCTCGCCCAAGGGCGCACCTCCCGAGACCGCCCACTCGACCTTCCCGCCGAGGGCGGCGCGCAGCTTCTTGTAGACGAGCTTGTCGAACAAGCCGTGCTTGAGCTTGAGCCCGAGGCCCGGTCCACCGTCGTCGAGTGCGCGGCTGTAGTCGATCGCGGTGTTCGCCGCCGTCTCGAAGATGTGACCCTTGCCGTCGGCAGTGGCCTTCTGCTGGGCGGAGTTGAACACCTTCTCGAACACGCGGGGCACCGCGAGGATGAACGTGGGCTGGAAGGAACCGAGCAGGGGCAGCAGTTCCGTGACATCCGGGGCATGCCCGAGGCGGACACGGGCGCGGATGCAGCCCAACTGGACCATGCGACCGAATACGTGCGCCACCGGGAGGAAGAGCAGGGTCGAGGACCCGGGCGCGAGGAAGACCTCCTTGAGACCGAGGACGACGCTGTCCACCTCGAACATGAAGTTGCGGTGCGTGAGCATGCAACCCTTCGGACGGCCCGTCGTGCCCGACGTGTAGATGATCGTGGCGAGGGAATCGGGGGTCAGCGAGGTGCGGCGCGCCTCGAGCTCCTCATCGGAGACACCCGCTCCGGCGGCCTTGAGCTCATCGATGCAGTCGGATTCGAAGATCCACACGCGCGTGACGTCGGGGACCTCCGAGGAGACCGAGTCGAAGATGGCGCGATGGCGGGGTGCCTCGAAGAAGCACGCGACGGCGCCGGAGTCGGTGAGGATCCAGTGCACCTGCTCGGCCGAGCTCGTCTCGTAGATCGGCACCGAGATGGCGCCGGCGAACCAGATGGCGTAGTCCACCAGGGTCCACTCATAGCGGGTCCGGGACATGATCCCGATGCGATCGCCGGCCTGGACGCCGGAGGCGATGATGCCTTTGGCGACGGCCTTGACCTCCTCGTAGAACTCCTGGGAGGTCATTCCCACCCACGCGTCACCGCGCTGCAGGGAGATGATCACCTGGTGCGGTGCCTCCCGTGCGTTGTCGATGACGTGCTTGGTGCAGTTGCCCTCCGTGGGGGACGGGGCGACGGCGGGGACGCTGAATTCGGTAAGCACCAGGACCTCCAGGAACGCGCTCGAAAGTGATTCCAATCACGCTACGGCACGGGTGCCGAATCGGCCACCCCGTGCAGGAAAGTCCCCCCGTGGCACCCTTGGGACATGCCCACCGTGGACATCGTCGACGAGTCCTACATCGTCGTGCCCCGGGGAGTGGTCGCGGCGGTGGTGGGTGAATCCCGCCGGTGGCGGCTGTGGTGGCCGGACCTCGACCTCGAGGTGTTCCTGGACCGAGGCGAGGAGGGGATGGCCTGGACGGTCGCCGGACCCCTGGTGGGCTCGGCGGAGATCTGGCTGGAAGAACTCCCGCGGGGGGTGATCGTCCACTACTACCTGCGCGCCGAGCCGACGGTGCCCGGGACCACCACTCAGCCGCGTCCCATGCCCGACTCCCCGCGTGCCCGCCGACACGTCGAGTCCCTACGTCGGGAGCACGTGCTGCACTGGAAGCGCGTGATGTGGGCACTGAAGGACGAGCTGGAAACGTCGACCCCGGGCTGGGGCTGAGTCGCCGTGCGGGTCCATATCGCGAGCGACGTCCACGGCGCATCCTCGGCGTTGAGTCGCGCGGCGGACGGCAGTGACGTCTTCGTCTGCCTGGGCGACCTGATCCTGTTCCTGGACTACGACGATCCGGCACGCGGCATCTACGCCGACCTCTTCGGTGAGGAGCATGCCCGTCGGTACATCACCCTGCGCACGGCCAATCGCTTCGACGAGGCGCGTGCGCTGAGCCATGCGGCGTGGGAGCGCCTGGGGGTGACGGATGCCGAAGCCCGTTACTCCGTCATGGAGTCCATGGTGCGCGTCCAGTACGAGCAACTCTTCGCGGCGATGCCGACCCCCGCGTACCTCACCTACGGCAACGTGGACATCCCGCGGTTGTGGGCCGACTACCTGCGTCCGGGTCATACGGTCCTCGACCACGCGGTGATCGAGGTCGATGGTCAGCGGTGGGGATTCCTCGGCGGCGGCCTGGTGAGCCCCATGCGCACCCCGCACGAGATCCCACCGGAGGAGTACGCCACGGCCGTGGGCAGCCTCGGACCCGTGGACGTCCTCTTCACCCATATTCCTGCGGCGATCCCCGAACTGACCTACGACACCGTGGCACGACGCTTCGAAGTGGGCAGTGAGGCGCTGCGCGCGTATATCGAGGAGCATCAGCCGCGGTATCACTTCTTCGGTCACGTGCATCAACCCCTCGCTGCCCGCACCCGGATCGGGCGCACCGAGTGCGTCAACGTCGGCCACTTCCACGGCCGGGAAGTCCCGTTCGCGGTCGACCTCTAGGGGGTAGCCTGCGGCTATGGCCGAGCAGACGACCTCCGAGATCGTGATCGACGCGCCGCCCGCCGCGATCATGGAGGTGATCGCCGACCTCGCCTCCTATCCCGAGTGGAGCGATGGCATCGAGGCGGTGACGGTCCTGAGCCGCTACGAGGACGACAACCGGCCGGCCGATGCCCGGTTCACGGTGCGCTCGGGGCCGATCAACGACACGTACGAATTGGAGTACGACTGGACGGGGGACTCGCGCGTCACCTGGACCCTCACCAAGGCCGAGATGTTGACCGCCATGGACGGCGAATACGAGTTGGTCCCTGCCCCCGGCGGCGGGACCACGGTCCACTACCGGCTCGCGGTCGACGTGAAGATCCCGATGATCGGGATGATCAAGCGCAAGGCGGAGAAGGTCATCATCGACACCGCCTTGAAGGGATTGAAGAAGCGCGTTGAGTCCCAGACGTCAGGGTCCTGAACTCCGCGACTGGGATCTCGACGCCGTCCCGACGGAACTCGTGGCCGCGGCGCTCGGCGGCGATGCGGGATCGATCGCGAGCCAACGTGCAGCCGCCAGTTGCGTCGCCGCCGTCACCGATGTGATCGCTCCTCCAGAAGCGACCGATGCGCGTGAGGCCCGCGAGTCGATCGCCACGAGCGTCCTCGCCCCCGTCGATCTCCAACTCGATGTGCGCACGGACGACTGGTGGGGTGACCTCGCAACCCTGCTGCTGCTCGGTGCTCCGGTCACCATCACCGTGGGCCCGATCCCGCGCAAGCGGCATGGGTGGCCCCGGGCGTACCGCGACGCGATGAAGTCACGCGCGGAGTTGCTCACGCGGGGATGGGGGGAGAGCGCCCGTGTCCTCCGCGAGTCCGCGGACACACCGGGGGAGTGGCCCGCGGTCGTCCCACCCGCGACACCCGTCGTCGCCGAGCGCACGCTGGAGCGTCGTGGGGACGAGTTCGACCTCACGTGGCATATGCCCGGACTGCCGCCGACGGGGGAGCGTGTGCGTGTCGGGCGCTGGCGTCACTTCGTGGTCTGGCAGGTCGCCGGACTCGTGTCCGCGGTCGCATTGCCACCCGTGCTGTCCCGCTGCACGGTGGTCGCGTCACGACTCACGCCGCACCGCTGGGTCACCACGTGGACTCCCGACCGGGAGGTGTGGCCCGATGTCTGACGAGCGTCCGTGGTGGCTCTCCGATCCCGGCCCCGCGCCCGGATGGACCGGCCTCGTGACCCAGGCCCAGCGGGTCCTCAGTTGGGTCTCGACCTACGCCAACGAGCAGATCCTGGCGCCCCATGCCACGCACGACACCCCCGGCGAGCATCCTGACTGCGCCCTGTGTCAGGCGACGGGTCTGCTCGCGACTCCGGCGCCGACCGCGCGCGAGGAGATCGCGTGGGTGGATGCGCGGTGGACCACCTAGGCTGCGCGCGTGGACGTGACGATCGGTGTCGATGTCGGTGGCACCAAGATCCTGGCCGGTGCCGTGGACACCACCGGTCGAATCCTGCAGACCGCTCGACGCTCCACGGCGAAGCATGATGCCCACGAGGTCCTCGCGCAGGTCGCCGACGTCGTGGCGGAGTTGCGCGTCTCGCATGAGGTCGTCGGCGTGGGTGTCGGTATCGCTGGCGGAGTGGACCAGCATCGCTCCCACGTCTACTTCGCGCCGAACCTCGGTTGGGAGCAGGTATCCGCGCGAACCATCCTCGAGGAGGCGTGCGGTCTTCGCGTGGTGGTTGAGAACGACGGTAACGCGGCGGCGTGGGCCGAAGCTCGGTTCGGGGCGGGTCGCGGCTGCACGGATTTCGTCATGGTGACGGTGGGTACGGGCATCGGGGGTGGTGTGATCCTGGACGGTGCGGTCATGCGCGGTGCGCACGGAGCGGCCAGCGAGATCGGGCACGTCACCGCGGTCCCCGACGGTCGACCATGCGGATGTGGGCGCAAGGGATGCTGGGAGCAATACGCCAGCGGTAACGCGCTCGTGCGCGAGGCCCGCGCACTGGCCGCCGAGAGGCGGTCGGAGGCGACGTTCCTGCTGTCGCTGGGCGACGGCACGCCCGAGGGAGTGCAAGGCGAGCACGTTACGGAGGCGGCCGCCGCCGGAGACCCCGTGGCAGTGCAGGCATTCGCGGTCGTCGGCACCTGGCTCGGGCGTGGACTCGCGGACCTGACCGCGATCCTCGACCCGGAGATGTTCGTCGTGGGCGGGGGAGTCGCCGATGCGGGGGACCTGCTCATGGATCACGTGCGCGCGGTGCTCGACGTCGATGTCGTCGGATTCCCGCATCGACCGCTCCCGCGGGTGGTGCTCGCCGAGATGGGCAATAACGCCGGTCTCATCGGCGCCGCGGACCTCGCCCGCGTTCCCTAGACGACCGCTCCGTCCCCGTGGTCCTCACCGGGGGGAACGTGGCGATCGCGGCGCGCGATCAAGATCACGAAGCCCGCGATCGCGCATCCGACTCCGACCGCACCGACCAGCGAGCCGAACCCGAGCACGTAGCCGCCGAAGGCGATGAGAGGACCGCCGAGGGCGCCGGCCCATGCGGCGCGCGCGATCGCATCCGGGGGAGCGGTGATCGGTGGTGGCTCGGGAGGTTCGTATCCCTCGTCGAAGTACGCATCGATGTAGTCGTACTCCACCGCGGGTTCTGCGGCGGGAGCGATCGCGGCACCCGTATCGATCTGTCCGCTGAGTTCGGCGACGATCGCATCCCACGCCTCCTCTTCCGAGGGATCGGGGCGACGCGCGTCACTCATGGTCGTAGGCGTTGGACGAAGGCGATGCTGCCCTGCTCGATGATCTCGGCGTCGTGGTCCAGGGTCGCGACATGCGCGCTGCGCTCCAGCAGGATCTCCGCCTTGTCCGAAGAGGCGACGTTGGCCAGGATCCACGCGGCGTTCGAAGGCTCGACCACATGGTCATCCGCGCTGCGGAACAGAAGCAGGGGCTGGTGCACACGACCGATGTCCTGCTTCACCACGCGCCACAGTTGCGTCATGGAATGCGCGGCCTTGAGCGGGATCTTGTCGTAGGCGATCTCGTCCTGGCCGGGCTTGTTGATGTCGTTGGAGATACCGGGGAACGCGGGTATGAGGTGCCGGATCACCGGAAGCACGTGGCGGTCGGGGCGCTCACTGTGCACGGCGGGGTTCACCAGCACGAGTCCCGCGACGGAGTCACCGCTCTCCTCGGCGAGGCGTAGGGCGAGGGCGCCACCCATGCTCAAGCCCATGACGACCACGGTGTCGCACCGGCGGCGCAGATCGTCGAGCGCGCGATGTGCCTCGGAGTACCAGTCCTGCCACCGGGTCAGGTTCATCTCCTGCCAGCGCGTGCCGTGTCCGGGGAGACGGGGAACGCGCACCGACCAGCCCTGCTCGGCCAATCTCTTTCCCCAGGGCACCATCGATGCCGGAGAGCCGGTGAAACCATGAACGAGACAGACGCCGGTCCGATCACCATCGTGCGACCACGCTTCGGCCCCTGGGCGGATCGGCATCCCTGCTCCTGACTGTCGATTGCCGCTAGTGTGCCACCAACGATGAGGAGCCCCATGAGCGATTCCCCCCGGCCGGGCGCGCTGTACTGGTTCCTCAAGCACATCCTCATCGGTCCGTGGTTGCGGGTCCTCTTCCGTCCCTGGGTGGAGGGACTGGAGAACATTCCGCCTCGCGGTGCAGCGATCCTCGCGAGCAACCACCTGTCCTTCTCCGACTCTTTCATCCTCCCGCTCGTCGTCCCGCGCTCGATCGTGTTCCTGGCCAAGAGCGACTACTTCACCGGTCGTGGCTTCAAGGGCTGGTTCAGTCGTGTGTTCTTCACGAGCGTCGGGCAGGTCCCGGTCGATCGCTCGGGTGGTCGTGCATCCGAGGCGGCGATCACCACGGCCACGCGCGTGCTCTCCGAGGACTCCCTGCTCGGCATCTATCCGGAGGGGACGCGCTCGCCCAACGGGATCATGTACCGCGGCAAGACCGGCGTGGCACGCATGGCACTTGAGGCCAAGGTTCCGGTGATCCCGGTTGCGATGATCAACACCTACGAGATCCAGCCGCCTGGCCACATCCTCCCGCGTCTCTATCGCGTGGGGGTTCGTATCGGACGGCCGTTGGACTTCAGCCGCTACGAAGGACTCGAGGACGATCGCTTCGTCCTGCGATCCGTGACAGACGAGATCATGTACGCCCTGATGGAGCTCTCCGGACAGGAGTACGTGGACATGTACGCCACGCGCGCGAAGGAACTCATCGCCGAGGGCAGCCCGGCGGACTCCTCCGCCACCCGCCTGTCCTAATCGGCCCAGTCGCGGCTGCGCTCCACGGCGCGACGCCATCGCAGGTGACCGCTCGCTGCCAACTCCCGGCTGTCCGGATCGGGGGTGAAGCGCCCCGAGGAACGGCGCATGCCCGCCAACTCATCGATCGATGACCACACGCCGACGCCCAGGCCCGCCAGGTAGGCCGCGCCCAGTCCGGTGGTCTGCACCTGTGCCGAGCGGTCCACGGGAACGCCGAGGATGTCCGCCTGCATCTGGCACAGGAGGTCGTTCGTTGCCGCGCCTCCGTCCACGCGGAGATCGGGCAGGTGCACGCGCGCCTCGGAGCGCATGAGGTCCACGACATCGCGTACCTGGTAGGCGATCGCCTCGAGTGTGGCGCGCGCGATATGTCCGCGCGTGGTTCCGCGGGTGATGCCGATGAGCAGCCCGCGCGCCTGCGGATCCCAATCCGGTGCGCCGAGTCCGGTCAACGCTGGGACGAACACCACGTTCCCCGCATCGGGCACCGAGCGTGCGAGTGCCTCGATCTCGGCGGCCGAGGTGATGATCCCCAGTCCGTCGCGCAGCCACTGGACCGCAGCGCCTGTGATGAACACCGCGCCCTCCAGGGCGAAGGTGCGGCGTCCATCGGGCAATCCCAATGCCACCGTCGCGAGCAGCCCGTGGGTGGAGGTCGGTCGCTGGTCACCCGTGTTGACCAGCAGGAACGAACCGGTGCCGTACGTGCACTTCGCATCGCCGGAGGCGAAGCCCGCTTGTCCGACGAGGGCCGCCTGCTGATCGCCCGCGATCCCGCTGATGGGGATGGATAGCCCGAGGAAGGAGGCGGGATCCGTCGTGCCGACGGTTCCGACGGAGGGAACAATGGCGGGCAGGGCGTCCATGGGGACACCGAAGAGCTCACACAGAGTGGGCGACCACGCGCCGGCATCCAGGTCGTAGAGCAGGGTGCGCGAGGCATTGGTGTGATCGGTGACGTGGTGCAGTCCCCGGGTCATGCGGGCGATGAGGTAGGAGTCCACGGTGCCGATCACGACGCGACCGGATTCCACGTGGTGCCAGGTGTGCGGCTCGGAGAGTCGCAACCACGTGAGCTTGGTGGCGCTGAAATAGGGGTCGAGCCGCAGCCCCGTGGCGGCGCTCACCGCGGCCTCATGTCCCTCGGCGCGTAGGTGGTCGCAGATCGGTGCGGTGCGGCGGTCCTGCCACACGATCGCCCGACGCGGGGCACCCAGGGTCTCGGCGTCCCAGAGGCAGACCGTCTCCCGCTGATTGGTGATGCCGACGGCGACGGGTGACCGAGGGGAGGCATCCAGCGCCGCACGGCAGGCGTCGAGGGTCGCCGCCCAGATCTCGCCGAGGTCGTGCTCGACCTGGCCGTCGGCGGGGAAGTACTGCGGGAACTCCCGATAGCCGCTGGCCAGGACCGTCCCGGACTCGTCGACGAGCAGGGCCGTCACCCCGGTGGTCCCCGCGTCGATCGCCAGCAGGCATCCACCCATCGGCGCATCGTAGGGAGCGGGTCGCTAGGTTGTGTCATGACAGCGATTACATGCGAAGGGATGTGACATGCGCGTCGGTGTCCTGACCGGTGGCGGGGACTGCCCCGGACTCAATGCGGTGATCCGGGCTGTGGTCCGCCGAGGCGTGACCGAGTTCGGCTACGAGTTCGTCGGATTCCGCGACGGATGGCGCGGCCCCCTCGACATGTTGACCATGGATCTCGGCATCGCGCAGGTGCGCGGCATCCTCCCGCGCGGCGGCACGATCCTGGGCTCCTCGCGCACGAACCCGGCGAAGATCGAGGGCGGGTTCGAGCGCATCGAAGAGAACCTGCGGACCCTCGGGGTCGACGCACTGATCGCGATCGGCGGTGAGGACACCCTCGGCGTCGCGACGGCCCTCCACGAGCACGGCGTGCACGTGGTCGGCGTCCCGAAGACGATCGACAACGACTTGAACGCCACCGACTACACCTTCGGCTTCGACACGGCGGTCACGATCGCCACGGAGGCGATCGACCGCCTGCACACCACGGCCGAGTCGCACCACCGCATCCTCATCTGCGAGGTGATGGGTCGCCACGCCGGCTGGATCGCCCTGCATTCGGGCATGGCCGGTGGTGCGAACGTCATCCTCATCCCCGAGGTCCGCTTCTCCCTCGACGACGTGGTCGGCTGGGTGGAGTCGCGTTTCCATGCCTCGTACGCACCGATCATCGTCATCGCGGAAGGTGCGATGCCGATCGACGGCGACCTGGTGACGAAAGACACGACGCTCGATGCCTTCGGCCATGTGAAGCTCTCCGGCATCGGCGAGTGGCTCGCCGCGCAGTTGGAGGAGCGCACCGGCAAGGAAGCGCGTACCACGGTGCTCGGTCACATCCAGCGCGGTGGCACGCCCACCGCATTCGACCGCGTGCTGGCGACCCGCTTCGGACTGAACGCCATCTCGGCTGTGAAGGACGGGGATTGGGGGAAGATGGTGGCCCTGCGCGGCACCGACATTGTCCGCGTGCCCCTGAAGGATGCCACCGGCGAGCTCAAGACGGTCCCCGTGGCGCGGTACGAGGAAGCCCGTACCTTCTTCGGATAGCCCACCTCTACCCTTGTCACATGATTACGTGGCCCGAGCTTCCGGCTGCCCAGCAGCCTCCGTGGCCCGATCAGGCTGAGCTGGACCAGGCGGTGGCGACCCTACGCACGCTTCCGCCCCTCGTGTTCGCCGGCGAATGCGACCTCCTCACCGAACGACTGGCCCAGGCCAGTCGCGGGGAGGCCTTCGTCCTGACGGGCGGGGATTGCGCGGAGACATTCGAGGCCAACACGGCGGACTCCATTCGGGCCCGCCTCAAGACGGTGCTCCAGATGTCGGTGATCCTCACCTACGCCGCGTCCCTGCCGGTCGTGAAGATGGGACGCCTGGCCGGCCAGTACTTCAAGCCGCGCAGCAGCGGGGTCGAGGTCCGCGACGGGGTGGAACTGACGAGCTACCTCGGCGACGCCGTGAACTCCCTCGTCTTCGATGCGCAATTGCGTCGCCCCGATGCCCAGAGGCTCGTGCAGGCCTACCACGCATCGGGTTCGGCACTCAACCTCGTGCGCGCTTTCACCCAGGGTGGATATGCAGACCTGCGTCAGGTGCATGCGTGGAACCAGGACTTCGTCCGCGAATCGGTCGCGGGTGAGCGGTACGACGCCCTCGCGAGTGAGATCGACCGAGCACTCCAATTCATGAAGGCGTGTGGCGCGAACCCCACCGAGTTCGAGCGCGTCGAGTTCTACGCAGCCCACGAGGCCCTGTCCATGGACTACGAGCGTGCGCTCACCCGCATCGACTCCCGCACGGGCAAGCCCTACGACGTCTCGGGTCACTTCCTGTGGATCGGGGAGCGCACGCGCCAGTTGGACGGCGCCCACATCCACTTCGCCTCCACGATCTCCAACCCGGTCGGCGTGAAGGTGGGCCCCAAAGCCTCACCTGATGAGATCGTCGAGATCGCCGAGCGGCTCAACCCCGAGCGCGTCCCCGGTCGCCTCTCCCTCATCACGCGCATGGGCGCCTCCCAGGTGCGCGACGTCCTCCCCGGCATCGTCCAGAAGGTCGATGCGAGCGGTATCCCCGTCGTCTGGGTGTGCGATCCCATGCACGGCAACACGCGCGAGGCAGCCTCAGGTCACAAGACGCGCTTCTTCGACGATGTCATCGACGAGGTCGAGGGCTACTTCGAGGTGCACCGCGCCCTGGGCACGTTCCCCGGTGGAATCCACATCGAACTCACCGGCGACGACGTCACCGAGTGCATCGGCGGCACCGGGGGCGTCGCCGAGGCTGATCTCCACGAGCGCTACGAGACGGCATGCGACCCGCGGCTAAACCGAGAGCAGAGCCTGGAGCTGGCCTTCCTCGTCGCCGACATGCTCATCCGCCGCTAGAGCCAGCGAATTACGAGTCCGCTCCGGGCCCTGGCGGTTCCGGTGCGCGCGGGGCAGGATGACTCCGTGAGCCTCCTCTACGCGGTCCGCACCACCGGCATCGTCTGCCGGGTGGGTTGCGCGAGTCGAGCTCCGCGACCGGAGAACATCGTCTGGTTCGACGACCTCGCCCACGCGATCGCATCCGGATTCCGCCCCTGTCGGCGCTGCCGACCCGACACGGTCCATCCGCAACTCGCCTTCCGGGCCGAGGTCGTGCGTCAGGCGCGGGGATACCTGCGCCTCGGTCTCACAGTGCGTGCCACGGCAGCGATGCTGCATGTGAGCGAGCGGCATCTGCGCCGCCTTGTGCAGCAGGAGACTGGGACGAGTCCACGGGACCTGGCCGTCGCATGACCTCCCGTCGTTTCGCAGAGTTGCGACGCTCGTCGGTCAAGACCCCCTGGGGACCGCTGGGCTTCGTGGCCGACGAGGACGGCGTGGTGGTGGCCTCCTGGTTCGGATCCCCCCGACCATCCGACACCGCGCATGTCGATCTGGACGATGTCCGATCGGTGCGTCGTGTCGACGGCGTCAGCGACGCGGTACGTGCGTGGATCGATGGGGACGTCGATGCGATCCTGGAGGTTCCCGTGGACCAGCCGGGCGGGGACTTCCAGCAGAAGGTGTGGCGGGCGCTGCGCAAGGTGCGCGGTGGCACGGTCTCGAGTTATTCCTATCTGGCGAAAGCGGCGGGTAATCCCCGGGCGGTGCGTGCAGCGGGAACCGCGTGCGCGATGAACCATGTGGCGCCCTTCGTCCCCTGCCATCGCATCATCCACGCCGATGGGTCGATCGGCGCCTACGGCTTCGGGGCGGATCTGAAAGTGTTGCTCTTGGAGCACGAGGGCGCGCTGCTCTAGCGACTAGATGATGCGCAGGGTGACCGTGCTGCCCTTCGGCACCTCGGTGCCTGCGGCCGGGACCTGCGAGATCACGCGATTCAGCGGTGTGAACTCCCCGGCCTCCACCTGAGCGCGCAGTCCGAGGTCCTCGAGTGCTGTCACGGCGGCCTTGCGTCGCATGTCCACGAGGTTCGGGACCACGACCGGCGGCGGTCCCTTACTCACCAGGATCTCCACGGTGGTGCCTGAGGGCACGGTGGTCCCCGGCGCGGGGGACTGGCCGATGATGCGGCCCTGCTCGATCTTCTCCGAGAAGCGCTCGACCACGGTGACCACGAGGCCGCGTTCCTCCAACGCCGCGCTCGCACCGGCGACGCGGCGGTTGGTCAGGTCGGCCAACTCGATGGGCTCGGGGCCTTTCGACACGAGCAGATCCACGGGTGCGTTCGGCGGCAGGCTCTCCCCGGTCGGCGGTTCGGTACCCACCACCTGTCCGGCCGGGATCACCGAGTCGAACACCTCGGTACGCCCCGCGGTGGCGAGCGGGATCGCCAGGAGTTGATCGGCAGCCGCCTCCGGTGTGAGGCCGGCGAGGTCGGGGACGGGATAGCGCTCGGGTCCCTGGGATACGACGGCGGAGATGGTCCCCGCTTCGCGGATGCCGTCGCCGGGAGCCGGATCAGTCGCGATGATCACCCCGGCTGGCACCGTCTCGCTGAACTCCTGCGACCCCTCGACCAGTTGGTAGCCGGATGCCGTCAGCGCCGCTTGCGCGTCACTCACAGTGAGCCCGGTGACGTCGGGTGCCGGGGAGGTCCCGCCGTGCAGGAACCACCAGGTGCCCGCCCCCGCAGCCACGAGTGCGACGACGATGGCCGCGAGGAGCCAGGGTGCGCGCCGCCGCCGGGGCTCGGGACGATCCCACTGCTGGGTCTCCATCGGCGAGGCGACGATCACGGTGTCGTGGCCGGGCTCCCATCCCTGCGGCACCGGGAGCGTGCGCCGCACCCGCTGCACGTCGGCGAGGAAGTCGTCGGCGGAGGCGTACCTGCGTTGCGGATCACGCCGAGTCGCGGTCACGACCACCGCGTCCACGTCACGTCCGAGGGACGGAGTGAACTGCGAGGGAGCGGGAACGTCGGCGTTCACGTGCTGGTAGGCGATGGCCAGTGGGCTCTCACCCGCGTGAGGGAGTCGCCCGGTGAGCATCTCGAACAGGCAGACGCCCATGGAGTAGATGTCCGAGCGCGCATCCGCACCGCCGGTCTCCACCTGTTCGGGGGACAGGTAGGCCACCGTGCCGATGATCATCCCCGTCGTTGCCGACGTGGATGTGGTCGCCATGGCGCGCGCGAGTCCGAAGTCCGCGACGGTGACCCGGCCATCGTCGGAGATCAGGATGTTCTCCGGCTTGATGTCGCGGTGCACGAATCCCGCGCGATGTGCGTCGCCCAAGGCATCGAGCACGGACTCGGTGATGGCGAAGGCCTGCTCGGGGGCGAGTCGACCCTGTGCGCGGAGGATGTCGCGCAGGGTGCGTCCGGGTATGAACTCCATCGCCAGGTAGACGAGGCCGTCGGATGCGCCTTGGTCGTACACCGCGACCACGTGCGGATGATTCAGTCGAGCTGCCGCCCTCGCCTCCCGCTCGAAGCGTGCGACGAAGTCCGGGTCGGCCGCCAGGTGGGGGTGCATGACCTTGAGCGCGACACCCCGGTCCAGCCGTACGTCGAGGGCCTCGTAGACCGTCGCCATGCCGCCACGCGCCACCATGCGACGCACGCGATAGCGCCCGTCGACGACCTCGCCGACGAGGTCGGCCGGGGAAGCGGTCTCCACCCTTGGGAGTGTAGGTAGGGACGAGGGTCGATCAGGGGTGCCACGCCTCGGGGAGACGCTCCCGAATCGCCGCCCAGCGCTCATCGATACCGCCGCTCACCCGGAGGACCGGGATTCCCTCCTCGCGCAGCAGTGGGACGAGCCTCTCGGTGAGCACTGCATGTGCGGCGTCCCGGAACTCCGGACCGTCGCGTTGGGCCCCGTCGGGTACCCAGGGGATATCGGTGTCGCACCACACGAGCAGATCGAAGGTCCGCGCATCGGCGAGGGCCTGTTCCATCAGGCTCGCATCGTCGAAGTAGACGAGGCTGTAGACCGCCGTCATGCCCGGGGCTGGGTCGGCGACATGGATCGGGCTTGGGCACTCATGGCGATCCATGGCCCGCTGTGCGTCGAAGATCGCGACCTGCTCCTCGCGGGTCGGTGGCCGACCCGACGTCTCGACGAACGTGCGGAGGTACTCGCCGACGACGTGTGCGCCGGTCTCGGCGCTGATCCGAGCGGCAAATGCGCTCTTGCCCGTGCACTCCCCACCGAGCAATCCCAGACGCAGTCGCGGGTCGGTGGTCATGGATGCGTCAGTATAGGTAGATGTTCGGGCGCTTCTCCTACGTCGCGGTACTCGCCTTCGTCCTGGTCGGCTCCCTCTGGCTCGAACTCGTCCTGCGTACCCGCGTATTCGCACGCTCCCGGCGCCTGCTCGCAGTCATCGTCATCGTCGTCTGGCCGTTCCTCGTGTGGGACGCCTATGCCATCAGTCAGGGTCACTGGTGGTTCGACGAGGATCGAATTCTCGGGATCTATCTCCCGGCCGAGATCCCCATCGACGAGTTGTTCTTTTTCATGGTGATCCCCATCGCCTCGATTTTGACTCTCGAGGCCGTCCGCAGCGTCAAGGGCTGGGATGTGGGGGACGGGGCATGACGTACACGCAGATCGGGATCCTCGCGGTGGTGATCGCCCTCATCATTGACCTGTTCGTTCTTCGCACGCGCATGGTGACGCGTAAGCCCTTCTGGGTCGCCTACGCGATCATCCTGTTCTTCCAACTGATCACGAATGGCATGTTCACCGGATTCGGGATCGTGCTCTACGACGACGACGCCATCATCGGCGGGACCTCACCGGCCTCGGGTCCACCGCCCATGTTCGGTGACGGTCGGATCGTGTTCGCACCGGCCGAGGACATCCTTTTCGGCTTCTCCCTGGTGCTTCTCTCCTTGAGTCTCTGGGTGTGGTTCGGTCGACGCGGCCTCCAACGCACGCCCACCGCAGGGCCGCCGATCTGGCGACGTTAGGCGGCGATACCGTGCGGGTGCCCCGCACCGAATCGATGGCGCGCCCGCACCGCGCGCCGCCATGCGGGGAACGCCACCGAGAGTCGCCTCACGATCGGAACCTTGGCGCGCTTCTTGAACACCTCGTAGTTGATGGCCACCACCTGATCGGCGATGCCGCAGTAGAGGACTCGCGCTGCCTCGATGCAGTCACGTGAGGAGGGGTGCAGCATCTCCACTCCAGGGCGCGAGCGTTCCTCGAGTCGCTTCACCCGATCGATCTGGTGGCGCAGTGCCGCCTTCACCTCCGGGGTCGCCACACGCCTCTCGAGCACCGCGCGGGTGACGCCGAAACGCTCGAGTTCGTCCAGCGGGAGGTAGACGCGCCCGCGATCGAGGTCCTCGTTCACGTCGCGGATGAAGTTGGCCAACTGGAACGCGACTCCGAGATCCATCGCACGTTCGTATGCCTCAGGCGAGGTCGGTTCAAGGATGGGGACCATCTGCAGACCGATCACCGCGGCAGACCCGTAGACGTACTCGTAGAGGTCCTCGTAGGTGGGGTACTCCGTCACGGTGAGGTCCATGCGCATCGAATGCAGGAAGGCCTCGAAGTGCTCGGTGGGGATCTCCCAACGTTGCACCGTGTCGACCACGGCGCGGCACACGGGATCGTCGGAGGATCCGCGGCGGACATCGGCGAGGAAGGCGTCCCCCCAGCGTCCCAGCCAGTCGGACTTCTCCTGATCGGTCAGCGTCGAGGCGAGGTCGTCGACGATTTCGTCCGCGTACCGGGCGAATCCGTAGAGGGCGTGGACGTACGGGCGCTTGGCCGGAGGCAACAGCAGCGTGGCCAGGTAGTAGGTCTTCCCGTACTGCGCGTTGAGTTCGCGGCACCGCTCGTACGAGATGCGCATCTCCGGGTCGGTGATGCCAGCGGCATCGAGGTCCCGGCTGCTCACGGGTGCAGTCTGCCCGACCTACCGCAGCGCCCGGGATCGGTAGTTCGGATCCTTACCGGTGACGCGTTCGGCAGCCAGGCGTCCGGAGATCAACACCATCGGGACACCGACACCGGGCTGTGTGCCCGATCCGGTGAACACCACGTTCTCTCCCCACAGGTTGCTGGGTCGGAACGGCCCGGTCTGCAGGAAGGAGTGCGCGGATGCGAAGGGGGCGCCGCGCTCCATGCCGCGCGCACCCCATTCCACGGGTGTGGTGACGTCCTCGACCTCGATCGCATCGGAGAAGCCGACGTAGCCGCGCTCCTCGAGGGTGCGCAGCACCTCCTGTCGGTACCGCGGCGCGGTGCGCTGCCAATCGATCGGGGAGTCGAGGTTGGGCGTGGGGAAGAGCACGTAGTAGATCTCCTTGCCCGCGGGGGCGAGGGAGGGATCCGAGCGGGTCGGGTTCGTGACGAGGATGCTCGGGTCGGACATCAGGCTGCGATGGTCGATGAGGTCCTCGAAGACCCCTTGCCAGCTGCGCCCGAAGTGGATGTTGTGGTGGGCGATCTTCGAGTAGTGCGCCGAGGATCCGGCCAGGAGCAGGTAGCACGAAGGCGAGTACTTCAGGCGACGGATCGACCAGGGCTCACTGCCCAACAGATCGCGGTGGGCGACGGGCAGATCCGCGTTCACCACGACGACGTCGGCCTCGATGCGCTCACCGTCCTCGGTGATGACGGCGGTGGCCCGATCACCACGGGTCTCGATCGACGCAACCGTCGTGCCGTAGCGGAACGTGACGCCGTGCTTCTCGGCGGCGCCCGCCATCGCCACGGGGAGCGCATGCATGCCCCCCTTGGGGAAGTAGACACCCGCCACGGAGTCCATATACGCGATGACGGCGTAGATGGCGAGCGCGTCGTAGGGCGAGAGTCCGGCGTACATCGCCTGGAACGAATAGATGCGCTCGGTGCGCGGATCCTTGAGGTACTCGCGGACCTTTGGTGCGAGCTTGCGGAACCCCCCGATCGCGACGAGCTTGGCCAGGTCGGGGGTGAGCAAGTCGAGGGGAGAGTCGATGTTGCGGTCGATGAAGTCGCGCATCTCGTACTTGTAGAGCTGCGACACGAAGTCCACGTACCGTCGGTAGCCGGCCGCTTCCTCGGGTCCGATCACCTCGGTGATCTCCTGGGCCATCGCCTCGGTGTCGGAGTGGACGTCGAGGACGGAGCCATCCGGGTAGAACGCCCGGTAGAGGGGCGAGATGGGCTCCAGGTCGAGCCATGTGTCCATGTCCTCGCCAACGGAGTCGAAGGCATCGGCGATGAGGTCCGGCATGGTCAGCACCGTGGGACCGGTGTCGAATCGGTAGGTGCCATCCGCGGTCGTGATGTCCAGCCGGCCCGCCCGTCCGCCGGGAACGTCTTCCCGCTCGAGGACCGTGACCTCGCGTCCGGCGCCGGCCAGTCGCATCGCGGCGGACAGTCCTGCCAGTCCCGCTCCGACCACGACGACACGTTCCGTGGGTCCGGTCACCGTGCGTGGTCCACCGAAGGGCAGCCAGCGGGAGAGGGGGTTCATGGCCCCAGGCTAGAAGGAACGCCGGGTTGCCGCATAGGCAAGCCCGGTGAGGACCTCGGTGGCGAGGGGATCGAGGGGTGCGGAGTTCAGCGCCGCGAGTGACGAGTCGAGGAGGCGACCGATCAATTCCTCGGTGGACTGGCGTGCGCCTGTGTCCTCGATCACGTCACGCAATGCCTCGATTCCGCGCGCATCGAGAGCCGGATCACCGAGATAGCGGTGCAGTGTGGCCGACTGCGCCGTGGACGCACGCTCCGCGGCGAGGGCGACGAGGACCGTGCGCTTGCCCTCGCGGAGATCGTCACCGGCCGGCTTGCCGGTCTCCGCAGGATCGCCGAAGACGCCCAGGATGTCGTCGCGTAGTTGGAACGCCTCGCCGAGGGGCAACCCGTACCCGGTGTACGCGGCGAACACCTCGGACGGCGCGTCGGCCAAGGCTGCTCCGATGTGCAGCGGCCGCTCGATCGTGTATTTGGCGGACTTGTATCGGACCACGCGCAGTGCCCGCTCGGTCGATCCTCCACCACGTGCCTGCTCCAACAGGTCCAGATACTGACCCGCCATCAATTCCGTGCGCATCTCGTCGTACACGCGCTTGGCGCGGGCGAGTGCCTCCCGGGGGAGCGAGGCGGTGAGCATCACCTCGTCCGCCCAGGACAGGCAGAGGTCGCCGAGCAGGATGGCCGCCCCGACGCCGAATCCCTCCGGGGACCCGTGCCACTGCTCCTCCCGGTGCAGGGATGCGAAGTGTCGGTGGGCCGCGGGGAGCCCGCGCCGGGTGTCCGAACCGTCCATGACGTCGTCGTGGATCAGTGCGCAGGCCTGAAGGAATTCGAGTGCGCTCGCCGCTTCGAGGACACCATCGTCGAGGGAGGTATCCGCTGCTGCACCACGCCACCCCCAATAACAGAACGCCGGGCGCAGGCGCTTGCCCCCGGACAACAGCCCGGTCAGCGAGTCGGCGAGTGGGGTCAGGTCGTCGCCTAGCGACGTGAGCAGCGATCCCTGCTCGCGCAGGACACGATCGACCACCACTTGGACGCGGGCGCGCAGGTCGGCGACGTCGAGTGGAGCGGTCCTCGGTGATGCCTCATGCACATCGCGAGCCTACGGGTCGCTCACGACGCCTGCGCCGATGCCGCGTCCCCGTAGGCTGCCACCATGGTGGCGCGCACGGGGGTCTCCCGATCCGTCGGGGAGTTGCTTCGGCGCGGTGAGACCTCCTTCTCCTTCGAATTGTTCCCACCTAAGACCCCCGAGGGCGAGGCCGAGCTCTGGGCGACGGTGCGTCGACTGGAGGCGCTGTCGCCGACCTTCCTCTCCGTCACCTACGGCGCCGGCGGATCGTCCCGGGATCGCACGGTGCGCATCACCACGCAGATCGCCGAGGAGACCACGGTCCTGCCTGTTGCGCACCTGACCTGCGTCGGCGCATCCCGCGACGAGGTGCGCGGAGTGATCCAGGAATACGCCGCGGGCGGCATCACCAACATGCTCGCGCTGCGCGGTGACCCCCCAGCCTCCGGCCCGTGGGAGGCGCATCCGGACGGCCTCACGCATGCCGACGAGCTTGTGGAGATGATCTGCTCCCTCGGACACTTCAGTGTCGGCGTCGCCGCGTTCCCGGAGGGCCACCCGGAGTCCCCGGACCTGGATGCCGACGCCCGGGTCTTGGCGCGCAAGGAGCAACTCGGGGCCGAGTACGCGATCACGCAGTTGTTCTTCCGGGCCGAGGACTACGCGCACCTGGTGGAGCGGGCTCGCGCGCACGGCTGCTCGATTCCAATTCTCCCCGGGATCATGCCGGTCACCAACCTGGGACAGATCGAACGCTTCGCCGCGCTCTCCGGTGCGGCGTTTCCCACCGACCTCGCTGCGCGTTTCGCCGCGCTCGGCGAGAATGCCGAGGCCGTCCGCGCTCTCGGCGTCGACGTGGCCACCGACCTCTGCGCCCGTCTCATGGACATGGGTGCACCCGGTTTGCACTTCTACACGTTGAACCGTTCGACGGCGACGATCGAGATCTACCGCAACCTGGATCTGCAGGCGGCGCAGGCTTCCTAGGCCCGGCCGATCAGTTCGGCCACGATCTCGGCACCCATCCCGACGAGCGGGAGTCCACCGCCGGGGTGAGCGGACCCACTGACGAGGAAAAGGCCTTGCACGGGCGACCTGTTCGCCGGACGGGTGAAGGCGGCACGCGGCCCGTTACTGGACTGGCCGTAGATGGAGCCACCGGGTGCGCGAACCGATCGCTCGAGGTCTGCCGGGGTGCGGACCTCGCGCCACAGGACCCGATCACGCACATCCATACCTCGGCGGGCGAGGACCGCAAGCACGTGGTCCGCGTACCCCTCGGCGACCCCGGGAGCCGTCCAATCGATGCCTCCGCGACCGTGCCGCGGTGCATTGACGAGCACGAACCATGCCTCGTGACCGGGGGGTGCCATCGCGGGGTCGTCGGGGGCGCAGACGTAGATGGCGGGATCGGGGACGGCGCGCGGGGAGGAGCCAAAGATCGAGTCGAACTCATTGTCGTACTGCTCCGGGAACCAGACGTTGTGGTGGTGGAGTCCCGAGGTGCGCCCCCGCAGCGCGAGGAGGATCACGAAACCGGCCAACGATGGCGCGGCACTAGTGACGCGGGAACGCTCCTTGCGCGCTGCCGGGTCGTCGACGAGTTCCCCGTAGACGACGCTGGCGTCGGCATTCGCCACGACGATGTCGGCGTCGACATGGGTGCTTCCCACGTCGAGACCCGTGACAGCGCTCTCGCGCGTCGTGATGCGTGAGATCGATGCATGGACCTGCACATCCACCCCGAGGGAGAGGCACCTGCGGTGGAGGGCGTCGGCGAGCGTGCCCACGCCACCGCCGAGATGCCAGGCCCCGAAGGCCTGCTCGACGTAGGGAACCGTCGCCAGCACGGCTGGTGCCTTGCGCGGGTCGGAGCCGGTGTAGGTGGCGTAGCGATCGACGAGCGTGATGAGGCGTGGGTCGTCGAAGAAGCTGCGGCTGAGCGAGCGTAGGGAGGTGAAGGGGGCGATCGTGCGCACGTCGCGCGGTGCAGCCAGGGGGAGCAGGGTGCGCCAGCCGTCGAGAGGGGATTCGAGGAAGGGGCGACGGGTCAACTGCCACATGTCACTCGCACGCTCCATGAACGCCCGCCACTCGGCCTGCGCGTCACCGCCGAGTGCATCGCCCAGGGCCACGGCGCAGCGCGCGGGATCCACTCCGGGAAGGACCACGCCGCTGCCATCGGCGAAGTGATAACCGAAGGCAGGGTCGAGGGCCTGGAGGTCCACCTCGTCCTCGAGGGGCGCACCGGTCTTGAGGAACAGATCGCGATAGACCGCGGGGAGTGTGAACAGGCTGGGACCGGTGTCGAAGGCGAATCCCTCCCGACGGTAGGTCGCGAGCTTGCCGCCCACGCTCGGGCCCTGTTCGTAGACGGTGACGTCGTGACCTTTGACGCGCAGGCGTGCAGCGGCAGCGAGTCCACCGACGCCTGCGCCGACGACGGCGATGCGGCTCATACGGGGCGGCCCTTCCAGTGCGTGGTGCCCGCGCGACGTCGCTTCCAGGACAGGGCGGTCAGGGCGGCGACCACGGCGATGGACACCGGGTGGGCGAGGGGATCGGGGGAGCCGCGCGTCAGACACGGTTCTCCGGTGCGACGAGCGACGAGTTCGCGCCCGAGCACGCCTGCGGCATATCCGAGGGCACCCCAGCGTCGCGTGCTCGTGTCACGTGACGCCAGTGCAAGTGCAGGGAGCGTGTAGGTGCCGAGCAGGAATGTGGTGGCCGCGATGCTCCCGGCGGCACTGCCGAAGGCATCCCACAGGGACTTCGTGTACCCGTCGACCATCTCCTGATCCGTCGCGTACATGCGACAGGACGAGACATCGGAACCATCGGCGGTGATCGCCCGTCCGCCCGCTGTCCGCATCGCTCGCATCAGAGCGATGTCCTCCAGGACTTCCGCGCTCACGGCTGCGTGTCCGCCCATCCGTCGATACGCCTCGGCATCGAAGACGAGGAACTGTCCGTTTGCGGCCGAGAGTGACGACCACTGGGAGGTCTCCGCCCAGCCGAGGGGCACGGTGGTCGCCCACGACCACGTCAGGATCGGTTGGACGAGACGCTGGAGTGCTGTCGACGCATCGATCCGCGGATACGGCGCGACGAGATCCATCCGGAGACTGCGCAGCAGGTGGATACCGCCGGCGACGGCGCCCGGCTCCAGGCGCACGTCGGCGTCGAGGAAGACGAGCACCGATCCACTCGCCTCCTCGGCGAGGCGTGCGCATGCCCACGTCTTCCCGAGCCAGCCCTCAGGTGGCAGGTCATCGGGTGCGTGGATCACGGTGAGGCGTGGATCGTCGATCGAGTCGAGGATCTCGGCGGTTCGATCAGTTGAACCGTCATCGAGGACGATCACTCGGAGGTCGGCGATACCCGTCTGCGCGAGGGCGTCCTGCACGATGCGCGCCATATGTGCTTCCTCGTTGCGCGCCGGGATCAGGATGCTCACCGATTCCGACACGTCCGGAGCAGAGCCAGGGAGTGTCCGCAGCCGGGTCAGGTTGTAGGCCGTGTGCGCCGTGAGACCGACAGCGGTGAGGGATGCGGCACGTACGAGGGCGCGGCTCACCACCGCGGTTGACTCCACAGCCGCCACAGCCACGGGATGATCACAATTCCCATGCAGATGCCACCCCACAGGGCCACACCTGGCTTTCCGAAGAAGACGGCGGCGGCGAGGATGTTTGACAGATAGATCCACAGCAGCATGGCGTTCGGCACCGAGTCGTTGACGACCTTGCGCTTCATCCGATCCAGGACCCACATGAGCGCGATCGACGACAGCAGCCAGCCGAGGAAGTTCTGTAACGGGATTCCCGGGATCCCTGGGAGCGTCCACCCCACCTGATTCCAGATCCAGTAGCCCTCGCCGACCATCTGCGGGTCGAGGAACAGGTCCCACGATGCCAACAGCCAGCCGCCGATGAACGCAGTACCGAATGCGGTGGAGGACAGACGTTGGGCAGCCAGCAGCACGGGGTAGGCCATCATCGACCAGGCCATCGGGATCAGGATGGGAACGCCGAGGAGAGCGGGACCCAGGGTGTCGCTATAGCTGTAGTCCCCGAACGGGAAGTGCGTGATGGTGCCCAGCACCTCTATGCCCCAGCCGAAGGACAGGGTGATCGCCGCATAGCCGGCTGCCCACGTGATCCCACGGTAGAGATACGCGTGGGTCAGCGTGGCGCAGAAGAACGTGACCACGGTGAGGGCCGTCAGTCCGATACGGACGTTGCCGCTCACGAGGATCCACAGGATCTGTCCGAGGACTGTGAACCCGGCGAAGATCCAGGGAAGGGCGAGGACCCAGCCGGCAGGACCGCGATTGCGATCGGAGTGCGGCCCCGAGTACACCCGGACACTCATGCTCAGGAAGCATAGGAGGCGATGTCTGACGACCTGCGAGCGTGGCTGCCGCGCATCGACGCGGCCATCGACGAGTGGCAGGACTCCTACGGCCCCTTCGCTCCCTTCCCCGGTGCGAGCCTCGCCGGGCACGAGTCCCTCGTCGAGGAGTACCTGGCACGGCTCACCGGGGAGATGTACCCGTTCTTCCACCCCCACTACGCAGGTCAGATGCTCAAGCCGCCGCATCGCATCGCGGTTTTGGGCTACCTCGCAGCCATGCTCATCAATCCCAACAACCACGCCCTCGACGGCGGACCTGCCACCGGTCGCATGGAGAAGGAGGTGGTCGCGGACCTGGCTGCGATGGTGGGTTTCGATCGACACCTGGGCCACCTCACCTCCAGCGGGACGATCGCCAATCTCGAAGCACTGTGGGTGGGCCGGAGGGAACAGCCGGGAACCGCGATCGCGGTGAGCGCCGATGCGCACTACACGCACACCCGCATGGCGGAGGTGCTCGGCATGGATGCGGTGATCGTGCCCACGGATGCCCACGGACGCATGTCCCTGACGGCGCTGGAGGAGACGCTCGGCACGCACGCCATCGGAATGGTCATCGCAACCCTGGGCACCACCGGCCTGGGTGCTGTCGATCCCCTGGACCGGATCATCCCCCTGGCGCGCGCGCACGGGGCGCGGGTGCATGTCGATGCCGCCTACGGCGGCTTCTTCCGCATCATTGCGGACCGGTTGGGTGATGTGGCCCCTGCCTTCGCGGCCATGGCAGATGCAGACTCGATCGTCATCGATCCGCACAAGCATGGACTTCAGCCCTACGGCTGCGGTGCTGTGCTCTTCGCCGATCCCGCCGTCGGCCGGCACTACAGCCACGACTCGCCCTACACCTACTTCACATCGGATGAGTTGCACCTAGGGGAGATCTCGCTGGAGTGCAGTCGTGCGGGTGCAGCAGCGGGCGCCCTGTGGTTGACCCTGCGTGCCTTTCCGCTGACCGCGGACGGTCTGGGCTCGTTCCTCGCCCCATGCCTGTCGGCTGCGCGCACGTTTCACGATCTGCTGGAGCAGGATCCCTTCCTCCAGGCCGCGCAACCACCCGACCTCGACATCGTGTGCTCCCTCACCCGACGAGACTCGATGAGTGCCGTGGACCGCGATACATCTGCGATCTTCACGGGCCTCGCACAAGCGCCCGCGGATGAACAGATACATCTCGCCACCTACGGCATGGCGGCAAGTGCTCTCGACGCACGAGGCATCCACCTGAGGCGGGATCAGGATGCGGCACGGATCCTGCGCAGTGTCTTCATGAAGCCGGAGCATGACGCGGCGATCTCCGAGATTCATTCGCGTATCTCGCAGGCTGCGCGCCGTAGCATGACGATATGAAGCAGCGCGCGGAGATCCTCGACACCGGTCAGCCCTACGCCCGCGCAGCACGTATCACCATCAATGCACCGGCTCAGACCATCTTCGATGTCATTGCCGACCCTCGGCAGCATGCGCGATTCGACGGATCGGGGACTGTCCAGGGGAACGTGTCGGGGCCGCAGCGGCTAAGCATGGGCGCGAAGTTCGGCATGTCGATGAGGATCGGCCTTCCCTACACAATCAGCAACACGGTGGTGGAGTTCGACGAGGGCCGGCGTATCGGTTGGCAGCATGTCGGCCGGCATACCTGGCGCTACGAGCTTGAGCCCGTCGACGCCACGACCACTGTGGTCACGGAGACCTTCGATGGCGGAACAGCGTGGTTCCCGCCGGCGCTGAAGCTCATCAACGCGTACGACAACAATCAGAAGGCTGCCGCGAAGTCCCTAGTCAACCTGAAGTCACTCATCGAAAACGGAGACATCGAGAAGGGAAGTCCCGCGTGAACATCATCCTCTGGATCGTGCAGATCCTGCTGGCGCTGGCATTCGGTGCGGCGGGTCTCATGAAGGCGACCAAGCCCGTCGACACGATGGTTGCCCGGATGGCCTGGGCCGCGGACTACTCGCCACGGACGATCAAACTGATCGGGGTCGTGGAGATCCTGGGTGCGCTCGGCCTGATCCTCCCGCAGCTCACGGGGATTGCGCCGGTGCTCACGCCCCTGGCCGCCATCGGGCTAGCGATCATCATGGTGCTTGCGATCGGAGTTCATATCCGTCGACGTGAGTACCCGGTGATCCTTTTCAACGTGATCCTGCTGGCACTGACGGTGTTCGTGGCCTGGGGACGACTCACGGGGCAGTAGCCCTTAGTCGAACAGTTCCTCCAAGAAGTTCTTCTTGCGCTTGTAGTACGGCTTGGGCGACCCGTAGGCGGGTTGCGGTGACCCATAGGCCGGTGGAGGCGATGCGGGGGCCGGGGGCGCCGCCTGCCAGCGGGCTTCGGCTGCAGCGAGGTGCTCCAGCTCCCCCTTATCCAGGAAGATTCCGCGGCACTCGGTGCACTGCTCGATGTGAACGCCATTGCGCTCGTAGGTCCGCATGGTTCCGTGGCACTTGGGACAGGTCATCTCAGTCATATTTCGATGGTGCTGCACCGCCGGCGATTGTGCAACCCGGCTAGCTGCGGAGCGGTTCCAGTGGCGTCGTGGTCAACTTCTCGGGGCCGTCTGCGGTAACGAGGTACCCGTCCTCGTAGCGCATGCCCCCCCAGGGTGCAAAGAAGAGCGGAACGTCCACCGAGACCACCATGTTCGCGTGCACCACGTAGTCCGATGTCGACGTCAGGATCGGCGGCTCGAACTCCGAGGTGCCGACGCTGTGGTTCCCGGAGTACACGCATAACTCCAGCAGTCCCCGGTCGGCGAGGACGCGCAACCCGGCTTGGGCCACCTGGGCACCGGTAGCACCGGGTCGCAGGGCAGCCACGACGGCATCGGCCGCTTCGATGGCACCCTCGGATGCGGCGGCGATCTCCGGAGGTGCCGAACCATCGACCATGTAGGGGCGCCCGATCGCGGAGTGGTACCCCTCGTAGCGCGGCGCGATCGTCAGGAGAACCAACTCACCACTCTGGATCACCCGCGGATACGCGCGCGTGAGGATCGCGGTGGTGTGCTGCACACCGGAGCCGACGATCGTGTCGATGCCGGAGCCCTCGGACCCGCCCTTGCGCATCACGTATTCGATCTCTGCTGCGACATCCCGCTCGCGGGCACCGGCGGCCAGGGCCGCGCGCCCGGCGGCTAATCCCAGCTCGGCAAGGTCGTAGGCGTAGCGGATGACCTCGATCTCGGCGGGGGACTTGATCGCCTTGAGCCCGTACCAGGTGTGATCGAACGGAACGATCTCCGCGCCAGGGAAGTTTTCACGCCAGCGGTCCATCAACCACTCGGGTGCCCAGAGGCGTTCGACGATCCCGACCCGCCGCACATCGCCATCCATGCCATTCCGTGCTGCCTTCACGTACTGATCGAAAGTGATCGGGTGCGTGTACGGGTATTCCTCATCAGGCATGCAGAAGTCCCGCACCACATGGACCTCTCCCAGGCGTGCGGTGTTGCGGTAGAAGAGTTCCGCTTCGGCACCGGTCGCTACGTGGGGGACTCCGGAGCGGGGCACGATGACGCAACAACTCTCGAAGTGGGCCGCGTAGTCCAGAAGCCAGCGCGTCGCGTTCGCACCGAACACTGCGCGGTCATCGCCGTAGAGGACCAGGACGTCGAGTCCCTTCTCTGCCATGGCCGCCTGCACACGCGCCAGTCGCTCGGCGAACTCCGGTGTTGGGATGGTGGGGCGCTCGGTCATGGCTCCTCCGGTCAACGACGGGTCATTCGACCCCCCAACATAGCCGCGGCAGCGCATACGATCGCCACGTGACCGAGCAGCAGCGTTACACCGTCATCTCCACGCACGGTGATCTGGAACTCCGTGACTATGCGCCCTGCGTTGTCGCCGACGTCACGGTCCCCGGTGCAGTTGAGCAGGCCACCAATACCGCGTTCCGCCCGCTGCTCAACTACATCTCCGGAGCCAACAGGACGAACGCGTCTCTCGCCATGACCGCACCCGTGATCCAGCAGGAGGTGAGTGAGCAACTCGCCATGACGGCACCTGTGATCCAGGAGGAAGGCGGTGAGGGCACCTGGACGGTGTCGTTCGTGCTCCCGGGTGATCGTCCGCTCCAGGATTACCCGGCACCGACCGATCCGCGCGTGACACTGCGCGCACTTCCAGGCCAGAGGGCAGCCGCGCTGCGGTGGTCGGGGCGGTGGAGCGCCGGGAACATCGCGAAGCGCACTCAGGAGCTAAGGAAAGCGATCACCGCGAACGGGTGG